>NZ_JBITGN010000012.1:0-252093 GCF_044457245.1 Nocardia sp. NPDC050630
CGACCACCACGAAGCCATGATCTACATCGCCACCATCATGACCATGTCACGCCGACTCACCCGAGCATGACCGAAGTTTCCGGACGCTCACTTAGACTCCGATCATGTACAACTGGGATCTGCAGAACGCCATCGCTGCCTTCGTGGACAGCCTGCGCCCTGGGGCGCAGCAACAGCACGACCTCTACATGTCGGTGCTGTACGCGTTCGTCGATATGCAGAGCCATCTGCTCACTCTCCTCGGTTTCCCGCCGGTCGCGTGAGGGTCACTTTCGACAAGGCACCGAACCGCACCTCCGGCGCCGATGAGAACCTGCCCTTGGGCCCGGTGATCATCGCCGTCCTGATTCTGGACGCCCTGATCACCCTCGCCCTGGAGGTCCTCTACCTTCCGACCTACATCAACACCGTTGCCTTCCCCCTGTCCGCAGTGCTTGCTGGCGTGATCAATGTGCTCCTGGTGATGGGAGTCCGCTCCATAACCCAGCGCGTCAGCGCGATGATGCTCCCCATCGCCGCCTGGACCCTCGGGTTCCTGACCTGCTCGGTAACCGGCCCCGGCGGCGATATCATGCTGGGCAGCGACTGGCGGACCCTGTTGCTTCTTTTCTGCGGATTGGTCCCGCCGCTGCTCTATATCTACATCCGAAGCAACGCAGGCCTGTTCAGCAGCCACTGACAGAATTCGCCGAACTCCGCGCCGATCCCGAAGGCCGCAATGCGCATTCAGTCGAGGCGAATGGCCAGGGTGGCGATTACGGCGTCGGTGCGGGCGCGCAGGGTCGCGGCAAGCACGGGGCCGCGCGGGTTGTGCAGGGGACGGTGATACCAGTGGGCGGCTTCTACCTGAGCGAGCAGAACGGTCACTTGACGGCCGGCTCGGGTTTGCGCGCGGACGTAGCCGACGAGAGTGGTGATGAGACTGCGGCGTGGGCTCGGGAGGACGGTGAGGGGGACTCCCGGATCCCACTGCTTCCATTGTGCGCTGAGTCGCCGAGTAGCGGCCGGGTCGATTTCAGCTGCGACGGCGACGATTTCGCCGTCGAAGGCTTGGGCGGTGCGCAAGGCACGCGCGGTGACTTCACTGACCGCGACCACCGGCACCACGATGAGCATCGGTTCCTGATCCGGTGATTGCGGTGGGAGAAAAGGGATTCGGCCGAGGCTGAGCTGATCGGCCACACTGCGGTAATAGTTCTCGGTGCGCGCGAACAGCGTTATCAACGCGGGCACAATGATCAGCAGCAGCCACGCACCTTCGTCGAACTTCTCGATGAACAGAACCACGGCGGCGACGGCGGTTAGCAGCGCGCCGAAGCCGTTGAGCATGGCGCGCGGAATCCAACCGGATCCACGCTGCTCGCGCCAGTGTCGCACCAGCCCGGTCTGGCTGATGGTGAACCCGATGAACACACCGACCGCGTAAACCGGTAGCACACGGTGGGTTTCGGCATGCACGACCAACAGCACGACAGCGGCCAGAATAGTAAGGGCCGCAACGCCATAGCGGAATACCGGGCGCTCGGAGCGCAACGCGAACAGGTGCGCGACCCGATGGTCTTTCGCCAGCAGCGACAGCAGCACCGGCAGGCCGCCGAAACTGGTATTCGCGGCCAGGCACAGCGCCAGCGTGACGGCCAGACTGGTGACATAGAACGGCCAGCCGGTCCCGAATGCCGCCGCGGACAGTTGCGCGAGCAGGGTGACATCGCCGCGCGGTACCGCGTGATGGCGGCGGATGAGCAGCGCCAAACCGAGCAGCATCGTGCACAGCAGCACTCCGAGCGCCACCTCGGTGTGCTGGGCCCGTCGTACCGCGGGCGTCCGGAAAGACGGCACGGCATTGGCAATCGCCTCGACACCGGTCAGCGCCGAACACCCGGCCGAAAATGCCTTCAGCAGCAAGAGAATTCCGACGGTGTCGTACGGCACGATCGGCCCCGGATCGGTACCGATTACCGCGACCGGTGTCGCGCGGAACAGTCCGACCACGATCACCGAGACAATCGCGACGATGAACAGAAGTGTCGGCCCCATCAGCACTTTCGCCGATTCGGCCACGCCGATCAGATTGATCACGGTGAGCACCGCGAGTCCGCTCAGCGTGATCAGTAGCAGATGGTCGGCCAGCACCGGAAACGCGCTGGCCAAACTGGCCGCACCGGCCGCGAGACTCACCGCGACGGTCAGTACATAGTCCACCACCAGACTCGCCGCCGCGAGCAGACTTGCACCGCGACCGAGATCCTTCTTCGCCACCGCGTAAGATCCGCCGCCATCCGGATGCACGGCGATAACCTGCCGGTACGACAGCACTAATACCAGCAATAGCACCGCGATCACCAGCGAAACCGGCAGTGTCCACGACACCGCCGCCGCACCCGCCGCGACAAGAACCAGCACGATCGCCTCGGGCCCGTAGGCCACACTCGACAGCGCATCCAGCGATAACGCAGCTAAACCGCCGATTGCGGTGAGTCGATACTCATCGCCGCGCTGCAGCCGTCGCATGCGGCGATCGGCGATGGGTAACTCCCGCGTCCGTGATACCGGGGTCTCGACCACGCTGACCATTGAACTCGGCACGGTGCTGGCAATCGGTCAGCGACACCGCACGAGTCGGCGCGATTACGCGCCATTCTGGGCGCGAGGTGGTCTCGGACAGTTGGTTACGAGCGACGAATGAAACGGCGCATCATCGAGGAACTCGCCGGGGGTCCTGCCGTGGGATCCGCCTCCGGCAGGACCCGGTCCCAGCCGCGCTCGGAACGCCGCACCATATCCTGGCACGCCGTCCTGGCGCAGCGCCCACAAGCGCTGACGGCCCCGCCGCTGGATGCCCAGACCGACGCTCTCGGCCTGCCGCACCTGACTCCGGCGCACCCCTTCCGGGTGTCACTCGGTATGCGTGAACTCGATTGGCGAGAGTGACCAAGTATCAGCGGCGACCGAGACGGCCGGGGGTTGCCGATTCGATGAGATCCCAGGCTTGGTCGAGCGGAATATCGACGACGAGGTAGCGCTTCTTACCGGCCGCGGTGGCGGCGACCACGGTGGCGATGCCGGAGCGGCGCTGCCAAAAGGATTGGCGCACAGTCCAACCGATGATACCAGGTGCCTCGAGGCAGTCGCGGTCGCGATCCAGTGAGCCGGATCGGGTGATGAGCCAGGCCGGGCTGTCGTCGGTGGCGGGCAGAACGGCGTGGCCGAGTCCTCGGTAACGGTCGTTTGCCAGTGCGGCCGCGATCAGTGCCGCGAGCGCGGGGAGCAGCCACCACCATGGTGAAAAATATTCTCCAGCAAGGCAATTGATCAGCATAACGACCGCGATGATCGCGATCGGGCTGAGCGCGCGAGTGTACCGACGGCGGCGCGCGACCGGCCCGTGCGCGATCAGCGCTACGGTGCTCACCGTCGCGTGCGCGCGGCCCACGGTGGGCTCCCGCGCTGAATCTCCGAGCCTCGAAAGTTCGTTGGCGGCACCGGGGCGCCGGACGGCCCTGGGTGCGAGTAATTCCGCGAGAGTGCGTTCGATCGCGGAGCGCGGTGCCTGGGGCAGGATCTTCTGACGCGGGCTCTGACCCGTCATGATGGCTTCGAGTTCGGCGGCACCGGCGATGCGGAGCAGCAGCGGCTCGTTGACGGTCGCGCCGCGGAATCGAGCCAGATCCAGCGTGATCTGTCTGGTCGTGAACAGGCCGTGGCGCAGATGCAGCGTGCGGTCGTTATCGAGCACCCGCAGTCGGAAATACGTTGTCAGATAGCGCGTACAGGCCGCGAGACTGACGATCACCACGATCGCGACGACCAGCAGCACGATGGCGACGGCGATGCGGACCGCACTGCCATCCTCGATGCTGTGCACTGCCTGCGAACTGAACACGATCTGGTCGAACCCATACTGGAATGCCAAACCGACAATGGGTGCGATGATGGCGAATCCGGTCAGCGACAGCGGCGCGTAGCGCACCCAGCTCGCTTGCCAATGACCGATTTCCCGCGCGTTCCCAGACACCGGCGGGTCTTTCCGAAGGCTCGGAACCTGTTGTTCCGCAGTGGATTCCGGCGAACCGGCGGTATGGGCGAGCAACACCGTCCGCAACCGCGGCACGTCATCCGCGTCCAACGCATCGAGCTTGAATTTCTCACTCGAATCCGCGTGCTGCCCGGTCCCGATCGCCAACACCGCGAGCCCGAGAACCCGGTGCAACAAATCCGCCTCGATATCGACCGACCGAATCCGTGACCGAGGTACCGACAGTTTTTTGCGCTGAATCAACCCGGTCCGCAACTCGATATCCGTCGTCCCGACCCGGTACGTAGTGGTGAACCAGCGCGTCAGCGCGAACCCGACGATCGCCGCCAAGACGATGAGCCCCCATAGCGGATTACCGGTATTGGTGCCCAGGATCACCGACCCGATGAGCACCGGAATGAACTTCACGACCTCGTTGACCGGGTGTACCAATAACATTCGCTTATCCAGCCGCAACCACGGCTGCTCGGTCTCCGGCGCGAGCGGTAGGTAGGTACTCACGTCGCATCCCCGCGGTGCAATGCGGCGATCTCGGTCAACCGGGTGACGGTCTGTTCGGCGACCGGCAGATCGAGCTCGGAGATCCGCACGGCACCGGCCGAGGACGCCGTCGTCACGGTCACCGTCGCCAGCCCGAACATTCGCTCCAGCGGCCCGCGCTCGGTATCGACGGTCTGCACCCGGGAGATGGGCGCGACCCGGCTCTCCACCGTCAACCACCCGACCCTGGTGTACACCGCGTCGTCGGTCACTTCCCACCGATGCACCGCATACCGCCACAGCGGCATCACCCCGATGCTCACCGCCGCGAGCACTAGCGCCACCGCGAACACCACCAACTGCAAACCACGGTGCTCGGAGTCGACGACCATCCACAAGATCAGTGCCACGAGCGGAATCACCCACCCGATCGCGGCTTGAATGGTCCACAGGAGCTTGGCCTTGGTGCTCGGACGCCAGGCCGGATCGGCCATGATCGTGCGCGGCTGCGACATGCTTGCCATGGTTGCACGTCCCGGCGCGACCGTCTCCGTCCTGCGCCCCAACCCACCTACCTGCATGGGAATAATTCGCACCGACCATCCGGAATACTGCGTGAAACCCCACAGTTATCACCCCTCACAAGCACTGGAGGGAGACAGCCCAGGATGTGTAGCGCATGATCGAGGGCGTGACCGAGCTAGCGACCCCGAGCGTCCCGCCCGCACCGCCAACGCCGTCGGCCATGCGCCGCGCGCTGCGGCGGGCCCGCGACGGTGTGACACTGAATGTGGACGAGGCGACCGTACTGCTGCACGCACGGGGCGCTGACCTCGTCGACCTGTGTCGCAGTGCCGCCAGGGTGCGTGATGCCGGACTGGAATCGGCGGGTCGGCCGAAGACCATCAGCTATTCGCGCAATGTCTTCATCCCGCTGACCAAGCTTTGCCGGGATAAATGCCACTACTGCACCTTCGTCACGGTGCCGGGCAAGTTGCGCGCCGAGGGCAAGGGCATGTTCCTGGAGCCCGACGAGGTACTCGAGATCGCGCGTCGCGGTGCCGAGCTCGGCTGCAAGGAGGCCCTGTTCACCCTCGGTGATCGGCCCGAGGACCGTTGGCCGGAGGCCGCGCAGTGGCTCGACGAACGCGGCTACGACTCCACGCTGGACTACCTGCGCGCCGTCTCGATCATGGTGCTCGAGGAGACCGGTCTGCTGCCGCATCTGAATCCGGGCGTTATGAGCTGGGAGGAAATCTCGCGCCTCAAGCCGGTGGCGCAGTCCATGGGCATGATGCTCGAGACCACCGCCACCCGGCTGTTCACCGAAAAGGGCAACTGCCACTACGGAAGTCCGGATAAGGATCCGGCGGTTCGGCTGCGCGCGATTACCGACGCCGGTCGGCTCTCGGTGCCCTACACCACCGGCATCCTGGTCGGCATCGGCGAAACGCTGACCGAGCGTGCCGAGTCGATCATGGCGATTCGCAAGCAGCACAAGGCATTCGGGCATATTCAGGAAGTGATCATCCAGAACTTCCGCGCCAAGGACGACACCGCCATGCGCGATGTTCCCGATGCCGGTATGGAGGAGTTCCGGGCCACCATCGCGGTCACCCGGCTGCTGCTCGGCCCCGACGTTCCGGTGCAGGCGCCGCCGAATCTGGTGTCGCACGAGGAATGCCAGGCTCTGATCGATGCGGGCATCGATGACTGGGGCGGCGTCTCGCCGGTCACCCCCGATCACGTCAATCCGGAACGGCCATGGCCGAACCTCGATACCCTGCGCGAAATCACCGAGGCCGCAGGCTACCAACTCGTCGAACGCACCTCGGCGCACCCGAAGTACGTGCGCGCGGGCAACCCGTGGGTCGATCCGCGCATCGGCGCACACGTCGCCGCGCTCACCGATCCGAAGACCGGTCTTGCGAATCCGGATGCGATTCCGGTCGGCCTGCCCTGGCAGGAACCGGACGAGTCGTGGGAATCCGCGGGCCGCATCGACCTGAATACCTCGATCGATACCGAGGGCCGAAATACCGACAGCCGCAGCGATTCCGCACTCGGCCAGGATGTCGTTGGGGCCTTCGGCGACTGGGACACCATTCGTGAACAGGCTCGTGACCTCGCCGTCGCGGCCCCCGAGCGGCTCGATTCCGATGTGCTCGCCGCCCTGCGCGCCGCCGAAAACGATCCGGCCGGTCTCACCGACGCCGAATACCTCGCATTGGCAACGGCCGACGGACCAGCACTGGAGGCGGTGGCCGCACTCGCCGACCAACTGCGCCGCGACGTCAACGGCGACGATGTCACCTACGTGGTGAACCGGAATATCAACTTCACCAATATCTGCTACACCGGCTGCCGCTTCTGTGCGTTCGCCCAGCGCAAGGGTGATGCCGACGCCTTCACCCTGAGCATGGACGAGGTCGCCGATCGTGCCTGGGAGGCACATGTCGACGGCGCGACCGAAATATGCATGCAGGGCGGTATCGATCCGGACCTCCCGGTCACCGGCTATGCCGATCTGGTGCGCGCGATCAAACAGCGGGTGCCATCGATGCATCTGCACGCGTTCAGCCCGATGGAGATCGTGAACGGTGCCTCTCGCGGTGGCCAGAGCATCCGCGACTGGCTGGTGGCGCTGCGGGAAGCCGGGCTGGACACGATTCCCGGCACGGCCGCGGAAATCCTCGACGACGAGGTGCGCTGGGTACTCACCAAGGGGAAACTGCCGACCTCGGCGTGGGTCGAGGTGATCACTACAGCCCATCAGGTCGGCCTGCGTTCGAGTTCCACGATGATGTACGGCCACGTCGACAATCCGAAGCACTGGGTCGGACATCTGCGGGTGCTGCGCGGAATCCAGGACGAGACAGGCGGTTTCACCGAATTCGTACTGCTGCCGTTCGTGCACCAGAGCGCACCGCTTTACCTGGCCGGTGCCGCGCGACCGGGCCCGACTATCCGCGACAACCGGGCGGCGCATGCCCTCGCGCGGATCATGTTGCACGGCCGCATCGATAACATCCAGACCAGCTGGGTGAAACTCGGCACAGCGGGCACCCGCATGATGCTCAACGGGGGTGCCAACGATCTGGGCGGTACCTTGATGGAGGAGACCATCTCCCGCATGGCCGGATCGCAGCACGGTTCCGCCAAGACCGTCGCGGAGCTCGCCGAGATAGCCGAGGGTATCGACCGTCCGGTGCGCGAACGCACCACGACTTATGGGGTGCCACCACGGAAGATCTCCGCGGCGCTGCCACTGACGGTGGGCTAGGCGACACCGGATTCCCGGTCGTCGCACTCGGACGATTCGCAAAGGCGCGGATGTCAGTGGTATTTCATATCCAGCGAATGGCATCCGGGATGAAGTTAGTTAGGGCAGGCTGACCCGGAGTAACCTGGGCTGCCGGGCTAGTGTGACGCTGGGCGGAGTATCCCCGTGAGGACAGACTAGGAGAGCGGCAGTGCCGTACATCATCGCTGAACCGTGCGTTGACGTGAAGGACAAGGCATGCATCGAAGAATGCCCCGTGGACTGCATCTACGAGGGTGGTCGGATGCTGTACATCCATCCGGACGAGTGCGTGGACTGTGGTGCATGTGAGCCGGTGTGCCCGGTGGAGGCGATCTTCTACGAAGACGACACTCCGGACCAGTGGAGCGGATACGTGAACGCCAATGTCGACTTCTTCGACGAGCTGGGTTCGCCCGGCGGTGCGACGAAGGTCGGCAAGGTGGACTACGACCCGCCGTTCATCAAAGAGCTGCCGCCGATGGCGACTGAATGAGTAATTTAGGTACTGAGTGAGTACTGTGTCACCGCGTCGCCGGGTCAGCGCTCTGCTGCCCGATTTTCCCTGGGACACCATTGCGTCGGTGAAGGCGAAGGCCGCCGCGCATCCGGACGGGATCGTCGATCTATCGGTCGGCACGCCGGTTGATCCAGTGGATCCGCTGATCCGTGCGGCATTGAGTTCGGTCGCCGCGGTGCCTGGTTATCCGACCACGCATGGCACGCCCGAACTGCGGGTCGCGGCGGTAGACGCACTGAAGCGGCGCTACGGGATCACCGGACTCGACCCGGCCGCGGTGCTGCCGGTGATCGGCACCAAGGAGCTGATCGCCGGACTACCGCGACTGCTCGGCCTCGGCGCGAACGATCTGGTGGTCATCCCGGAGGTCGCCTACCCGACCTACGAGGTGGGTGCGCTGCTCGCCGGTAGCAGGGTGGCGCGAGCGGACGGGCTGACCCAATTGGGTCCGCAATCGCCTGCCCTTATCTATGTGAATTCCCCGTCGAACCCGACGGGGAAGGTGCTCGGTGTCGAGCATCTGCGCAAAGTGGTGCAGTTCGCGCGTGAGCGCGGCGCTGTCGTGGCCTCCGACGAGTGCTATCTGGGCTTGGCCTGGGAGGGCCGAGCCGTCTCGATCCTCGATCCGGAGGTATGCGACGGCGACCACACCGGTCTGCTCGCGGTGCACTCGCTGTCGAAGACCTCCAACCTGGCCAGCTACCGCGCCGGATTCGTGGCGGGCGATGCGGAACTCGTCGCGGAACTGCTCGAGGTGCGCAAGCACTCCGGCATGATGGTTCCGTTCCCGATCCAGGCGGCCATGGCCGCCGCACTCGATGACGACGCCCACGAGGCGGCGCAGCGTGAGCGCTACCGTGCGCGCCGCGAGGTGCTGCGAAAGGCCTTGCAGCAAGCGGGTTTCCGCATCGATCACTCCGAGGCGGGCCTGTATCTGTGGTGCACCAGGGGCGAACCATGCCGCACCACCCTGGACTGGCTGGCCGAGCGCGGCATCCTCGCCGCACCGGGCGACTTCTATGGACCGGGCGCGGGGGAGTACGTGCGCATCGCCATGACCGCCTCCGATGAACGCATCGAGGCCGCGGCGCAACGCCTGAGCTGACACGTCCCGCAGTCGTGCCCGATGACCGGAAACGGCGATAGCCTTGGGGTATGGACGCTGTCACGGTAGTCCCTGTCCCCAGCAACGAGCCGGTGCATTCCTACGCGCCGGGTAGCCCTGAGCGAGAACTGCTGATCACCAAGCTCACCGAGATCGCCGCCGAACCCATCGACGTTCCGCTGGTCATCGGCGGCAAACACCGGCCGGGTATCGGGGCTCGGCACGATATCGTCGCTCCGCACCGATATCGGCATGTGCTCGGCACCTATACCGACACCACGCATTCGGAAGCCCACGGTGCCATCGATGCCGCGCTCGCGGCGGCACCGGGCTGGCGCAGCACGTCGTTCGACGAGCGGGCGGCCGTCTTCCTGCGTGCGGCGGACTTGTTGGCCGGGCCGTGGCGGGAGACGGTCGCCGCGGCGACCATGCTCGGTCAATCCAAGACGGTCCAGCAGGCCGAAATCGATGCGCCGTGCGAATTGGTCGACTTCTGGCGCTTCAATGTCGCCTTCGCGCGCCATATTCTGCAGCAGCAGCCGCAGTCGAGCGCCGGTGTGTGGAACCAGATGGACTATCGCCCGCTGGAGGGTTTCGTATACGCCATCACGCCGTTCAACTTCACCGCCATCGCGGGCAATCTCCCGACCGCGCCCGCGCTGATGGGCAATACCGTTGTATGGAAGCCCGCGCCGACGCAGACGCTCGCGGCCTTCTACACGATGCGGCTGCTGGAGGCGGCCGGACTGCCGCCGGGTGTCATCAATATGGTGACCGGCGACGGTGTCGAACTGTCGGAGGTCGCGCTCGTCGATCCGCGACTGGCGGGTATCCATTTCACCGGCTCCACCAAGACATTTCAGTTTCTGTGGTCCCAGGTCGGCGCGAATATCGGTCGCTACCGTGGCTATCCGCGCTTGGTCGGGGAGACGGGCGGTAAGGACTTCATCGTCGCGCACCCGTCCGCAGATCCGGATGCATTGCGTACCGCGCTGATTCGCGGTGCCTACGAATATCAAGGCCAGAAATGTTCGGCGGCTTCGCGCGCCTATATCGCACGTTCGGTCTGGCGCACGATCGGTGACGACTTCCTGCAACTGACCCGCGAACTCAGCTACGGTGATGTCGCGGATCTGACGAATTTCGGAGGGGCACTGATCGATCAGCGTGCCTACGACAAGAATGTGGCCGCCATCGAACGCGCCAAGTCGGCGGGTATCGCCATCCCGGCGGGCGGCGAATACGACGATAGCGAGGGCTGGTTCGTCCGACCCACGGTGCTGGTGGTGGACGACCCCCGCGACGACGCCTTCGCCACCGAATATTTCGGTCCCATCCTCGCGGTGCACGTCTACGACGATGCCGAACCCGGCTCTTATGCGGCGATATTGGCCGAGGTGGAGCGGGCGGCACCCTACGCGCTGACCGGCGCGATCTTCGCCCAGGACCGCAAGGCCGTCGAACAGGCTTCGGCCGCCCTGCGATTCGCCGCGGGCAACTTCTACATCAATGACAAGCCGACCGGCGCGGTCGTCGGTCAGCAGCCCTTCGGCGGTGCGCGCGCCTCGGGCACCGACGATAAGGCGGGTTCGCCGCTGAACCTGCTGCGCTGGGTCGCGCCACGCACGATCAAGGAAACCTTTGTGCCGCCGGGTGATTACCGGTATCCGCACATGGGGTCGGAATGAATCCATTGCGGCCGGTCATACTCGCGGCCTCCGCCTCACCGCGGATGAAGCGCATCCTGACCGGGACGCCGATCACAGCGCAGATCGTCCGGCGCTTCGTGGCAGGTGAGGGCCGCGACGAGTTGATTCCGGTGGCGCGGGAACTGCTCGCGAGCCGTCGGCTGATCAGCGTCGACTTCCTCGGGGAGAACACCACCGACCGGGCACAGGCCGACGCCACGGTGGCCGAATATCTTTCGCTGATCAATGATCTGGCGGCATTGAACGGCTTCCGAGATGCCGTGGCGCGCACTGAGGTATCGGTGAAACTATCCGCGCTCGGCCAAGCGCTTCCCGTCGACGGCCCGGCCATCGCCGCTGAGAACCTGCGTATTTTGTGCACCAAGGCGGCCCAGGCCGGAGTGTGGGTCACCGTCGATGCGGAGGAGCACACAACCACCGAGGCCACGCTGACCACGGTTCGTGAGTTGCGCGCCGAATTCCCCTGGCTCGGTGCGGTTTTGCAGGCCTATCTACATCGGACCGAGGCGGACTGTCGCGAGTTGTCCGGAGCGCGAATTCGCTTGTGTAAGGGTGCATATCGGGAATCGCATACCGTCGCCTACCAGCGTCGCGCCGAGGTGACCGATTCCTACCTGCGTTGTTTGGAGATCCTGATGCGCGGTGACGGCTACCCGATGGCGGCCACTCACGATCCGGTGCTCATCTTCGCCGCCGAACAGCTGGCCGCCGGAACCGGCCGTGGCCCAGAGCGATTCGAGTACCAGATGCTCTACGGCATCCGCGATCCGGAGCAGTTGCGACTGGCCGCCGCGGGCAATGCCATGCGGGTCTATGTGCCATATGGCGGCCAGTGGTACGGCTACCTGACTCGCCGCCTCGCCGAACGTCCGGCCAACCTCACATTCTTTCTGCGTGCACTGGTCAGCAAGTCCTAGGGGATGGCAGCCGGCGGAGCCGGCGGGGTGGGTGAGCTCAGACGAGCGGCTTGCCGAGACGATGCCGCCTGCGCATATCCCACAGACACAGGTTCATCGGAAAGAGCCTGGCGGGCTTGGGAAGTATGCGGTGCACGGCGCCGATCGCACGCAGCAATCGGTTCGCGAAGCGCTCCTGGCGGTCACTCCAATCCATGCGCATCTCGGTGCGCAGGTGTGGCGGCAACAGACTGGTCACCAGGAACCGCTGTAGTGGACCGAATATGCGCAACGGCCAGGCGACCATCTTCAGATCGATGAGATCGTTGAAGTACGCGCGGGTGCGGGCATCGACGGTCTTGGACGCGAGATTGGCATTCCAATACTCCTGGAAGGCCTTTCGGTCGCGGGGCCACATTTCCGGTCGCATCTGCAGGGTTGTGCCGAGCCGAGCGGCGTACTGGTAGAGCACATCCGCGGTGTCCTCGTCCATCGGCCCGTGCAGGCGCTCCTCCAGATCCACCAGGCCCCAATACAAACACGCCGCGACCCAGAGTTGCAGCTTCGGATCGAAGGCGTTGTATTTGACCGCCGCGCCCGGTTCGGAATGCACCGCGCGATGTGAGCCGTTGACCGCCTCGCGATAGTTCGCACGATCCTGCTCGGTGCCCATCAGTGCCACCGCGAGATAGGTCAGCGTGGTACGCGTCCGCTTCCACGGGTGCACATCGATGCGGCCGGATTCGACCGTGCTCTCCATGACGCCGTAGGCGACCGGACGCAGGCTGAGTTGCATGATGACATTGGCCGTTCCGCCGAGGAAGGCCGCGACGCCGCTCCAGAATTCGTCCATCGCGAAGTTGTCGACGGTGCCGTAGCGGCAGGTCGGTCCGGGATCGGGTGGTTCGACGGGTAGCGGCAAGGTCATCGTTGGCCTCGTCTTTCGGGGTTTATCAGCGGCGATCGAAAGGTGATGAGAAGAATTGGTACTTACCTTCTCATCATCTCGATAGCGTGTCAAACGGTCCCCTGGTACGGCGTTTACCCAGTCGGATGCGGCGACGAACGTGCGTTCGTGGGCGGTGCGGGTTGATGGCATGCGATGCTATCGGTGTCATCGTGTCATCGGAGCGGAAATAGGGGTGGATATTATGGCGACGCTGACCAGACTGCTGGCGTTGGTGCGTAGCACCGGTCCGGAGGATCGCAACCAGACGCGGGTGCTCGATGCCGCGCTGTTGGCGTTCCTGGATTTCGGTATCAAGCGGACCAGCATGGTGGAGGTCGCGCGGCGGTGTGGGCTGTCGCTGGCCACCCTCTATCGGCGCTTCGCGAGCAAATCCGATCTGATCGAGGCCGTCGGGATGCGGCAGGCACGGCAGTTCGTCGAGGAGGTGGATGCGGCGCAGCAGCGGCAGGTCGATCGCGATGCCGGTGCCGAGGATCAGATCGTGGAGCTGTTCGTCGCGTTTCTGAACGGACTGCGCGGCAATAAGCTGCTCCACCGATTGTTGAAGACCGAGCCGGAGATCGTGCTGCCGTACCTCACCGTGAAGGGCGCGCCGGTGCTCGAACTCGGCCGCGACTATCTGGCCGAATTCATTACCCGGCTGCAGGGGGAGGGCAAGTTGCCCGAATACGATCCAGAGCCGGTCGCCGAGATGATCGCGCGGACGGCGCTGTCCTTGGCGCTGACTCCGCAAACGGTCCTTCCGCTCGACGATGACACCGCGATCCGCAAGTTCGCGCGCGAGCATGTGGTCGTCTCGTTCCGGCTGTAGCCAACCCGCCCCGAGTCACACCATCCGTAGGCCGAACCGCCTGCGGATGCGCATATCCCATAGGTAGGCATTGATCGGAAACAATCTGGCCTGCTTCGGTATTCGGGCGGTGATAGAGCCGGTGGCGTGCAGGATTCTGGCGAGTTTCCGATCGTCGTCCTCGGTCCAAGTCATGCCCATCTGGTCGCGCAGATGTTCGGGCAACAGTCCGGTAACCATGAACCGGTGGAACCGCGCGAACAGCATGCGAGCGGGGCGCGGGAGCATCTTCAGATCGATCAGATCGTTGAAATAGTCGCGGATCGGGGGATCGATGGTGGTCTTCGCGAGGTTTTCGGTCCAGTACTCGTCGAAGGCGATGCGGTCGGCGGGCCACATTTCCGGATGCATTTGCAGCGTGGTGCCGAGTCGAGCGCTGTAGCGGTAGAAGGCTTCCGCGTCGGCGTCGTTCATCGGGCCGTGCATGCGCTCGTAGAGATCGCGGGCACCCCAATAGAGACAGGCGGCGACCCAGAGTTGCAGTGCTGGATCGAAGGCGTTGTACTTCACCGGGCTCGCCGAGGTCGATTTCACCGAGCGATGCGACAGATTCACGGCCTCGCGATAGGCGTCGCGTTCATCATCGGTGCCGAGCATGGCGACCGAGAGATAGGTGAGAGTGGTGCGCAGCCGCTTGATCGGATGCAGCATGACCTTGCCGCTGTCGACCGTGCTCTCCAGCACGCCGTAGCCAACCGGCAGCGTGCTGAGCTGCATGATGACATTGGCCGTTCCGCCGAAGAATGCGGCGACACCGTCGAGGTACCGCTCGATATCGAAGCTGTCCTCGGCGGGCGTGGGCGCGGGTTTGCGAAACGGGCTGGTCATCAGCTACCCCGGTCTCATCGGTGAGAAGGTTTTGCTTAGACGTTCTCACTGTCTCATGGGCGTGTCAACCGTCACGTTGTCCTCGAGGGGGAGCGTGGTGGCGCGCAGTACTGCCGAAGTAGCGTGAGCGCATGTCATTCGGTCCGCCGCTGCTGCTTCGATCACTCAATCCGCTTGCTGTCGCCGGGGGAGCGGATATACCGGATGCCGTCACCATCGACGGGGTGACACTGTCGCGCAGTGATTTACTCGGTGCGGCAACGTCGGTGGCCGAGCGCATCGCGCGCGCCGACCGCGTGGCGGTACTGGCGCGGCCGACCGTGACGACGGTGCTCGCGATGGTCGGCTGTCTGATCGCCGGGGTCACGGTGGTGCCGGTACCACCGGATTCGGGGACCGCCGAGCTGGCGCATATCCTCGCCGACTCCGGTGCGCAGGCGTGGTTGGGTGAGGCGCCGCAGGGGTCGGATCTGCCCGTCGTCCCGGTGCGAGTGCACGCGCGCTCATGGCACAGCTACCCCGAACCGGATGCTGCCACACCGGCATTCGTGCTCTACACCTCCGGGACGACCGGTCTGCCCAAGGGGGTCGTACTCAATCGCGGTGCCATCGCCGCCGGGCTCGACGCACTCGCGGACGCATGGGCCTGGACGTCGAATGACGTTCTGGTGCATGGCCTTCCGCTGTTCCACGTGCACGGGCTGATCCTCGGTGTGCTCGGGCCACTGCGGGTGGGCAGTCCGCTGATCCACACCGGCAAGCCAACGCCGCAGGCATATGCGGATGCGCGGGGCACGCTCTATTTCGGGGTACCGACCGTGTGGTCCCGCATTGTCGAAGATCCCGATGTGGCAAGGCAATTGGCCGATGCGCGGCTGCTCGTATCGGGTAGTGCGCCACTGCCGGTGCCGGTGTTCGAGCGGCTGCGCGAACTCACCGGGCAGGCGCCGATCGAGCGGTACGGGATGAGCGAAACGATGATCACGCTGTCCACGCGCTTCGATGGGGAACGGCGTCCCGGATGGGTCGGCACGCCCGTCGCGGGTGTCCAGACGCGGCTGCGGGACGAGGCCGGTGCGGATGTCCCGCATGACGGCGAGACCATCGGTGGCCTGCAGGTTCGCGGGCCGATGCTGTTCGACGGCTACCGTAACCGGGCCGAGGCGACCGCCGAATGCTGGACCGAGGACGGTTGGTTCAAGACCGGCGATGTCGCGGCGATCGATGCCGATGGTTTCCATCGCATTGTCGGCCGGGAATCGGTCGATCTCATCAAGTCCGGTGGCTACCGGATCGGTGCGGGCGAAGTCGAAACCGTATTGCTCGGACATCCGGATGTGGCCGAGGTGGCGGTCGTCGGCCTCCCCGATGCTGATCTGGGACAGCGGATCGTCGCATACGTCGTATTGCGCGGTAGCGCACCGGATTCCATCGAGAAGACGCTCATCGAGCATGTGGCCGAACAGCTTTCGGTGCACAAGCGTCCGCGCGAGGTCCGCGTGGTGGATTCCTTACCGCGCAATGCGATGGGAAAGGTGCAGAAGAAGCTGCTCGGCTGACTTGACCTCCACTTCGGTTCAGGTTCTACGGTCGCCGGTATGAGCGCAGCACTGACACCCGAACAGATCGACTACCTGGCCACCCAGCGCCTGGGCCGACTGGCGACCGTCCGCCCCGACGGCTCACCTCAGAACAGCCCGGTCGGCTTCCGCTACAACGCCGAACTCGGCACCATCGATATCGCGGGCTGGAATATGGGCAAGTCCTGGAAATTCCGCAATATCGCCACCAATAACCGCATCGCCTTCGTCGTCGACGATGTCGCCTCGGTTCAACCATGGCGCGTCCGCTGCCTCGAAATCCGCGGCACCGCGGAACAATTGACCGACGTGGAGCCCTACATCTCCGGCGTCTCCCGAGAGATGATCCGCATCCACCCGACCCGAGTGATCGCCTTCGGCCTGGAGGCGGGCGTCACCAACGGTTAGGACCGCCTCGTTCGGTGCGACAACTCGTGCGCATGTGGGTGAAGAGCTGACAGCCCTCCCTACGCGTGGTGGTATCGAGACATCCACCGCACGGGCACGGCGCGATATCGCCCGTGCTGGGCGGTTATCGCGGTCGGTGCCGGCCATGGTGGTGTTCGCCATGCCCGCCGGTGTTTCGGATGTCGCGATTTTGTGTGGTCGGTCGTGCGACGTCATTACCGATGGGACTGCGCCGTCGGCGATGACGCACTGCCGGGCGGTGATCGCGGTCGGTGTGGTGCTGGCCGTGGTCGTGTTGGCGATGACGCCTTGTCCGACCGCGCGCCCGAGGGAGGCGGAGGAGCCCGGCTCAGTCGTTGGCGTGCAGGTCGGCGTTGAGTTCGATGCCGGTGCCCTTGCGGTGCACGACCTCGACCGCGCCGGTAGTGGAATTGCGGCGGAACAACAGGTTGTTCTGGCCGCTGAGCTCGGCTGCCTTGACCACGGTGCCATCGGGCGTGGTGACCTTGGTGCCCGCGGTGAGGTAGAGACCGGCCTCGAGGACGCAGTCGTCGCCGAACGGGATGCCGAGACCGGAGTTGGCGCCGAGCAGGGAGCGCTCGCCGATGGAGATGATGGTGGTGCCGCCGCCGGACAGGGTGCCCATGGTGGAGGCGCCGCCGCCGATATCGGAGCCGTCACCGACCACGACGCCCGCGGAGATGCGGCCCTCGACCATGGAGGCGCCGAGGGTGCCCGCATTGAAGTTCACGAAGCCCTCATGCATGACGGTGGTGCCGGAGGCCAGATGCGCGCCGAGGCGGACCCGGTCGGCGTCACCGATGCGCACACCCGACGGCACGACGTAATCGACCATCCGCGGGAACTTGTCGATGCTGTACACGGTGACCGGGCCGCGCGCACGCAGCTTGGCGCGCGTCGCCTCGAAACCCTCCACCGCGGCCGGACCATGGTTGGTCCACACCACATTGCTGAGCAGCCCGAACTGCCCTTCCAAGCTCACCTCGTGCGGCTTGACCAGCCGATGTGAGAGCAGATGCAGCCGCAGGTACACATCGTGCGCGTCCACGGGCGCGGCCGACAGATCGGCGATCGTGGTCCGCACCGCGATCACATCGACCCCGCGCGCCTCGTCGAATCCGAGCAGCGCCGCGTATTCCGCGGGTGCCTCGTCCAGGCGCTTGGTGCCGGTGTCACCGAACGCGCCCAACTCCGGATTCGGGTACCACGTATCCAGTACCGTCCCGTCCGCGGTCACATTGGCGATACCGACTGCTGCTGCTCCCTGAATGCTCACGTCATCAGAGGTTACCCACCTGCCGTCGCCCATGGTGAGCCACGTCGACCGATCCTTGTCCGGGCGGTCGTAGGCTGGGGCGCGTGACCATCGACTTGCGCGCCGACCCCATCACGCTGACCGCGGCTCTGGTCGACATCCCGAGTGTGTCGCAGAACGAGGCGGCTATCGCCGATCTGGTCGAGCGGGCGGTGCGTGAGCAGACGACGGGGTTCGAGGTGATCCGGCATGGCAATGTGGTGCTCGCCCGCACCAACCTCGGTCGGCCGACTCGGGTCATCCTCGCCGGTCACCTGGATACCGTGCCGATCGCCGACAACGTGCCGAGCACCTTTGTGGACGAGGCGGGGCAGCGCCAGCTCTACGGCTGCGGCACCGTCGATATGAAATCCGGTGACGCGGTCTTCCTGCATCTGGCCGCGACCGTCGCCGAACCGGTGCACGATCTGACGCTGATCTTCTACGACTGCGAGGAGATCTCCGCGAATTACAACGGGCTCAATCACATCGAGCGCGACCTCCCGGATTGGCTCGTCGGCGATCTGGCCATTCTCGGCGAACCGTCCGGTGGTGTTATCGAGGCGGGTTGTCAGGGCACCTTGCGCGCGCGGCTCACGACCAAGGGCGTGCGAGCGCACTCGGCGCGATCGTGGAAGGGCGACAATGCGATTCACCGCTTGGCCCCCGTGCTGCAGCGGCTCGCCGACTACAAGGCCCGCGAGGTCGATATCGATGGCTGTGTCTATCGCGAGGGCCTTTCCGCGGTCCGCGTCGGCGGTGGCGTTGCGGGCAATGTGATTCCGGACGAGGCCGAGGTCGACGTGAACTTCCGCTTCGCGCCCGACCGCACCGTCGCCCAGGCCACCGAACATGTGCGCGAGGTATTCGACGGACTGGAACTCGATTTCGAGCTCACCGACGCCGCCGCGGGCGCGCTGCCCGGCTTGTCCGCACCCGCCGCCAAGGATTTGATCAGCGTGGTCGGCGCCGACAGCGTGCGCGCCAAATACGGCTGGACCGATGTCGCCCGCTTCGCCGCCCGCGGCATCCCGGCGGTGAACTTCGGTCCCGGCGACCCCAATCTCGCGCATAAGCGCGACGAACATGTCCCGGTCGCCCAGATCACCTCGGTCGCCGAGGTGCTGCGCGGCTACCTCACCGGCACATCCCGGTAGCGTGGGCGCCATGTCCACCGAAGCCGCCGATAGCGAGATCGCAAGCACGCCGAAGTCGACACCCAAGTACCGCGGACCGATCATGTTCCGCCGCGATCGCAAGCCGGGCGGCACCGCCGACCAGAACCTATTGGACCAGCACGGGCCAAGCGATTGGGTGCACACCGATCCGTGGCGGGTGCTGCGCATCCAGGCCGAATTCGTCGAGGGCTTCGGTGCGCTCGCCGAACTGCCGCGCGCGGTCACCGTTTTCGGTTCGGCCCGCACGCCGGCGGGGCATCCGGAGTATCACGCCGCCATGGCCATCGGCGGTGCGCTGGCGCGGGCCGGATTCGCGGTGATCACCGGTGGCGGACCTGGCGTCATGGAGGCCGCGAACCGCGGCACGTCGGAGGCGGGCGGGTATTCGATCGGGCTCGGCATCGAGTTGCCGTTCGAGCAGAGCCTCAACGAATGGGTCGATCTCGGCATCAATTTCCGCTATTTCTTCGCGCGAAAGACCATGTTCGTGAAGTACTCGCAGGCATTCATCTGTCTGCCGGGCGGATTCGGCACCCTGGACGAGCTGTTCGAGGCGCTCACCCTGGTGCAGACCCACAAGATCACCCGCTTCCCGATCATCCTGTTCGGCAGCAAGTACTGGGCCGGACTCGTCGACTGGCTGCGCGATTCACTCGGCGGCTCGGGCAAGATCTCCCCCGGCGACCTCGGCCTGCTGCATGTGACCGATAGCGTCGAGGAGGTCGTGCAGATCATCCTGGCCACCGCGGACGGTGCCACCGACACCGAAGCTCTCGGGACGGAGGATCAGTGGTGAGCGAGGACGGATACGCGGTCTGCGTGTACTGCTCGGCCAGCACCGCCGATCCGGCGATGCTCACCCTCGCCGCCCGGGTCGGCACCGAGATCGCAAGGCGGGGTTGGCAATTGGTGTCCGGCGGCGGCCACGTCTCGATGATGGGCGCGATCGCCACCGGTGCCCGCGCGGGCGGTGCGCACACCGTCGGGGTGATCCCGAAACACTTGGTGCACAAGGAAGTAGCCGATGTCGATGCCGACGAGCTGATCGTCACCGATACCATGCGCCAGCGCAAACAGGTCATGGAGGACCGCGCCGACGCCTTCCTCACTTTGCCTGGTGGCATCGGCACGCTAGAGGAGTTCTTCGAAACCTGGACCGGCGGTTATCTGGGCCAACACGATAAGCCAGTGGTTGTGCTCGATCCCAATGGGTTCTATCGAGGTCTGTTCGACTGGCTGGACCAACTCTACGATCGGAAGTTCGTGTCCCAGTCGGCCATGGCCCGGATCACCGTGGTCGACGATCTATCCGCTGCCTTCGCGGCGCTGAAACCAGTGCAGGCTGCCGAGGTGACCCGGGAACCCGGCTCCATTCTCGACGAGGAGAACTGACGCAGTGAGCACCGCGGCCCGCCCGAAGGTCAGCCTATTCGATATCGCGAAGCGGTTGCCGCCCATGGCATTGGACGCACCGTCCATGCTGCGCGGCGCGCTGGGCATGCTGGTGGGGCCGGATGACAAGTCCTCGGTCGGTCTGTATTTCCAACGCAACGCGCACCGGCATCCGGACCGGCCGTTCCTGAAGTGCGAGGGCGAAACCTTCAGCTACCGCGCCGCCAACGCCCAGGTGAATCGTTACGCGCGGGTGCTGGCCGACCGTGGCGTGCAGCGCGGTGACGTGGTCGGCGTGCTGATGACCAATCGCCCGGAAACGCTGTTCGTGGTGCTGGCCACCGTGAAACTCGGTGCGACGGTCGGCCTGCTGAACCACCACCAGCGTGACCAGGTGCTTGCGCACAGCTTCGGACTGCTCGACAGCGTGCTCAACGTAGTCGGCGAAGAGTGCCAGGCGGCACTCGACTCACTCGCCGAACCACTTGCCAACGTGCTCTTTTCGCAAGAGCTGCACAAGGCGGCCGAAGACGCCGACCCGGCCGATCCGTCGAGTTGCGCGCAGATCACCGCCAAGGAACGCGCCTTCCTGATCTTCACCTCCGGTACCACCGGCCTGCCCAAGGCCAGCGTGATGACCCATCTGCGCTGGACCAAGAGCATGTCCGGACTCGGTGGACTCGGAATTCGCCTGCACGGCAACGACTCTCTGTACTGCTGCCTGCCGCTCTATCACAACAACGCACTGACCGTCGCGTTGTCATCGGTGCTGGCCGCGGGCGGCACCTTCGTACTCGGCAGGCAGTTCTCCGCCTCCCGGTTCTGGGACGAGATCATCCGGGAGCAGGCGACCGCATTCATCTACATCGGTGAACTCTGCCGCTACCTGGTCAATCAGCCCGCCAAGCCGACCGATCGGCAGCATCGGGTGCGGCTCGCGGTCGGCAATGGTCTGCGGCCGGAGCTGTGGGACGAGTTCAAGAGCCGTTTCGGCATCGGCCGGATCGTGGAGTTCTACGGTGCCAGCGAGGTGAATATCGCCTTCGTGAATGCCTTCGGTGTGGATCGCACCGCGGGCTTCGGACCGCTGCCCTATGCCATCGTGGAATACGACGATGCGACCGGAAAGGCCAAACGCGACAAGGACGGTCGGTTGCGCCGGGTGCCGCGCGGCGGGGTCGGTCTGCTGCTGGCGAAGGTCACCGATCGTTCGCCCGCCGACGGCTACACCGATAAGGCCGCCTCGGAGGCGAAGCTGGTTCGCGACGGCTTCACCGACGGCGATGTCTGGTTCGACACCGGCGATCTGGTCCGCGATCAGGGCTGGCATCACATCGCGTTCGTCGATCGGCTCGGCGATACGTTCCGTTGGAAGGGCGAGAATGTCGCGACCACCGAGGTCGAGGGTGTGCTCGCCGAATCCGACGCGATCTCGCAGGCGGTCGTATTCGGTGTGGATATCCCAGGCACCGACGGCAAGGCGGGGATGGCGGCGGTGACGCTGCACCCGGATGCCGAATTCGATGGCCGCGCGCTCGCCGAACTGGCCTACTCCAGGTTGCCCGGCTATGCGGTCCCGCTGTTCATTCGGGTCGTCGCCGAACTCGAACAGACCTCGACGTTCAAGAGCCGCAAGGTTGAACTCCGCAAGCAGGGCTACGAATCCGACGCCGAGGGCCAGCTGTATGTGCTCGCCGGTCGCACCGACGGCTACGTCCCGGCCTACGACGAATACGCCGCCGACGTCGCCGCGGCCCGCGCGCCCAAGAATTGACAACACGCCACGCCTGGGGCCGGCACCGCACTTACTTATATGGCCTAAGTAACCCGGGGAGGCGGGGGAGATACAGTCGGGTGCATGTTCAGCCCCACCGCAGCGCCGCTTCCCACCCTATGCGGCAAGCCGGTGGCGACGGATCGGGCGTTGGTGATGGCCATCGTCAACCGCACGCCCGATTCCTTCTACGACCGGGGTGCGACCTTCACCGATGCGGCAGCCATGGACGCGGTCGCGCGGGCCGTCGACGAGGGCACCGATCTGGTCGATATCGGCGGGGTCAAGGCCGGGCCGGGGACTGTGGTCGATGCGGCGGAAGAGGCTCGCCGGGTGGTCCCGTTCGTGGCGGCGATTCGGGAGAAGTATCCGGAGCTACTGATCAGCATCGATACTTGGCGCGCCGAGGTGGCCGAGGCGGCCGTCACGGCGGGTGCGGACCTGATCAACGATACGTGGGCGGGCGCCGATCCGGATTTGGTGCACGTGGCCGCCGATCGCGGCGTCGGCATCGTGTGCAGCCATACCGGTGGGGCTGTTCCGCGCACCCGTCCGCATCGGGTGCGCTACGCCGACGTGGTGGCCGAAGTAACCCGGACCGTGCAGCGGGCCGCTGAAGACGCACTCGCCGCCGGGGTTCGCAAGGATTCGATTCTGATCGATCCGACCCATGATTTCGGCAAGAACACTTACCACGGGCTCGAGTTGTTGCGAGGAATAGACGTTCTTGTAAATACCGGATGGCCAGTCTTGATGGCGCTCAGCAACAAGGATTTCATCGGGGAGACTTTAGGTGTCGGTCTATCCGAACGGTTGGAGGGCACATTGGCAGCAACGGCATGGTCGGCGGCCGCCGGCGCCCGAGTCTTCCGAGTGCACGAGGTCGCCGATACCCGGCGCGTCGTGGACATGATCGCCGCGATACAGGGCATCCGGCCCCCCGCACGAACCCTGCGAGGTCTGGTATGAATTTCCACCACCACGACAGCCCGCTCTGGGCGACGACGAATACCTGGGACACCCCGGACTGGACGGTCGAGGGACTGATCGCCGCCAAGCGCGGACGCACCGTTTCGGTGGTGCTGCCCGCGCTGAACGAAGAGAACACCGTCGCCGATGTGGTAGCCAGCATTCGACCGCTGCTCGGCAACCTGGTCGACGAGCTGATCGTGCTCGATTCCGGATCGACCGATGCCACCGCCGAACGCGCGCTGGCCGCGGGTGCCGAGGTGATCAGTCGCGAACAGGCCGTCCCCGAACTCGATCCGATGCCGGGCAAGGGTGAGGTGCTGTGGCGATCGCTGGCGGTAACCAGCGGCGATGTCATTGCCTTCGTCGATTCCGATCTCATCGACCCGGATCCCGCATTCGTGCCGAAGCTGCTCGGGCCGCTGCTACTGGTCGACGATATGCATCTGGTGAAGGCCTACTATCGCAGGCCGCTGCGGCAGGCCGGTGCCGTCGACGCCCACGGCGGCGGTCGCGTCACCGAACTCGTGGCCCGTCCGCTGCTCGCCGCATTGCGTCCGGGACTGTCGCAGGTGCTGCAGCCGCTCGGCGGTGAATACGCGGGCACCCGTGAACTGCTCACCTCGGTACCGTTCGCCCCCGGCTACGGCGTGGAGATCGGCTTGCTCCTCGACACCTACGACCGCCTCGGTCTATCCGCGATCGGCCAGGTGAATCTCGGCGTGCGCACCCACCGCAACCGCCCACTCGCCGACCTGGGCGTAATGAGCCGCCAAATCCTCGGCACCGTCCTCGGCCGCAGCGGTGTCCAGGACTCCGGCGCCGCCCTGACCCAATTCCCGCTGATCGGCGATGCTTTCACCGCGCACAGCACGGAGGTCTCCCTCGCCGATCGTCCGCCGATGAATACACTGCGCCCCGCCTGGGCCGCAGCCTGAAATAACGACGAACCCCGGCCGAGCTCGGGTTCACGCGGTCGTCGCAACACTCTCGATGTGAGAGGTTGCGACGATCGTGTCGTTTCAGGAGGATTTGGCTCGACCCCGCCCTCCTGTTCGCCGACGAGCTGAACACCCTTCGGTAGCCGCACTCAGCGAACCTCGTCCGCAGGCTGCCGAGCTGCGGCCGATCCGAACAGCTCCCTGCGGCCGCCGATTCCTTTCCGAGTTGGCCGAGGTCTACATGTCGACGGTGCGGCACCGACCGCGACGAGGCAAGCCGAGAAAGAGAGTTGATTGCTGTGCGAATTCCCAGCACTATGCGCGCCCTGCAGCAGACCTCCCTGATGGGTCCGCAGGATATGCGTTTGATCATCGACGCGCCGATACCGGGGCCCGGCCCAGGCGAGATCCTGATCCGGGTCGATGCCGCTGGCGTCAACTTCGCCGATATCTCGAGGGCCTACGGCACCTTCCTCGGCGGCCCACAGCCACCGTATCTGGCGGGTTTCGAGGCGGCGGGAGAGGTCGTGGCGGTGGGCGAGGCGGTGACCGGCCCGCAGCCGGGTGCCCGCGTTATCGGCGTCGGCGACGGCGCTTTCGCCGAGTACATGCTCCTGCCCGCGGCCGCGGCGGTGCCGGTACCGATGGACTGGAGCGCCGAGCAGGCGCTGGGCCTGGTCGTGAACTGGCCGACCGCACTGGCCGCACTCCGGCCGCTGGGCCGCATCGCCGCGGGAGAGACCGTGCTGATCCACGCCGCGGCGGGCGCGACCGGCCAAGCCGCGGTGACCATGGCCAAGCACTACGGTGCGACGGTCATCGCCACGGCCGCGCCGGGCAAGCACGAGACTGTGCGGGCACTCGGGGCCGATCACGTCCTGGACTCCCGCGCCGACGATCTCGCCGCCGAGGTACTGAAGCGGACCGACGGCCTCGGTGCCGACCTGGTGCTCGAGTCCGCCGGCGGCGCCACCTTCGACGCCAGCCTGGCCGCGGCCAAGCGGGTCATCGGCCGGATTGTCGTGTACGGCGTCGCAGGCGGTGAAGCCGCGATCACCAACTGGGAGCTGGTGTACAAACACCAGGTCACCATCATCGGCCTCAACATCGGCGTGCTGAGCCAGGCCGCACCGCAGATCTTCGGCGAGCTCATGGGTGAGCTGTCCGCACTCATCGCCACCGGCGTGCTCGCCCCCGCTCGGCCCACCGCCTACGACTTGTCCGACGGCCCGAAGGTCCTCGCGCAACTCGAAACCCGCGCTACGACCGGCAAACTGGCACTGCTGCCCTGACAGCCGCTGAGCTGGGCTTCGATTCCTTCGCAATAGCGTCTCGGTCGTACTGGGTGACGGTCCCGAGCGGCGGGAGCGATCGGGATAAGGAGCAGCGCATGGCGAGCGGGCAATCCACGGCAATGGTTGAGCGGTATCGCAAGCGATTGATGGCTCCGGCGACGGACCACGAGCGGACGCCGCGAGGCAACCGCCTATCGGCGGATGACTTGGATGCCATCGCGAGTCCGCTCGCCTGGCGGCGACCTAAACTCGCGGCATGACAGCGGATGCGCTGGAGGCGGCGAACAAGGACCGGTTCGCCGCCGAAACCGAGCGGTTCCGCCGGGAGCTGCTGGCGCACTGCTACCGCATGGTCGGCTCGGCCCACGACGCGGAGGACCTGGTTCAGGAAACCTATCTTCGAGCGTGGCGGTCTTATGCCGGATTCGAGGGCCGCGCCTCGATTCGGTCATGGCTCTACAAGATCGCCACCAACGTCTGTCTGACGGCGTTGCGGCCGCGCCGGATCCGGGTGCTGCCCTCGGGCCTGGCAGGTCCTTACGATGGACCCGATCGCCCGCCGAGTCACGTTGCGCCGGAAGATGTTTCGTGGCTGGAACCGATGCCGGACGGGTGGCTCGCCCCACCCGCTGATGATCCGGCCGCGGCGGTGATCGCGCGCGAGTCGCTACGGCTGGCGCTAATCGCCAGCCTGCAGCACTTACCCGCCCGCCAGCGTGCGATCCTCATCCTGCGTGAGGTAATGGCATTCTCCGCGGCCGAAACCGCGGAGATCCTCGGCACCACTACCGCGGCGGTCAAGAGCGGTCTGCAGCGCGCCCGCGCCCGGCTGGACGAACTGGAGCCGGAGCCCGAGGAACTACTCGAACCAACCGACCAGCGGGCACGTGCGCTACTCGACGGCTACATCGCAGCCTTCGAACGCGCCGATGCTGGTCTACTGGAACAAGTGCTGCGCACCGACGCCACGCTGGAGGCGACGCCATTCCGCGAGTGGTACGTGGGCCGGATGAATTGCATCCATGTGCTCGACGCGTACGTGCTCGGCGCGCCGGGTAGCTGGCGGATGCTGGCCACCACGGCCAATGGCCAGCCCGCCGCCGTCATCTACTACCGCGACGCCGACGGTGCGTTCCGCGCAAACGGCATCGTGGTGCTGGCCGCAACTTCTACCGGAGTCTCCCGCGTGATCGCGCTCCACGATCCGGCGCTGGTCGCGATGTTCGGCTTCCCCGACGCGCTCGCACACTGAACTCGAACCGAATGGCATTGAGTTCCAACACCTTCCGATCTCCATGAGATTGTCCGCGACTTAACGATGCGCGCGAACGCTTGAGAAAACATACGGTCGACCGTATTCTCTTGCGAATGGCACAACACACCTTCACCGAGTCGAACGACCCGTTCTGCCTCGACCACGCGGATGCCGTGGCATTGCTGACCGGAGCCCCGTGGGGCAGGTATGCCGTTATCGGCGACAGCCTTTCGGCGGGAACCGGCGATCAAACCCCGGGCTACCAGGATCGGGGCTGGTCAGACCGGGTTGCTGAGCTCTTACTTGCGGTCCGTCCGGATCTGGAGTACCTCAATGTCTCCGAGATCGGGGCAACAACCGCACAGACGCTCGAGAACCAGGCGGCCCGCATGCTCGAGTTCTCTCCGGACCTGCTCCACCTGCCATGCGGGGCCAACGACATCGTGCGGCGCAGGCCGGATTTCGGTGAGATCGAGCGAACGCTTCGGCAGATGTACGACCTGGCGAAGGGGACCGGCGCTCTGCTGACGACGTTCACCCTCGGAAGGGCATATATCGTCCCGGTCTTCCCTGACTGGCCGGAGCGCGTTGCGGCGGTCAACGAGATCGTGCGAAAGCTCGCTGCCGAATACGACGCCCTCGTGGTGGACATGTGGGATCACCCCATCAACGACCGCGACAACCTGCTCAGCGCGGATCGAATCCACTTCTCGACCTCGGGCCAGGCCGTGATGGCGGCCGAGGTGGTCAAAAAGCTGGCTGATTCCCTAGTGAAAGAGGCTTCTTCTCATGGCAAGTAGTCAGCGGTCAGCTATCCAGCCGGTAGTGGAAGCCGACGCGATTCCATGGATGACGATATCGATTGTCTTGACCGCCCTATTCATTGCTGTCCTCGACTCATTCATCGTCGTGGTCGCCGACCCTTCTATCGTGACGGACCTGCATGCCTCTTCCGGTGATATCCAGTGGGTTCTGGCGGGTTATCAGCTGAGTTACGCGGTCTTCATCATTACCGCTACGCGCCTGGCCGACCTGTACGGCCGCAAGCGGATTTTCCTTCTCGGGGTAGCTCTGTTCACGCTGTCGTCAGTCGCGTGCGCGCTGTCACCGAACGCAGGCAGCCTTATCGCCGCGCGTGTCATCCAGGGCCTCGGAGCTGCCCTGATGGTTCCCCAGGTGTTCGCGTACGTCACGGTGCTGGTGCCCGAGGCGCGGCGGCACGGCGTATACGGCGTGCTCGGCATCGTCATCGGTATGGCCACCATCGGCGGCCAGGTCATCGGCGGACTGCTGATCGGCGCCAATCTGTTCGACTCCGGGTGGCGACTGGTGTTCTGGGTGAATGTGCCGATCGGAATCGTCATGCTCGTGCTAGCCGTGCGATACCTGCCGCAGACAGGCTCAGCCGCCACCCGCAAGCTGGACATGCCCGGCGTCCTGGTGCTCAGCGCGGCACTGTTCCTCCTGGTGCTCCCGCTGATCCAGGGACAGGAGGCAGGCTGGCCATGGTGGGTCTGGGCTTGCTTCGCGGGCAGCGCGGTCGCGTTCGGCCTATTCGTCGCGATCGAGCGGGACCTGGAACGGCGGGACGGAGATCCGTTGGTACCGCTGACGCTGTTCAGACAGCGCTCGTTCTCGCTCGGGATCATTCTCGTCCTGGCCCTGTACGCGCTGATCTACTCGTATTACCTGGCCTTGTCGGTGACGATGCAGCAAGGCCTCGATATGTCGGCGCTCGGGGCGGGGCTGGTCTACACGCCCGCAGCCATCGCGTTTTTCGTATTCAGCATGGTAGCGAGCCGGACCATCCCGAAATATGGACGACGGGTCCTGGAAATCGGGGCGATCATACTGGCGAGCGGTTACCTGGCGACCGGGCTCCTGCTGATGTCCGGCCCGCGAATCACTCCATTGCTGGTGATCCCCACCCTCGTTCTGCAGAGCGTCGGTGGCGGACTGGTCATCACCCCGGCGCTCAACACGGTGCTGAGCCGCGTCGAGCCGGAGTCGGCCGGTGTCGCGTCCGGGGCGTTGTCCACTGCTCAGCAGTGTGGGGGAGCAGTAGGCGTAGCCATTATCGGCGCGGTCTACTTCAGCTCATTTCATCCCGCGGCAGTCGGCAGGGTCGCCGCCGCGGGCCACGCCTTCGCGGTCGCGTCCTTCGGGACATTCGTCATCGCTGTCATAGCGGGCATTGTCGTCTTCCTGCTGCCGAAGCGCCCAGCGGACCAGACCTGATCAGGTCCCCGCGCCGCTATACCGAGAGATACGGCGAGCGGCCCTGTCCCGAAATAGGGCCGCTCGCTGTCGATCGAGGGCAGTGCCCTCGTCCAGATACCTTCCTGCGCCACCAGTTCCGGCTCGCCGTGCTTAGTGATGCGGCGGTCGGTGCGGCGCGGGCGACCACCATTCGACTGCGTTCGACGGAACCCTCCGAACCGAGTCGCGATGCGGCAGAAGCTACCCGGACGCGGCACTAAGCGTCGGGCCGGTTGAATTCCCCATCTTGTAGACCTGCCATGAAAGCGTCCCATTCGCCGGGCGTGAGGACGAGAGCTGGACCTGTCGGGTTCTTGGAGTCACGGACCCCGACGTATCCGGCCGCCAGCCAAGCGACTTCCACACACGCTTCCTTGCCGCTGCTAAAGCTTGATTTGAACCACTGTGCGCCGGTGGTGTCGATGGTCACGGCTTGTATCTCCTTGCTATCGTCCGGAGACGATCTTTCGATTCTTGCTCCCCTAGCGCAGCACGCTCGAGGGTTTCGTGAATGTCACGGAACTCTTTCAAGTCCGCTTCTTCCTCGAAAATCATTGTCCCTGTCGTGGTCTCGGTGTAGACGACCGAAGGCTCACGGCTTTCAGGCGGAAAGTCGATGATGATGTACGGCGTTGGAACCGTGTGCGTGGGGTTTCCCGCCATATACGGCACGATACGGATGCTGACGTTCTCCCGCGTACTCATGTCGGCGAGGTGTCGGCACACCCCGGCCATTACATCTCGGGATCCCACGACTGTATGCAGGACATTCTCATGTAGTACGAACTCTGCGCGTGCCGGTTTGTACCGGCGGGTCAGCACGGCTGCGCGCTGCATTCGCAGCGCTACACGTGTTTCAACGTCGGCGGGCGTATCGGTCGGGCGATACGGCTGTTCGATAGCTCTCGCATAGTCGGGGGTCTGCAAAATTCCCGGGACGATCAGTGGTTGGTAGAACTGCAGCTGTGAGGCCCCGGCCTCGAGTCCGAGATAGGTGTTGTATCCGGGATAGATCAGGTGCCGAGATGCCTGCCACCACGGCTTTGTAGCCGTTTGTGCCGCAAGGGCTTTCAGTTCTGCAATCTTTTCCGGAGGCAGGCCGTACACATTGCCGATCGCATCCACATCGCGCTGTTTGACCTTGTCGTTCTCGCCTTTCTCGAGGCGGCCAACCGTTGCCTTGCCCATCTCCAGTAGCCGCCCGGCCTGCTCCTGCGTCAGACCAGCACCCTCGCGCGCCTCTTTGAGTAGCCGCCCAAGTTGCCGACGCACCAGGGTTGTACTGCGCTGATCATCCCTCGCCATCGCTCCCTTTCCCCTGCTCCACCCGTTTTGGTCCTCGTTTGCGGCCCGTTTCGGGCCTTACGTTCGCGTTGACCGGTCCAACCCCTTGGTGAACGGCCGACCTTAATCGGGCCGCCCGTTTTGGGGCGCCTTGACTGCCCGCTCGCAGCAACATATCTCCATGGCCCAGCAAGAAGGAAGCCTCTCGGTGCCGCAAGCGCGCGTCCTGCGGGCGCTGAGCTGCGGCGGAATGCTCACCGAACGGCAGATCAAGATTTCCGCGAGTCTCACCGCGTGGACGACCCGCCAAACCGTGGCGAACCTCGCCAGGCGGAATCTGATCGTCGCCGGAGCCCGGCGCGGTCGATACGAGATCACGCGCCTAGGACGAAACACATTGGCGGCAAAGGGATCTGAGTATGGCACGGCAACGGCAAGGGTCAACCGATAGCTCGACAGGCAGACGTGGGAGGGCGAGATGCACGAGATCCATCGGACCGAGATCGACGGCGTACAGGCCACCTGGCGACTGAATCACCTACGACAGGTTGAAATCATGAACGTACACAACACATCTGAGCCTCTGCCGATCGTCACGTTCGGCCCGAGTTCGTATCCGGATCTGGCTCGAGCGCGGGAGCAGTGGCCGAAGCTGGCGCGGCTCTGGGACGCGGTACGCCACGACATGTGGACGGAACTGTTTCCCAGGTACCGGCGCTCGGTCTTGGTCAGGTTCCCGCAGTGAACGCGGATAAGACGCCGGGCGACGAGCGGCATGCGAATGAACTGCCTTCGATACGAGAGTGGTTGCGCGCCATCGAGAATGCCGCCGGTCCTGGCTATCGTGTCGAGCGCGAACCCAATCCACCGTACGGCTGGAACCTTGTCGACGCATCGGACTCGATTGTTTGCAGCGGCGCTCTGAACCGGCTCGACCAATGGCTCACCCGTCGGGCCACCGATTCCACGACATCGCTGTGCGCGGCGGGTAGCCCTTTGCCGCAACGGGTTCCAGGTGCTTCGGGACACATTCCGCCCGGTCCGGCGAAGCAGCTACCGATCGAGCTGATGACTCGGTTCGCCACCGCAGTGACCGACTGGGCCGCTGAACCGCCAGATGCCTCCTCTGCATAACGCGTGCGTCGACGTGACGACGGCACTTGGTTGTCAGTTGCAGGTCGGGCAGGGCCTTCGGCGGGCGATGTAGACCGTAGTTGTCACCGATTACAGGTTGCTGGAGTCAGCGAGTCGGCATGGGTCCGCTGACCGCTCATCGGTGACGTGAACCTCTATGCCGAATGGCGTGCATCAGCACGAACAAGTCGAAACGATATGAGAATCGGTCTAGACAGCGAGTGGTGGTGCTGCTGGAGCGGGCTGGTCAGGTGGGTCGTAGCTTCGCCATGCCTCGGCCAAGCGGCGTACGGCCTCGCGTAGGCTGCCGGGATCGGCGACGAAGCTGATTCGGATATAATCGATGCTGCCGCCGGAGGCGTCGAGGCCGGCGCCGGGCAGGATCGCGACACCGTGCCGCAGGGCGCGCTGAGCGAACGAAGTGCCGTCCCCGTGGGGCAGCCGAATCCACAGTGTCTGACCGCCGGACACCGTGGGGACCTCCCATTCCGGTAGGCGCTCGGTCAGCTCGGCCACCAGAAGATCGTGACTCTCCTTGCGCTGCTGCACAATTCGCTCGCGCAGCGGATCCAGATTGCGAAGTAACCAGGCAGCGGCCAACTGAGCTGGAATGTTGCCGCCGAGATCATGCACGGCGCGCAGTCGGGCCAACCGGGCGATCACCGGGATCGGTGCACGCACCCAGCCGACGCGCAGTCCACCCCAGACGATCTTGCTGAGCGAACCGATGGATATCACGGACTCGTCCAGGGCTGCCAACGGTGGTGGTGGCGGATCGGTCCCCGGGAATCCGAGTTCGGTCAGCACCTCATCATCGATCAGCGGCACCCCGGCGGTTCGCGCCGACTCGATCAGTGTCCGCCGGGCAAGTGCGGGAAGCACCGCGCCCGTGGGGTTCTGGTATGTCGCCACGACGTAGGCGAGCGTCGCCGGGGTCACCGCGCCCAGGCCCACCGGACCTGTCCGCGGTATCGCAGCGACCTCCCGAAATGCCTCCAGCGCACCGGGATAGGTCGGCGCCTCCACTAGTACTCGGTCGCCGGGCCGCAGCAGCGCGCGGGCGAGCAAGGACAGCGCCTGTTGTCCCCCACCGGTGACGAGAATCTGCTCCGGATCGGTCGGCACGCCACGTGCCGAGTATCGATCGGCAATCGTCGTGCGCAGCAGCGGATGTCCGGTCGGCCGATACCCGATGTCGCCGTCGGCCGCGGCGAGTTCGGGCAGGATGTGCCGATACGCCTGAGCCACCTCGGGCGGCGGTGTCGCTGGGGCGGCACAGGCGAGCGCGATGACATCGGCGTCCGGTTCGAGCAGCTGCAGAAAGGCCGGAGAGTGCGTGGTCTCCCGGGCCGGGAGCGCTCCCGGCCCCGCTACCCGGGTGCCGCTACCTTGGCGGCGCACCACCCGCCCCTCCACACTGAGCAGGTCGTAGGCCGCCACGACCGTACTGCGCCCCACCGCAAGTGCTTTCGCAAGCCTGCGGTCGGGCGGCAACAGCAGGCCCGACCGCAGCTCACCGTCATCTATCAACGTCCGCAATCGCCCGGCCAACAGCAGATATAGCGGCCCTCGGTCGGCGGACCAGCGACCGAGCCGGTCGGCAAGTTCGATTGGCTCCATACGCAAACCATTCTGCCCCAATTGGCTCTAGGGACACGACCCTGCCGCCGCGAGGATGAAGTCATGAGCAAGATCTCCATCACCGATGTCGTCGATGACCTGACCGGACCATGGCAGCCGCGGGACCTGGCCATTGCCAACGACGCCGTGGTACGCATCGCCCGCTTCCACGGCACATTCCCCTGGCACCACCACGACGAGGACGAACTGTTCCTGTGCTGGAGCGGCACCTTCCGCATCGAACTACAAGACCACGAGCCGGTGACGCTAGTTCCCGGCGAAATCTTCGTCGTTCCGCGCGGAGTCGAACATCGGCCGGTGGCCGAGGAACCGGCTCACGGGATCATGATCGAACGACCCGAAACCAAACAGTACGGCAACTGAAAACCCGCTGGCATGAACCTGGCGACCAGACAGTTGGTGATCGCCGCTTCGAGGTGAATGCCGATAAAGATCCGCCAATTCGGCTGGCGCGTGGCCGACGAGCGGCCGCTTTGCCGAATCCCATACGGTTTTCATGTCAGCGAGCGCACGCCCGCGACGTCGTACTCGGCGACCGAGGCGGCGCGGATCGCAGCACTCTGCGCGTCGCTAGGGCCTCCGTCACGGAAATCCTCAACGGCCGCCCGCGACTCCCATCGTTCGAAGATGACGATGCGACTCGCATCGACCAGGTCGGCAGAGATCGAGAAGTCGAGGCAACCGGGCGCGCGGCGAGCCTGTTCGACTATGCCCACACAGTCGAACAGGTAGGAATTCCGCTGTTCCGGGTCGACCACGAGATGCCCTGCGACTATGACCATTTGCTGCCCCTGTCTGAGTTCGAAATCGGTCGGTCGAAGGTATGACGACCAGTCGCACCGGAACTCATCGGTGGCCGCGCCGCGCGATCGGCTCAACTCGGCCAGGGGCCGACCTTGCTGGTCGAACACGCGCACATGCCGATGAGAGGACGCATTTGCGGTGGCGGTCGCGCGGGCGGTGCTCGACCTGGCCGGTGTGTCGATCACGGTGGATCTTGCGGCACTGGTAAGCAGCAGGGCGTAGATCGCCGAGTCAATGGTGTATCGGGCCCTCGGTTTGTGCCAATGGCCTGGCTGACGCACCACCGCGCTCGGCGAGAATGTGAGCGGCGATGGATATCGCGGTCTCGTCGGGCGTGTGGGCGTTGAGGTCAAGGCCGAGTGGGCTTTTCAGGCGTCTGAGCTGATCGTCGGTGATACCGGCGGCACGCAGGCGTTCGATGCGTTCGGCATGCGTGCGCCGCGAACCCAGTGCGCCAACGAAACCGATTTCATCGATAGCCAAGGCCGCCACCAGCATCGGCACATCGAATTTGGTGTCGTGCGTGAGCACGCAGACCACGGTGCGCCCGTCGATACGCCCCGCGGCGTGCTCGGCGCTCAGATAGCGGTGCGGCCAGTCGACGACAACCTCGTGGGCGGAGGGGAATCGGGCAGGGGTGGCGAAGGTTTCGCGGGCGTCGACGACGGTGACGCGGTAGCCGAGCTGGCGACCGGTGCGGGCGAGGGCGCGCACGAAGTCATTGGCGCCCGCCAGGATCATGCGTGCCGGGGCGGCGAAGGTCTGGACGAAGACACGCGGGCGCGGGGCCTGCACCGTTTCGCATTCGTCCGAGCCGACCAGACCGCTGCGTCCGGCGGCGAGCAGCGCCCGCGCGTCGCGGTCGACGCCGCGCCAGGGCTCGGAGCCGCCGGGACGCAGGAGTTTCCACTCGGGCGCGGCGTCCAGGGTGGTCGCCAGCGAAACCGGCTCACCAGCCGCGATCGCCGCGCGCAATGCCGAAAGCACCAGCAGCCTCGTCTCATCGACCCGCTCGACGAAGACTTCGATCTCACCCCCGCAGGTCAGCCCCACCGCGAAACCGTCGGCCTCGGCATACCCGAACCGATCCGACACCGCATGTCCACTGACCAACACTTCCCGCGCCGACTCGACCACCGTGGCCTCGACACACCCGCCCGATAACGAGCCGTGCACCTCGCCGTCCGCGGTAACCACCATCGCCGCGCCCAATTCGCGTGGCCCCGGCCCAGTCGCATCCACGATGCGGGCCAACGCCACCGGCTCTCGATCGGCCAGCTGCACCAACTGTTCGAGCATCGTGCGCACGGCCACCGATCCTTTCCCGGGCGGACCCTTTCGTCGTCGCTGGCATCAAGCGTAGCTACCGACCAGTTCTTATGCGCTGCGCCCGAGTTCCCGCGGTACTGCGTGCTCGACACCGTCGGAATGCAATCGCTCTGCCTCCTCGGCCAGCCGCGCCTGCAGTTCCGCGACAGTCAGATGAATGCGGTTGGGCCGCGGCCGCACCAGCATGGTGACCACCGCTGCGATCATGGCGATAACAAGTACGACACTCACAATCACGATGACACTCATGGTCGTCCGCTCCAGACGCCGCACATCAATCGAGAACTGCACGAAGTTGGAAGCCCGCCGGGATATCCCCGGTATGGAAATAGGTGGCGAATACCTCGGCCGCATATTCGGCGTCGAAGATCTCGTCGGGGTACACGCGCATCGGCTCGGTTCCATTCGGCACGTCGACGCCCGGGTGGCCCACCCGATCGCCGGGCAGGCCGAGCAGGTAGCGGCGCGGCGTCCCGTCGGCCCCGGTGCACAGCTCGATGACCAGCACGTCGGCCGAGCCGATGCACTCCACGTAGTTCCTGCCCGGCGTGGCGCTGAGCGTCGCCGTGATCTCGGATGCAGGCATCGGATGCGGGAGCCGGGTGAGATTCACCGAATAGGAATCGAATCCGTCCAGTCGGCGCAGCGGGCGCAGGAAGCTGATCACGGAGTCGTCCGGACCGATGAAGACCCTCAGTCGATTGCTGTAGGTGAGTCGATGGGTACTGGTCATCGGTTCCGCTGGCGGACTCCCCGCTTCGGTGCCCAACCCGAGTGCGGTACGGGCACGCACCGAACGTCGAACATTCATAGGAAACCCGCCTATTGCCGTAGTTATTGACTAGCTAACTCAGCATTGCGGTTATCGAGCCGATATGGAAGCTATTGGTGACTGTGACACATCACGGATTCGTTGCGGTTTAATGTGAGCTACCTGGGCTGTTGGGGCGCAAGCGAATATCGCGCCGCACCGCTGAACGTGCGGTACCGCGCGGCTGCCCCGATCTCCACTTGGTTGCCAAAGGGTTTCCGACAGTCGAACATTTCAGCGTCGGAGGCCAGAGGTCGATCTCGGCTCCGCATCATGCCGGTACACCGGTGTGAGCAGATCCGCATCGACCGGTTCACCGGTGGAACGGTCGTAGCGCACCGCGACCAGCACCGAAAACAGATGTGTCGCAGCGCGTTCGTGCAGGGTCGCCAATCTGGTTGCGAGCAAACGGATTGCGCCGAGCGAGCCGGGCGGATGCAGACCGTCGATGATCAGTGCCGTACCACGCCCATCGGGACGCGGGAGGCGCGCGACATAGGCGATATCGTGCGGCTCCGGACCGCCCGGCCGGTATATCCGCCTGGCCGCCCGATCCTCGATGCCGCGCCGGGCATCTCCTGCCCGCGCCACCGCACGCCGCAGTCGCGGATCGGCCGCGATGAGCTGACGAATACTGGGCGAGAGTTCGGGCCCGCCGAGCACGATCAGCCCCTCGCGATTCAGGTCGACGGGTCGGCCGGGCAGGAAGTGTTCGACCGTTGCGGTGAAGCCGAGTTCACCCAGTAGCTCCACCAGCCGTTGTGCCGCACTCGGATCCGGCGCACCGAGCACTCGGCCGCCGCGCACCTCCGGTGCGATTACCGTGAGCGATCCGTGTCCGAAAAACAGACCTTCCGGTGCGGGACCCTGGGTACTCACCTGATGGATCCGCGCGCGGGAAAGTCCCGCCGCCGCACCGATTCTGGCGAAGGTCCAGCCTTCGGCATGAAGTTCCCTGATCACCGCTCTGCGGATCCGGGTTAGCTCATTGATGGTCTGCTGGGCCGCCGCCACCCCATCAGTGGCCGCCTTGAGTCGCTCGACTTTATCTTCGATCGCGAAAACGCGCGCCACGTCATCGGCCGACATGTGCGAAGTCTAGACATCTCGACACGATCAAGCGTCTAGTCTGCTTGACGTAACAGACTCATTGCAGCCCTTGGAAACCACAACGGAGCGAGTCTTACGGGCGAGGGTTCGCGGCCCGTCGCGTGTCCGAGGAGTCGAAGCGCATGCGCCGAAGTTGCGAGTCTCGACTATCGGGCCCGCGTGCATCAGGGCCGGACGTCTCGTATCACCGCCCGCAACGGAGCGAGTCTTAGTGGTCGCGCCGCAGGCGCGGCAAAGGTAACTTCACGTCGCGTCGGTATCGATCGGTGGACGTTCGTTGTGCTCCAAGGGCTTTTCGAACTTGGGCATCGGGTAGTCCGGCATACCGCTATTGGTGCCGAGCAGGTCCTGCTTATCCGGGATCGCCTTCTCGAATTCGCGGAAAACCGAATCGTCGCCATTCAGAAGATGTTTGGTGACCATCTGGCGCGGCGACATCTGGCGCAGCTCGTTCAGGTCGGCCAGCGGCTTACGCAGGTCCTCGAATTCGGGTCCGAGTTCCTGCTGCAGCTGCTGGGTCGCACCGCTGGCGTAGTCGCGGACCTTGCGCAGGCTCTGCGTGGTCCAGCGAATCGCCCCGGGCAGTCGCTCCGGGCCGAGGATCACGAGGGCGGCGACGAGGAGGATGATCATCTCGCCCCAGCTGATGTTGCTGAACACGAGTCCAGGCTACCTGGGCCGACGTTGCCGAGCCGCTCGGGATTGCATCCGCGGCTCAGTCCGATTCCAGGGTGACCGGCACGTCCACCTGCCTGCCATCGCGGATCAACTGCACGTTCACCGTCTCGCCGATCTTGCGCTGCTGTACCGCGACCACCAGCTCGTCCGGACCGGTCACCTCGCGATCGCCGATCTTCACGATGACGTCGTTCTCGACGATTCCGGCCTTGGCCGCGGGTCCGCCGGGTTCCACGTCCGCAACGGCCGCACCGCTCATCACATCGTTTGCGACCTGCTTGCTGCGGGCACTGAGACCGATCTTGGGGTGGTGCACCTGACCGTCGTGGATCAGGGCCTGCGCGATATTGGTCACCATATCCACCGGAATCGCGAAGCCGAGGCCGACCGAACCGCCGGTCTCACTGCGGATCGCGGAATTGATGCCGATTACCCGGCCCTCCATGTCGACCAGTGCGCCACCGGAGTTACCCGGGTTGATCGAGGCGTCGGTCTGCACCGCGTCGATGACGGCCTTCGTATCGCTGCCCTCACCGGACAGCGCCACGGGACGGTGCAGGGCACTGACGATGCCGGACGTGACGGTTTTGCTCAGGCCGAGCGGCGAACCGATCGCGAGCACGTCGTCACCCACCTGGACGTCCTTGGACTTGCCCAGATTGGCGACAGTGAGATTCTTCACATCGACCTTCAGTACCGCCAGGTCGGTCTTCGGATCGCGTCCGACGATATTGGCGGGCACCCGACTGCCGTCGGAGAAGGTCACCTGAATGGCGGCCCGGTTCGACTTGTCCTGTGCCGCCATCGAAATCACGTGATTGTTGGTCGCGATATAGCCCCCACCGTCGATCACCACGCCGGAACCGGTCGCGCCGTTGTCGCCGACCGTGACCCGGATCGAGACGACCGAGGGCAGCACCGCATTGGCCACCTTCGCGATCAGACCGTGCGGACGCTCGACCTCACCGGACTGCTCCAAAGTGACCTTGCGTGAGGTCAAAGGGGACGTCGCCTCCGCGGTCAACCGGCCGACCAGGCCGCCGAGCACACCGATGGCCAGCGCGACGGCCGCGAGCAGGGCCAGCGCCTTGGGCGCCACTCGGGAACCGAAGAGCACCTCCCTGGCCGCGAGCTTGCGCGCCTGGGGCAGCGGTGCGGGACGCGGGGTAGCGACGGCGGGTGCGCCGAGGCGTGCGGCGGCATCCGGATCGCGCCACGGATCGGCCGGACCAGCCACGGGTGCGCCGGTATCAGCGGCGTCCGGATCACGCTGGAGGAGTTCGGTGGAGCCTTCCGGGCGTCCGAAGGCCTCGGCGAGTACCGCGTCGGGCGGGCTGTTGTGCAATTCCGGACCGACCTGCGGCACAGCCGAACCGGCCGACCTGGGCTGCTCGCCGAAGGAACCGGACTGGCCGGTGGGGCGGCGGAATGCGCTCGCCGTGTGATTGTCCACGTGGGGGCGGTAGACCGGGCGCGGTCCGAGGGTCGGCGCATCCGACGGCCTCAGGGGGGTGGTAGCCGGCGGGGCGGGTGAATCCAGCTTTCCCCGGGCTGCCGAATCGTTCGTGTCGCCTGCGGAGGGCCGCGATTCCGACGGCCCGGAATTCGTCGATTCGGTGGTCACTCGGCAAACTCTACTTGCGCCACCAGGTGGTCCACCGGGTCGCGGTGAACGAATCGGTCAGAAATCCGAAAACAGCCTCGTTTCGCGAGCTTCCGGCTGGCGGCCGGGCGGTCGCGCTCGTCGCGCCGCCGGGCAGTTCGGCGAGCGGAATGCGGGTGAGGCTGTCGTGCAGATCGGTCGGAATCGACACCTGACCGGCCCGACGCAGTGCGATGCGCGCCTGCTGCTGTGCATCGACCTCCGCCGCGCATTCGGGGCACACGGAAAGATGTTGGGCGGCACGCAGATAGGCATTCATCCGCAGTTCGCCGTCCACATAGGCCGCGATCGCCTCGCTGGCCAGATGCTCGGTGGGACGGAAACGGGGACGACCTGACGTGCTGGCGTCGCCACTCATTCAGTGCTCACCCTTCCAACCGACTCATCCACTTCTGCGCTCGACCGAACGGATATTCGGCCGCCGGGTGCTTACGGCTCGCGCCGGATCACCCCGGGTTCGCGTCAGCGGCGAACCGCTGCTCACTTCCATTATGCGCAAGGTAGTCGCGCAGCGCCTGACGGCCGCGGTGGATGCGGCTACGCACGGTGCCGAGTTTGACACCGAGGGTCGCACCGATCTCTTCGTAGGACAGACCCTCGATATCACAGAGCACGACCGCCGCGCGGAACTCCGGAGCCAACGAATCCAGGGCGGATTGCAGGTCAGGATCAAGACGGGCGTCGTGATACGCCTGCTCCGGGCTCGGGCCCTCGGCGGGCACCCGGTCGTAATCTTCGGGCAGCGCCTCCATTCGGATCCGGTTGCGCCTGCGCACCATGTCCAGGAACAGATTCGTGGTGATGCGGTGCAGCCAGCCCTCGAAGGTGCCCGGCTGGTAATTCGACAATGAACGGAATACCCGGATAAAAGTTTCCTGAGTCAGATCATCGGCGTCCTGAGCGTCGCCGGAAAGTCGGTAGGCCAGCCGGTACACCCGGTCGGCATGTTCGCGGACCAGCTCGTCCCAGGACGGCATCGCGGAACGATCGCCCGTCGCGTCGAAGGCCGCAGTGCCGGTCAGCTCGAGTTCGGTGATGTCATCGTCGTGCATTTCGGCCTCCGTCGGGAGAACGTGCGCTGCTTCCGTCGGGAGAGCTTGCGCTGGCAGGGTGGCGAACTCGCGCGCCGCCCCGGCGTGAGCGACGTCCCAGGAGGCGGTAGCTGGCGTAACCGCGGAGGACACCGGGGGCGCCGAAAATGACCCTCTGTCCATGTGGATGGTGATACCTCCTACTCGAGACCGTGGCTGCGGATCTAGTGGCGATCCGGGTCTCGGATCGTTATGGACGGTTACAACAGTCGATCGGTATGTCGTTGTTCCCGCGCCCCGTGCCGCGGTCGGCTGGTCTTGCTTGCCCATACTCTTTCTTCCCTCGATATGCCGAGGGTGAGGGGATCCTGAGGGACACCTGAGAATCCGCCCCCGCCCCCGACAAACAATTAATCGCACGGCCACGGGATAACGCTTCACCGATGAGCCAAACTTGCGACTTCGTGCCCTAGATTCATAGGCGTGGCATCGAATCTGGAGCGAAATCTCTCCTACGTGGAGGAATCCGTCGTGGAAGACGAGGTCCTCGTCAGCGCGCGTGAGCGGGCCACTGAACTCGGTGCGTTACCCGTACCACCCTCGGTCGGCGCCCTGCTGAGCATGTATGCCCAGTTGCTGAGCGCACGCGCGGTGGTCGAGGTGGGGACGGGCGCGGGGATCAGCGGGCTGTGGCTACTGGATGGCATGCGCGAGGACGGGACCCTGACCACGATCGATTCCGAACCCGAGCATCAGCGGGCGGCCAGGGAGGCATTCCGCACCGCCGAGATCCCGCCCGCGCGTACTCGGTTGATCAACGGCCGTGCCCTCGATGTACTGCCCCGGCTCGCCGACGGTGCCTATGACCTGGTGTTCATCGATGCGGCTCCGCTCGAGCATCCGCAATACGTCACCCAGGCCGTGCGGCTGCTGCGCGCGGGTGGCGCGATCCTGCTGCACAATGCGCTGCTCGGCGGCCGGGTTCCGGACCAGACCCAGCGCGATCCCGCGACCCAGGCCGTGCGCGCCGCGACCAGGGCGATCGCCGAGGATCCCGAACTCACCAGCGTGCTGATCCCGGTCGGTGACGGTCTGCTCTGCGCATCGCGCGGCTAGTAACCGTTCGGCTATTCATAAACGTTGGGCGCGTTCGGATTTCGTCAGCCGGGCGCTGATTTCGCCGCTGCCGGACGGGTATTCGAGCTCATGCCAGGTTCGACGACGGCAAGGTATGCCCATGTGGGAGCGCGGAATCCAGATCCTAGAAATCGGCCATGTCGGCCACGCGATCAATGCGGGACGAGAACGCGGCGGTTGTCTGCTGCCCGCACTCGGCCTGCTGATTTTCATCATGGTGCTGGCCGTGGTGGTGCTGGTATGGGTCAGTAATGCTGATTTCGGCACCGAGCGGACAAAAGTCCCGCTGACTCCCGGTCCGTGCGAACCGTTCTGCACCGTGACGCCACCACAGCCCGGTCCGGGATAACCGCCAATATTTTGCGCGAAACCGCCGCCGACTGGGTATCCAAGGAGTAGAGGATGTCCCAGGGTGGCCATCGGGAGAGGTTCAGCGTGTTTCGCGATGATGATGATCGGGACCCGATCAACTGGGGCCGGTCGGCGATCATTCTTGTGCTGGTGCTCGGTATCGCCGTTGTGCTGATGCTATTGGTCGTCACCGCCGATTTCGGCGATAAGTCGCCGGCCACCACCGTGCCGAAAACACCCGGCGCCTGTGCGCCGTTCTGTCCATCGAAATCGCAGTAGCGATTTCGGCTAGACCCAGACGCCCTTGCCGACGGTCACCACGCCGCCGTTGCTGACCGCGAAGCGATCCCGATCCCGATCCAGATCCACGCCGATGATCTCGCCTTCGCCGACGACCACGTTCTTGTCCAGAATCGCGCGCCGCACCACCGCGCCGCGCCCGATCCGGACGCCGGGCATGATCACACTGCCCTCGACGGTCGCGCCGTCGTCGACCATGACATTGGAGCTGAGCACCGAATTGCGTACGGTCGCGGCCGAAAGGATGCAACCGGCGCCGACCACACACTCCTGCGCGAGCCCACCCTGCGCGAACTTGGCCGGCGGCAGATTCTCCGCCGCACCGCGAATGGGCCAGTGCTTGTTGTAGAGGTTGAAGACCGGATGCACCGAGACCAGATCCATATGGGCCGCGTAGAAGGCATCGATGGTGCCCACATCGCGCCAGTAGCCGCGGTCGCGCTCGGTGGCGCCGGGCACCTCGTTATCGGCGAAGTCGTAGACCGAGGCCTCACCCGCGGCGACCAGCGCCGGGATGATGTCGCCACCCATATCGTGATCGGAATCGGAATTGTCGGAGTCCGCGCGGATCGAATCGACCAGCACCTTGGTAGTGAAGACGTAGTTGCCCATCGAGGCGAAGGTGACGTTCGGATCGTCCGGTGTGCCCGGCGGATGCGCGGGTTTTTCCAGGAATTGGGTGATTCGTCCGGACTCGTCGGAGTCGATGCAGCCGAACGCGCTCGCCTCGCTGCGCGGCACGCGGATGCCCGCGACGGTGACACCCGCACCGGAGTTGATGTGGTGCTGGACCATCTGCTCCGGATCCATCCGGTACACGTGATCCGCGCCGAAGACCACGATGTAGTCCGGATCCTCGTCGTAGATCAGGTTGAGCGACTGCATGATCGCATCGGCGCTGCCGGTGTACCAGCGCGGACCGAGCCGCTGCTGGGCGGGCACCGGCGTGATGTATTCACCGGCGAAACCCGATAGTCGCCAGGTCTGCGAGATGTGCCGGTCCAGTGAATGCGATTTGTACTGGGTGAGCACACACAGGCGCAGATAGCCCGCGTTGACGAGATTGCTGAGTACGAAGTCGATCAGTCGATAGGCACCGCCGAAGGGAACTGCTGGTTTGGCCCGATCCGCGGTGAGGGGGAACAGGCGCTTACCCTCACCACCGGCGAGCACGATCCCGAGTACGTGCGGCTGGCTCCTCACACCTGCCAAACTACCGCGCGAGGCGGGTACAGGTGGCCCATGCCGAAGTGAACGTCTAGTTTGAAGCCGTGAGTTTCGGCACGGGCGGCGGGGGTGCGGGGGCGGGAGCCGGCGATCACGACCGGCTACGCGTTGCTATGTTGACGCGCGAATATCCCCCCGAGGTGTACGGCGGGGCAGGTGTCCATGTCACCCAGTTGGCCGCGCAGTTGCGGCAGTTGTGCGAGGTGACCGTGCACTGCATGGGTGTGCAACGCACCGATGCCGTGGTGCACCAACCGGATCCGATGCTCTACGCCGCCAATGCCGCGATGCAGATGATGTCGGCCCAGCTGCGCATGGCCGATGCCGCCGGTGACGTGCACGTGGTGCATTCGCATACCTGGTACACCGGGCTCGCCGGACACCTCGCGGCGACCCTCTACGGCATCCCGCACGTGTTGACCGCGCATTCTTTGGAGCCGCGGCGGCCGTGGAAGGCCGAACAACTCGGCGGCGGCTACCGGCTCTCGTCCTGGTCGGAGCGCAATGCCGTGGAATATGCCGATGCGATCATCGCGGTGAGCGAAGGTATGCGTCACGATGTGCTGGACGCCTATCCGACGATCGATCCGGACCGGGTGCACGTGGTGCACAACGGCATCGATGCGACCGTCTGGCATCCGGGACCGTCCGCCGAGGGATCTCGCCCGATTCTGGACGAATTGGGCGTGCGGACCGATCGGCCGATCGTGGCCTTCGTTGGTCGCATCACCCGGCAGAAGGGCGTCGGGCATCTGCTCGCCGCCGCCCGCGAATTCGATCCGGAGATCCAGTTGGTGCTGTGTGCGGGCGCGCCGGACACCCGCGAATTGGAAACCGAGGTGGCCGCGGCCGTCGCCGAACTCAGCGCGGCGCGCGGCAATGTGTTCTGGGTGCGCGAAATGCTGCCGACCGAGCAGATCCGCCAGATCCTGGCCGCGGCCACGATGTTCGTCTGCCCTTCGGTTTACGAACCGCTGGGAATCGTGAATCTCGAGGCCATGGCATGTGCGACCGCGGTGGTCGCCTCGGATGTCGGCGGCATTCCCGAGGTGGTGGTCGACGGACAGACGGGTCGTCTGGTGCACTACGACGCGAATGCGCCGGAGCAGTACGAACACGAGCTGGCGGAAGCGGTCAACGAGATCGCCGGTGATTCGGTGCTCGCCGCCGAATTCGGCACGGCCGGACGACACCGTGCCATCGCTGAATTCGACTGGCTGCAGATCGCCGCCCAAACCGTTGCGATCTACGACCAGGTTCGCAAATTCTGACGTTGGTAGGTCCAGACCTGGACCGAGGCGGTTACCTCGAGCGTGTCCGGTAGGGCATCCAGGTGGTTGGTCGCGTGGTGGGCGGACGGGCCCATCGCCACCACGTTGCGAATATCGGTGCGGCTGAGTCGCATCCGATATTCGACGACGGTGCGGTCTACCGCGTCGAAGTGGCCGGACATGGCGTCGGTGAGACGGCGTTCCTTATCCGGATCGACCGTAACCATGCCGAGTGGCCCGATAAGTTCGGCCAGGTGGCGTGGGGTAGGTGTGGCGACGACGAAGCGGCCATCGGAAGTAAGAACCCTGGCGACCTCGCTCGGATTACGTGGTGCGAATACCGAAACCACCCGATGCAACGCACCATCTCGAACCGGTAGTCCGCGCCAGGCGTCGGCCAGTACCGAGGCGGCACGCGGATGGGCGCGGGCGCAGCGTCGGGCCGCGGGCTTGGCCACGTCCAAGGCGATCCCGACGGCCGGGACGGCATCGAGCACGGCGGCCAGGTAGTAGCCGGTTCCGGCACCGACCTCGAGCACGGCGGCACCGTCGAGCACCGGATCGTCGGCCGCGACGGCCATGGCCACCGCATGGGCGATCGGCGCGAAATGTCCCCCGACCTGGAACGCGGCACGCGCGTCCAGCATCGCCGAAGTATCGCCGGTCATCTTCGTCGACGCACCGGTCAACAGACTCACGTAACCCTGTTTGGCGATGTCGAAACTGTGCCCGCGTCCGCAGCGCAGCACCCGATCTTGCGACTCCATTTCGGAACCGCAATCGGGACAGGCCAGCAGACCGGCCACATCAGCGAGTGTGGGATTAGCTGGTGACACTCTTCAGTTCGTCACCGAGCGCTGCCGCTTCATCCGGCGTGAGCTCAACGACCAAACGCCCGCCACCCTCGAGTGGAACCCGCATCACGATTCCACGCCCTTCCTTGGTTGCCTCGAGGGGACCGTCCCCGGTGCGGGGCTTCATGGCCGCCATCCTCTGCTCCCTCCAGATCTGCGCGATATGCTGCGCACTTTCTTGGAACTCCAGTTGTCACCAACTAGTGAGCTCGCCGGCATTTGGCGAGCTACACCCGTCCCATTCTTCCCTATCGCCGGAGTGGACGGATACCTGAGTTCGAAATGTGACCGCTCGGCCTGTGTTGGGCCGTCCTCGTCAGACCCAGCAATCGACCAAGTGGTCATCGACCATTCCGGTCGCCTGCATCAACGCGTAGGCGGTCGTCGGACCGACGAAGCGGAACCCGCGCCGCTTCAATTCTTTTGCCAGAGCTATGGATTCGGGGGTGGTCGCGGGCACCTCGGCAATCACGCGCGGACGCGGCCGGGCGGCCGGTGCGAAGGACCAGATCAACTCGTCCAGTCCGATATCGAGGTCGGCGGCCACTCGGGCGTTGGCGATCGACGCCTCGATTTTGGCCCGATTGCGGACGATACCGGGATCGGTCAATAGCCGCGCCACATCGTCATCCCCGAAGGCGGCGACCCGCTCGATCGAGAACCCGGCAAATGCGCTACGGAAGGCCGGGCGCTTACGCAGAATGGTGATCCACGCCAGCCCCGATTGGAATGCCTCGAGACACATCCGCTCGAACATTGCGTCATCCCCATGCAGCGGTTTGCCCCATTCGTTGTCGTGATAATCCCGGTAAAGCTGGGACCCCTCCGACCACGGACAACGGATCTTCCCATCGGACTCGGTCGCCGCCGACCCGGACACGGTTTCCGCCGTCATTACTGGCCCACCCCGAACCGCATGTGTTGCTGCGCGGACGGGCCGTGCTGCGTTCCCGGGACTTGGTCTGCGGCTGGGTGGTGCTGTGCGTTCGGGGCCTGCTGGGCAGTCGGGACTTGCTGCGTCGTCGGGGGTTGCTGCACGGTCGGGGCCTGCTGCGCCGTCGGCACTTGTTGTGTGCTGAGGACTTGGCGTGCCGCTGGGGTCTGCTGTGCGGTTAGGCCGTGCTCCACGCCCCGGACGTGCTGTGCAGCTGGGACTTGTTGCACGGTCGGCGTCTGCGATGCGGTTGGGACTTGCAGTGGGCTCGGGCCGTGCTGTGCGGCCGCCTGCGGGGTGGCAGTGGGCTGCGTAGTTGGCGGCTGGGCGATCGCGCTGTTCTGCGGGACAGTCGTGGTCTGCCCGGCAGTCGGCAGTTGGGGTGGGGCGACTGAAGGCTGTGCGATCGGCGCCGCTTCGGTTGAGCGGTTCGGTCGGCTGGTCATCGGCTGCGGCGGAGCGGCTGATGGCTGTGCGGTTGCTGTTTGGGTTGTGCCGTTCGGCGGGGTGGTCAGCAGATGCGGTGGCACCGCGGGCGGCTGGACGGTCGGTGTCTGCTGGGGAATCGAGCCGTTCAGCGGGGCAGTGGGGGCTTGGGGCTGGACGGTCGGGGCTGGTGGCTGGGTGTTCGCGTCGGTTGGTACCGGGATCTGGCCGGTTGGTGCTGGTTGAGCAATCGTGTGGTTCGGCTGGAGGGGTGTGGCGTGCCGAGCGCTCGGCGGCGGGGGCGGGGCGGTTGATGGCTGTGCGGTTGGTGTTTGGGTTGTGCTGTTCGGCGGGGCGGTCAGGGGATGTCGTGGGGGCGCAGGTGGCTGGACGGTCGGTGTCTGCTGGGGAATCGAGCCGTTCGGCGGGACAGTGGGGACCTGGGGCGGCTGGATGTTCGGGGCCGGGGGCTGGGTTGTGGTGCCGTTTTGCGCGGTCGGTGCCTGGGGCTGTTGGTGTGGCGGGCTCGGCTGGGCTGGCTGCTTCGGCAGCTGGACGCTCGGGGCATGAGTGCCGCGCGCTTCGGCCAGTTGGAGTTGCAGTTCGTCGATTCTGGCGGCGAGGCGGGTCAGCGCCCAGTCGACTTCACCGGCCTTATAGCCACGCACCACCTGTTGGAAGCGCAGGGCGCGCACATCCGCGCCGCTGATGCCCTCGGCGGGCAGCACGGTCGCCGTTGTTCCCTCGGGCAGTGGTCCGAGTTCCTCGGCTCGCCCGAAGACCGCACTGGCGAGCAGGAACAGCACCGCGGCGACCAAGCCGACAATCAGCACGTACAACAGCAGCGTGAGCATGTCCCCGAGCTTATTGGCCCACGCCGACACCTGACATCCGCCCGCCCGCGAAAATTGGACCTCGAATTGCGAGCGACCACGTCATCAGCAGCCCGAGCTGCAAATCGCCCCGTCCATCCGAGTCGACGCATTGCCTGGGCCTGACCGCCATCGCGATGGCGCCGCAGGGGCGTCGGCAATATCACCCCGCTTCGTTACTGTGGCGCACTCTGACGGCGCGAACCGCAGTGACAGCTGTGCGCGGCGGTGACGAGCGGCCCCCGGTGACGGTGCGGCCCTGCGGGCCGCCCAGTGACAGCTGTGCCCTGCAGTGACATGTGGGGCGGTCCGCGTTTGACAGGTGCGCAGCGGTAACAGTGTGGTCCGCAGTGATAGGTGCGCCTCGGGCCACAGGTGGCGTGTCGTGCTGATTCTGAGCGGCGTGCCTGCGAGTGTCGGCGTGCCGAGGAATGAGGTGGTCGCGGATACCGCCGCGTTGTGTCGATTCGGTGCGGCGTGCTTGGGAGTCTGTGGCGACGTGTCGTGGGTTTGTCCGCAGCGGGTTAGTGGCCGGTGTGGCCTGTGGTGACAAGTGGCGCTTGTGAGGTGGACCGCTGCGTCGTGTCGATTCAGGGTGGCGTGCCTGAATTCGTGTCGGCGCGTCGTGGTTTGTCGGCGGCATCGGCAACGTCTCAGCCGCAGGTATGGCCTCTGGCTACAGGTGGCGTGTCGTGTCGATTCCGAGTGACATGCCTGCGAGTCCGCGGCGCCGCACTGCGAGTTTGTCGGCGACCTCGAGTAGTGCCTTCGCAGCCGGATTCTCCGGATCGCCCAAGACGATCGGGGTGCCCTCGTCGCCTGCTTCGCGCAGTCGCTGCTCGATCGGAATCTGGCCCAACAGTGGGACGTTCGCGCCGACGGCTCGGGTGAGGCGATCGGCGACCGATTGGCCGCCGCCGGAACCGTAAAGGTCCATTCGGGTGCCGTCGGGCAGATCGAGCCAGGACATATTCTCGATGACGCCCGCGATCCGCTGCCGGGTCTGCAGTGCGATCGCACCGGCGCGTTCGGCGACTTCGGCGGCCGCGGGCTGCGGGGTGGTGACGACCAGGATCTCCGCATTCGGAATCAGCTGTGCGATGGAGATCGCGACATCGCCGGTGCCGGGAGGCAGGTCCAGCAGCAGTACATCGAGATCGCCCCAGAACACATCGGCGAGGAACTGCTGCAGTGCCCGGTGCAGCATCGGACCGCGCCACACCACCGGCGTATTGCCCTGGGTGAACTGCGCGATGGAGATCAGCTTCACATTGTGCGACTGCGGTGGCATGATCATCCGCTCGACCTGAGTCGGGCGCGCGTCGGTTCCGAGCATCCGCGGAATCGAGTGGCCGTAGATATCCGCGTCGAGCACACCGACGGACAGTCCGCGCGCGGCCATCGCGGCGGCGAGATTGACCGTGACACTGGACTTCCCGACGCCGCCCTTACCGGAGGCCACCGCGTACACGCGGGTGAGCGAACCGGGCTGGGCGAATGGGATCACCGGATCGGCGGAGTCGCCGCGCAACTGCTTGCGCAGATTGGTGCGCTGCTCATCGCTCATCACATCGAGGTCAACCGTGACCGCGCCGATGCCCGCGACGTCGGCCACCGCCTTGGTGACCCGCTGGGTGATCTCGGTGCGCAGCGGGCAGCCCGCCGTCGTCAGGTACACCTCGATATGGACATTGCTATCAGCACCGATCGCGATGCTCTTCACCATGCCCAGTTCGGTTATCGGTTTGCGGATCTCCGGGTCGTCGACCTTCGCGAGGGCTCCCCGCACATCCGCTTCCGTTACCACTGGCATGGCACGAATTTTACGTTGTGTCAGATTCGCGGCAGGTCACTGGGCTTGGGTGCGATGCCGGAGGCGTAGGACCCGGCCCAGGCCATGACATTCGCGACATAGGCCATGGAGTTGTTGTAGCGCAGGATCGCACGGGTCTGCTGGGTGAGATCGCGCATATTCAGCCCGCCGTCGCACAGGTACCGCCCTGCGGTCAGTGCCGCGTCGAACAGATTCTGCGGATCGGCGATGCCATCGCCGTTGCCGTCGGCGCCGTAGCGCTTCCAGGTCTCCGGCAGGAACTGCATCGGGCCGATGGCCCGGTCGTATCCACTGAGTCCGTCCAGCGCGCCCCCGTCGGTATCGCGAATGACGTGGTTGCCCGAGAGGCTGCCGTCGAGCACCGGGCCGTAGACCGGTGTCAGCGGATTGCCGTCCGCATCGGCCTTACCGCCGAAGGCGTGCGTCGATTCGACCCGACCGATACCGGCGAGCAGGGACCACGGCATTCCGCAGACCGGATTCTCGGCGGCGAGTATGTTTTCGGCGTTCTGATAAGCCGCGACGGCGACGCCGGGAATGCCGAGCGGGCCGGATGGCAGGGCAGCCGGTTGCCTACCATCCGGCAGCGCAACGGTTTTCACGATCGGCGGTGCACTCGGTGCCTGCTTTGCCATTGCGTTCGCGACGAATTCGGTCGCCGCAGGTTCCGCGGCGACCGAAAGTCTCGCCGCTTGGTCGTCTTGATCGTCCCCCGGAATGTGTTGCAGGACAGAAGATGCGGCCAGATCGCCGGTGCCCGCGGACGCGGCGACAGCCACCAGTCCAGCGGGAACCAATCCGGTCAATGCGATAACGGAACTGCGCTTGATCGTCGCAGGCGACTGCTTTCGGTGACGCCCCACTGTGCGGTGACCCTCCCATTGACTCGATAACGAGCCCTTCGTGATGGACGAAGAAGAGAGTACCGCATCCGAGACCTTTTTGTTACTGCTTCGTTATCAGCTCTCGGCGTGGCGTAGTCCGTTAGCTATCGGTCCTGGTCTCAGCCCTACGGGGCCGGCGCGGGCGCGGGCAACGGGATCACGATGCCGAACGGCAGCGTAATGCCAGGGGCGGGCGGCGGGGTGGCTGTCTCGGTCTGCGTCGGCTCCGGAGCCTCGGCCACGCCGGGCTCGGGTGTCTTCTCCGGGGTGCTCTGCGGCGCTCCGCCCGGCGACTGCGCCGGATTCTGCGGATTCGGTGCGGGCACGGGCTGGGCCGCATCGGGTTGGGCCGGAGTGCAATTGGCGGGTTGCTGCTGCGGCTGCTGTTGATCCGGGCGCTGCTGGTCCCGCTGCCCGGGATCCTTCGGCTCACCGTTTTCGGCAGCACCGAAGGTCTGCGCGGGTGCGATGGGCGACTGTGCCGGATCGCCGGGTGCTGGCAATTGCGCCGGAGCCACCTGCTGCGGATCGCACGGCGGCTTGGGTACCGGCCGCGGGCAGAAGATGCCACACGGGATCGGCGGCAGACCGGGAATGGTGATCATCACCTCGGTCGGTGTCGGGATGATCACCGTGTTCGAGGGAAGTTCGGGCTTGGTTGTTGTGGTCGTCGGTGCCGCCGAGGATGCGGCCAGCATGTCTGGGCCCGTGGTGATCGGCGCGGTACCCGGCGGGATCAGGTCGGGAGAGATATTCACCTGGCTGGGCGTGCCGCCGGTGCGGTAGGCCGCCGACCAGCTCAGCACATTGGCGGCGTAGGCGAGGGAGTTGTTGTAGCGCAGCACCGCACGCAGTTCCTGCTGCGGATCGCGCAGATTCAACCCGCCCGAGCACAGGTACTTGCCCGCGGCGAGCGAGGCATCGAAGACATTGTGCGGATCGGCGACACCGTCACCGTTGCCGTCGGCGGCGTACCGGCTCCAGGTGCCGGGCAGGAACTGCATCGGCCCGATCGCGCGCACCGCACTGCCGTCGGCCGCCTTGATCACCTCGTTGCCCGGTAGCGAGCCGTCCAGCGCGGGTCCGAAGATCGGCGTCACGGTGGTGCCCGCCGCATCGGTGCGTCCGCCGCCCGCGTGCAGCGATTCGATCCGCCCGATTCCGGCAAGCAGGCTCCACGACAGACCGCAGCCCGGCATCGAGGATTCCAACGCGAGTTCGGCATTGCGATATGCGGCGAGCACGATTTCCGGGATGCCGAGTGCGCCGCCGGTCGCGGGCAGGGCGATGTCGTGCAACGGCACCGAACCCGCGAACGGCGGGGTGCCATCGGCAAGCGGAGTCATTGCTCGAAGTTTGCGGGGTGCTTCCGGCGTTACCGGAAGGAGACCAACTGTCCGGGACAATGCGGCGTCGCTGGTGTTGCCGGATGTTCCGTCGGTGCCGGACGCGCCGGTTGACGCCGCGAGCAAGGCCTCGGGGGCGGTGTCGGGAGTGGTGGTCCGCGTGGCATTGGTACCCGAGCCGGTGGCCACAAGACCAGCGACGACCAGGGCCGAGACGGTTATCGGAGCAGAGATTCGCATTCGGCCACACCAATCCTCTACGTCGTGAGAGCGCCTGTCCGGGACATCCCTGCCCCTTCGCTCGGGACAACGTCGTCCAGGTTACCCGTGGGTCAGAACGTTATTGAGCATTTCCTGTCAATCGTCAGCAACAGGCGGTGAAACCTGAACTGTGCCCTGCTTTCTGCCGGAGCTTTTCTTGCGAACGGCCTTCGCGGGTTTATCGGGGCTCGATGCGGGCTCGGATGACCCTGCGGCCTCGATCCGGTCCAGCACTTCTCGCATTTCCTCCAATTCCCTGCGCAGGTAGTCGCGCGTAGCAACCTCGCCGATCGCGATTCGCAGCGATGCGAGCTCGCGGGCAAGGAATTCGGTGTCGGCCTTGGTCTGGGCGGCGCGAGTGCGGTCCTCCTCCAACGACACTCGGTCGCGGTTGTCTTGTCTGTTCTGCGCCAACAGGATCAGCGGCGCGGCATACGCGGCCTGGGTGGAGAACGCCAAGTTGAGCAAGATGAACGGATAGGGGTCCCAGCGCAGCGCGATCACGAAGACGTTCAGCAGGATCCAGACGATTACCACAATCGTCTGGATCGCCAAATACCGTCCGGTGCCGAGGAATCGGGCGACCCGCTCACTGGAGCGGGCCAGCGCCTCGGCGTCGTAGTCGAAGCGGAACCGCGATTCCAGCGGCGTTTCCAGCCGCTGACGCGCCGGATTCTTCTCACTCGGCATCGGCTACCCCCTCATGTCCGACGACCGCGTCGTGGCCCGTATCTTCCTGCTCGCGCCAATCCTCCGGTAGTAGATGATCGAGCACATCGTCCACGCTGACCGCGCCGAGCAGATGGTTCTCCTCGTCCACCACTGCGCCGCAGACCAAGTTGTAGGTCGCGAAGTAACGGGTCACCGCACCGAGCGGGGCATCGGGACGCAGTGGGGCGAGGTCGGTGTCGAGGATGCCGCCCACCAGGTGTGCCGGTGGTTCGCGCAGCAGTCGCTGCAAATGCACTGAGCCGAGGAAGCGGCCGGTCGGCGTTGCCGTCGGCGGCCGCACCACGAACACCATGGTGGCCAGCGCGGGTGTGAGATCCGGATTGCGGACTCGGGCAAGCGCTTCGGCGACGGTGGTGGCGGGGGTCAGCACCACCGGTTTCGGTGTCATCAGACCACCCGCGGTATCGGGGGAGTGCTCGAGCAGCCTGCGGACCGGTTCGGACTCCTCCGGATCCATCAGCGCCAGCAGCGATTCGCGCTCACCCTTCGGCAGTTCGCCGAGTAGGTCGGCGGCGTCGTCGGGATCCATCGCCTCGAGCACATCGGCGGCGCGGCGCACCTCGAGGTGACCGAGCAGATCGACTTGGTCGTCATCGGGGAGTTCCTGGACGACATCGGCGAGCCGCTCGTCGTCGAGCGCGATCGCCACCTCGATGCGCCGTTTCTCCGGCAGTTCGCGCAACATATGCGCGACATCGGCGGGACGCAGGCCTTCGAACTGCTCGAGTAGCTGGGTGACATCCTGGCCCGGCCTGCCGATCTCGTACGGCGTCAGCCCGCTGACCTGCGACCAGTCCACGACGTGCACGGTCCGGCGGCGGCCGAGCCTGCGATGTCCGCGCACCGCGACCCTGGTTACCCGCCAGTCCCTGGTCCGGCTCTGTTCGATACCCAGATCGACCACGAGCACATCGACATCGGCGAGGTCCGGCAGATCCGGATCGGCAACGCGCACCGAAGAATCCACGATCTGTGCGAGGGCGAGCATCTCACCCGGACGCTGGGTGAAGCGTCGCAGACTCACCGTGCCCGTATTGAGCGCGACAACGCCGGGTTCAATTGTGGTCACCCGCAACATGGGCACGAAAATGCGCCGTCGGGACGGCAATTCGACGACAAGACCGTGCACCCTCGGTTGCTGGCGGTCGTAGCGGATGGCCACGACGACGTCACGGATGCGGCCGATAGACTCGCCGTCCGGGCCGAGTACCACCAGCCCGGCCAGCCTGGCGACGTACACCCTCGTTGCTGCCATGGCTGTCAGGTTAGAGGGTGCGCGGACCGGTATTCGCACCATGCCACGATCGACGGGAGTGATCATGAAGCCGCGCCGCTCGGTGCTCGCCTGCCCCGGTAGCAGCAAGAAGATGATCGATAAGGCCAAGGGCTTGCCGGTCGACGAAGTATTTCTCGATTTGGAGGATGCGGTCGCACCCGCGGCGAAGGCCGAGGCCCGCGCGAATATCGTGGCCGCGCTCAACGACACCGGCTGGGGTGAGCAACTGCGGGTGGTACGAGTCAACGATTGGACCACCCAGTGGACCTACGCCGATGTGATCACCGTGGTCGAGGGCGCGGGCGCGGCGCTGGACGCGATTCTGCTGCCGAAGGTGACCGATGCCGGTCAGGTGCGGGCACTGGATCTGCTGCTCACCCAATTGGAGAAGGCCAGCGGGCTCGAGATCGGACGAATCGGTATCGAACCACAGATCGAGAACGCCATCGGGTTGCGCAATATAGATGAGATCGCCACCGCGAGCCCGCGGGTGCAGACCCTGGTCTTCGGTCCGGCGGACTTCATGGCCAGTATCAATATGCGCACGCTGGTGGTCGGTGAACAACCTGAGGGCTATGACACCGGCGATGCCTACCACCACATTCTGATGACCATCCTGCTCGCCGCTCGTGCGCACGGCCTGCAGGCAATCGATGGCCCTTACCTGCAAATCCGGGATATCGATGGATTCCGCAGGGCGGCCGGGCGCACCGCCGCACTCGGTTTCGACGGCAAATGGGTGCTGCATCCCGGACAGATCGAGGCAGCGAACGAGATCTTCAGCCCGCGCCAGGCCGATTACGATCGCGCCGAGTTGATTCTGGATGCCTACGCCTTCCACACCTCCGAAAAAGGCGGTGCGCGCGGCGCGGTAATGCTCGGCGACGAAATGATCGATGAGGCCAGCGCCAAGATGGCTCAGGTAATCGCCGATAAGGGCCGAGCGGCGGGGATGACGCGTACCACGCGTTTCACACCCCCGAACTCCGGCCAGGAATAGCAGAATAGAGATATGACGAATCCCTTGGGGAACTCGAATCGCGCGCGCCAGGGCTTGCCGACGCCGCCATCGGGCTGGCCGGTCGGCTCATATCCGACCTACGCCGAGGCCCAGAAGGCTGTCGATTTCCTGGCCGACAACCAGTTTCCCGTGCAAGACGTGACCATCGTCGGCGTGGACCTGATGCAGGTCGAGCGCGTGTTGTACCGACTGACCTGGGGCAAAGTGATCGGCGGTGGGATTGTTTCGGGCGCGTGGCTCGGTCTGTTCCTCGGTCTGCTGCTGAGCTTGTTCACTACCAGCGGCGGTTTCGCCCCGGTGCTGGTCGGTTTGGTCGGCGGCATCATCTTCGGCCTCATCTCCACCTCGATCCCGTACGCGGCGACCAGGGGACAGCGCGACTTCGCCTCCACCATGCAGTTGGTGGCGGGCCGCTATGACGTGCTGTGCGACCCGAAGTCGGCCGAGCAGGCTCGGGACATGCTGGCGCGGTTGGCGATCTGAGCGCATGGAGGTTGTGGACAAGGTCCGCGCCGAGGTGCTGGATCACTTCGGTGCCGCCTCGACAGGTGTCGACTCCGCATCGGTGACCTTCCTCGGTCTCGAGCCCATCGAAATCCTGCGCATTCCTAGCGGGGAACTGGTGCACTATGTGACTCTCGGCGGATCGCGTCATCCCATGGGCGATCCCGGTGACCTGCATGCCGATCCGGTGCGCGGGCCGCGGGCCGAACTGGTGCTGACGTTGCGTGCCGGGGTAGGCCCGAGTTCCGGACTCGCCCGCACCCTCGGCGTACTCGTCGCGGCACCCGCCGTGGAAGGCGTTGTGCTGCAAGCGGATGCGCTGCTCGATCTGGGTGAGCCGATGTGGCGCGACGCGCCATTCACCGCGGTGTTGTTGGGAGACAGCGATATTCCCGAAGTCACGCTGCCCGAGCCAGCCGAACCGGTGCGGTATTTCGCGGTGGTTCCGGTGACCGCGACCGAGGCGGCCTGGGTGCGGGTGCGCGGTGCGCAGGCATTGCGTGATGCGTGGGCGGAGGCCGGAATCGATGTGCACGATCCCGCGAGAGGCGCTGCGTCGCTATAGTTCTCAGAGCCAGTTGTTGCGGTGGAAGTTGACGTACAGCCCTACACAGATGGCGAGCGTCACGGCGATGACGAGCCAGAAGGCCAAAGCCGATTCCAGCCCCGGTATCTGCGTGAAATTCATGCCGTAGATGCCCGCGATCATCGTCGGCACCGCGGCGATGGCGACCCAGGCCGAGATCTTGCGCATATCGGTGTTCTGCTGCACGCCGATCTTGGCCAGTGCGGCGCTGATCAATTCGCTCAGCGATTCGTCGAAGTCGGTAATGCGCTCGGCGACGGCGGTGTGGTGATCGGCGACATCGCGCAGGTAGCGCCGAATCTCCTTGGGTAGTGGTAGGTCCGTTTTCTGGCCGAGCATTTGCAGCGGCAGCTGCAGCGGATTGACCGCGCGGCGCAGTTCGACGACCTCGCGTTTGAGTTGGTAGATCGATTCGATGGTCACCGTGGTGCGCGGGGTGAACACCTCCTCTTCCATCTCGTCGATATCGTTCTCGACCGCCTGCGCGACATCGATATAGGAGTCCACCACGTGGTCGGCCACGACGTGCAACACCGAACCGGGACCCAGCCTGAGTTGATCGGGCCGCTCTTCCAGTTCCCTTCGCACACCGGCTAATCCGGTGTGCTCACCATGGCGCACGGTGACCGCGAATTTGTCTCCAGTGAAAACCATGATGTCCCCGGTCTCGACGATCTCGCTGATGCTGTGGATTTCGTGCGGGACATAGCTGACGGTGCGCAGCACGAGGAACAGGGTGTCGTCGTAGCGCTCGAGTTTCGGTCGCTGGTGGCCGTGCACGGCGTCTTCGACGGCCAGCGGATGCAGGTCGAAGATTTCGGCGATATCGGCCATCTGGTATTCGTCGGGCTGATGCAGTCCGACCCAGACGAACCCGGTGCCGCGCTTGTCGACCTCGGCCAACGCCTCCACATGGTTGAACCGGCCGGGCAGCCGTTGGCCGTCGATGTAGACCGCGCAATCGACTATCGCGCGCGCGGTCGGCACCGGTATGCGGGGCAATTGCTTGGCCGTTCTGGCTTGGCCGCGGAACGACGGCAGCGGCGGAATCGATGGCACCGACCGATGCTACGTCGCGTGCGCGTGCATGCGCCCTGCGAGCGCACGGTATGAAAGAAGGCGTGCGCATCGACCTGCATACCCATTCGACCGCGTCCGACGGCACCGATACCCCGGCCGAACTCGTCCGCAATGCGGCGGCGGCCGGCCTGGACGTCGTCGCGATCACCGATCACGACACCACCGCCGGGTGGGTCGAGGCGGTCGACGCGCTACCGAAGGGATTGACGCTGGTGCGGGGCATGGAAATGTCGTGTGTCGGGCTCGGTGAGGACGGGTGGCCGGTGCCGGTACATCTGCTCGCATACCTCTTCGACCCGACCGATCGGTGTTTCGCCGACGAACGGGAACGTTTGCGCGCCGAACGGGTCGAGCGGTTGCGCGCGATGGCCGAGCGCATGCGTGACGACGGACTACCCATCGATCCGGACGCGGTGCTGGCCTCGGCCGGACCGTCGGCGGGCCGCCCGCATCTGGCGCGTGCGCTCGTCGCGGCCGGTGTGGTGCCGACCGTGGACTCGGCCTTCACCGAATTGCTGGCACCGCACGGCCGCTACTACGCGGAGAAGGCGGATACGCCGCTGCGCCGGGCCGTCGAAATGATCGCGAGCGCGGGCGGGGTGAGTGTGTTGGCACATACCCGGGCGCGTAAGCGCGGTCGGCTGCTGGCGATCGACGATATTCGCGAACTGGCCACGCTCGGACTCGGCGGGCTCGAGGTCGATCACCCGGACCATTCCGCGGCCGATCGTGCGCTGCTCACGCAGTTGTCCGCCGAACTCGGTCTCATCACAACTGGTTCGTCGGACTATCACGGATCGAACAAAATCATCCGGCTAGGTGAATCCACTACCGATTCCGCGCAATTCGAGGAACTCGCGGGCAAAGCGACGGGTGTGCCGGTGATCGCCTCGTGAGAGTGCTGCGCGGACTCAGCGGAATCGTCGCCGGTGGGATGTTCGTGCTGGCCCTTGTCGTCATCGGTACCGCGGTAATCGCTGCTCGTCGTGGCTTTCCCGGACCCGGCGGCGAATCGGTGGCGTGGCATGTGGCCACCTCGGCGATCGGCCTCGGCGCACAGATTTTTTCGGATCGACATCGCGGTTTGGCAGCTTTTTCCGGATCGGTCGTCGTTTTTATTGTCGCCGGAATATTGCTGTGGACGCAGTGGTGGAGCTGACAAATCTGTAATGGTTGCGGCCGGATGAATTGTGGCCGAACATTTCTATTTGTGACGGATTTCGAGACGGATGTGCTCGTGCTCGGCGGTGGTCCCGCCGGGAACTGGGCCGCCATCTCCGCCGCCGCCGCGGGCGCTCGGGTTGCGCTCGTCGACAAGAGCCGCTGTGCCGCGAGCGGGCCGACCGCCGCCGGGACGACTTCGCTGTGGAATATCCCGCCGGGCGCGGCGCGGGATGAGGCGATGCGCCGCACATTCGCGCACGGCGGCGGACTCGCCGAACCGGAGTGGATGCTGCGGGTGCTCGACGAGACGCACCGACGGGTCGAGCAGTTGGTGGCCTGGGGTTATCGGTTTCCCGGTGCGGCCAGCGGTGCCACGTCGTTGCGCGTATGCCTGGACGGCGCGGGCTATCTGCTCCGGTTGCGCCGCAGCCTGCTCGAAGCCGGGGTGCGCATTCTCGATCATCATCCCGCGCTGCAACTGCTCGTCGATCGCGACGGCGTGGTCGCCGGTGCGGTCGGTGTGCAGCGCCGCAACAGCTTTCGGCCATGGACCATCCGGGCCGGGGCCGTCGTCGTCGCCACCGGCGGCTGCGCCTTCCTCTCCGGCGGTGCTGGCACCGATGTGGATACCGGCGACGGACTGCTGCTGGCCGCCGAGGCGGGTGCGCAACTGTCGGGTATGGAATTCTCCAGCGGCTACGGTCTCGCACCGATGGTCTCCCGCGGCAGTGCCTTCGCTCCCGGGCTGGCATTGCATTTCGCGACGCTCTACGACGAATCCGGCACGCGGATCACCGGGCATCGCGCCGCGGCCTTCAACGCGATCGCGGACGGTCGCCGGATCTACGCGGCCTTGGACGATGTGCCGTACCCGGTCCGGCGCTGGCTCTCCAGACAGGGAGTGATCGACCATACCCGTCGGGTGCCGTTACGCGCGGTGTTAGAGGGCACGGTCCGTGGGACCGGTGGATTGTGCATCGCCGGGACGGACTGCGCGACCACGGTGAGCGGACTCTACGGCGCGGGCGACGTGCTGACGCGCGAGCCGATTACCGGCGCGGTCAGCGGCTTCGGCGGTCAGGGCGGAGCATGGGCCATCGCCTCAGGGGTATGGGCAGGGAGGGGCGCTGCGCGATTCGCACGCGGGCGCGGCATGATCGGTCCGGTGCGCGAGGTGGCCGGTGCGGGACTGAATCCGATGGCTCGCATCGATCCGCGCGCGGTGGTCGGGCTGGTCCAAGAGCACACCTTGCCATTACGGCGTAGCTACTGGCGCAGCGCCGGGAGTTTGCGCGACAGCATCGGCGAACTCGATGCCATGTGGCCGGGCGCCGAATTGACCTCGGCGGCTTCGGGGCGGACCGGTTGCGGGCCAGACAGGCGGCGGCGCTGCTGGCGGTGGCGCGCTGGACCAAATACAGTGCGCTCGCGCGCACGGAGAGCCGGGGTATGCACCGACGCACCGATCATCCTGGCCCAGCGACCGATCGGCGGGTGCGGCTGACCTGCGGCGGACTCGAAACGGTGTGGATAGACTCGGCCGCACGGCAGACAGTTGCGGATACGATGCCCGCGCCGGAGCTCACCGCGGCCGATCCGCTGCCGATGTGACAGCTCACCGGATACCGCTGCCGAACTGCGAGTTTCTGCTTACCCCCTGGTAATTCCCGCGCCCTACCCTCGAAAGATGACGCTGGACCGGGATACGACACGCCGGTTTGGCAATGCGTCCGCTCGGCTGGCAGAATGTTGCGGATTCCCGCCTACGCCACCGCCGGGTTCGGGAACAACGGCGATCACCGCCTCGCGACGCACCGTCGCGACTCGAGGATCCCCCCGCATTTCTACACGGACACACCCGTCCGGCTCTCGCTCTGCGGATCAGTGCCGCGCCACGTTTGGATATCGGATCGTCGGATTTCCGACGATTGTTTACGACACGAAACGTCCCGGTCAGCGCACTCGATGAGCGTGTGAAATACCTAATACCCATTACCCGGCGGTAACCCGTTCCCCGGCTTGTCCGACCCGATCAGGAGTGAAATCGTGTCACCTGTGACTGACGCAGCGAATGCCACCGCAAGCCTTTCAGAAATCACCCAAGAAGAAATTTTCGCGGGCCACCTAGGCGGCAAGCTCTCGGTCGAACTCACCGCACCGCTGGAGACCCAACGCGACCTTTCCATCGCCTACACCCCCGGTGTCGCGAAGGTCAGCCTGGCCATCGCGGAGGATGCGGCGCTGTGCAAGCGCTACACCTGGACCGACCGGCTCGTCGTGGTGGTCAGTGACGGCACCGCGGTGCTCGGGCTCGGCGACATCGGTCCGCGCGGCTCGCTGCCCGTGATGGAGGGCAAGGCGGCGCTGTTCAAGAAGTTCGCCGGACTGAACTCGATCCCGATCGTCCTGGACACCAAGGACGTCGACGAGATCGTCGAGACCATCATCCGGCTGCGCCCGAGCTTCGGTGCGGTGAACCTGGAGGACATCTCGGCGCCGCGCTGCTTCGAGATCGAGCAGCGGCTCATCGAGGCCCTGGATTGCCCGGTCATGCACGACGACCAGCACGGCACCGCCATCGTGGTACTCGCCGCCCTCAACGGCGCGGCCAAAGTGCAGGATCGTGCCATCGATGACATGAAGGTCGTGGTGTCCGGCGCAGGTGCGGCCGGTGTGGCGTGCACGAATATCCTGCTCGCCGCGGGCGTCAAGGACGTTGTCGTGCTCGATTCGAAGGGCATCGTCAACATCGAGCGCGGCGATCTCAATGCGGTGAAGGCAGAACTGGCGCAGCGCACCAACCCGCGCGGGCTCGCCGGTGGTGCGGCCGAGGCGCTCGCCGGTGCCGATGTGTTCCTCGGACTCTCCGCGGGCACCATCGCCGAGGAACTGATCGCCTCGATGGCGCCGGAGTCGATCGTGTTCGCGATGTCGAACCCGAACCCGGAGATCCACCCCGAGGTCGCGCACAAGTACGCCGCGATCGTGGCCACCGGGCGCAGCGACTTCCCGAACCAGATCAACAATGTCCTCGCGTTCCCCGGCGTCTTCAAGGGTGCGCTGGACGCGGGCGCGCGCCGCATCACCGAGGGCATGAAAATCGCCGCCGCCGATGCCATCCTCAGCGTGGTCGCCGATGAGATCGCCCCGGACAAGATCGTGCCGAGCCCGCTCGACCCGCGGGTCGCTCCGGCCGTGGCCGAGGCCGTGGCCGCCGCGGCTCGCGCGGAGGGCGTCGCGTAATTCGACCCGCAAATACGGGGCTGCTCACCGGGTGAGCAGCCCCGTATTGCGTGCTGCGGCTGAATCAGTGCGGAACGAAGACCGCCGAAACGAATTCCGCGATTTCGGCATCGCTGAGGTTCTTGGCGATATCGGATTCGCAGATCATGCCGACGAGTCGCTTCTTGTCGTCGATCACCGGCAGTCGTTTGATCCGGTCGTGCTCCATCATGTCCAGCACTTGGCGGACATCGGCATCGGCCGATATCCAGCGCGGGGTGCCCTCGGCCAGATCCCCGGCCCGGACCTTGCTCGGATCATGGCCCATCGCAATGCATTTCACGACGATGTCGCGATCGGTCAGCATGCCGACGAGACGGTCGTCGCTGCCGATCGGCAATGCGCCGATATCCAGCCTGCGCATCATCTGCGCGGCCCGATCCAGCGTTTCGTCGGCGGGGATCCACTCCGCGTTTTCGTGCATGATGTCGCGCGCCTTCATAGAGCGACTGTTCACGGTACGCCTCCTGGTCTCGGATGAGTGATCCCGCAGAATTCGACTCCGCGATCGTGGGTCGAGCATCCGCGAAGCAAACTTCTGCGGCCACGTCACATCGTGACCCATGTCACATCATTGGTCAATGCCTGGACGGTCAGCGAAGGCGAGCCGTCATCGACGCGACGCCGTCGCCGGTGAGCAGGTCAATTGCTGCCGTGCGGCCGGTAACCAGGAGTAAAAGCGCGGTGATCGGGCCGAGGATCTCGGGTCCGCTGCCGTGGCTCCAGTCGACGTCGGAGGCGACCAAGCGGACTCCGTCGATGCGGTGTTTATCCCACACCGGCCATCCGATGGTTACCGCATGTGCGGCCGCGGCGGCTGCGGCCGCTGGTTCGATATCGACCGTGCGGGCGAGCGGTATCGCGATGTCCTGGCCGTGCACCATGGTGTCGAACAGGATATTGCGATAGTTGGTGAGCTTGGGCAGCTCGCGAGAGCCCGCGTCGTCACGGATCGCCGAAACGAGTTCTGTGGTTGGATGTTTCGCGTAGCGCCTGGTGAGATCATCAATAAAGCGGTTGTAGTTGCCGCGTGCGCGGATCCCGCTGGCGAGCATGACGCCGATCGGCGGGGGCTGCGGTGTCAGTGCGATATGTGCGGCGACCTCCCGGACTCGCCAGCCCGCGCACAACGACGGCATTTCCCATTCGTTGGCTGAGAGTTCAGCCAGCAGGTCGGCAATCGCGCGCCGCTGCTGTTCGATGGTCTGCCAGCAGGTTTCGCGGTCCATCGTGCGCTCCCGGGTTCGCACCTCGCATAAGATTGGTCAGATAGACTTATTAATGTAGTAAGATTACCTGGCTAATGTCAAGGAGTGGGATGGCCGACGGCGAGATGAATGTGGGCCTGCTGATGTTCATTGCCTACCGATCGATGGAGGACCGGATCTTCGCCGACTTGGCCGAGTCCGGATACGACGACGTCACCGTCGCGCAGGGACGGCTCGCGGCGCGCATCGGCGCCGATGGCAGCCGCGTGACCGAGTTGGCCGAGCAGGCCCAGGTCACCAAGCAAACCGCCGGATTCCTGGTCGATCAGCTCGAACGCGCCGGATATGTGCGGCGGGTACCGGACCCGAGCGATGGTCGAGCTCGGTTGGTCGTGCTGTCCGAACGCGGGGTGAAGATGGCGGCGTACGCCAACTCCGTCGCCGACCGGATCGAGGCCGAGTGGGCGACGCACCTCGGTGCGCAGCGCATGCGGCAGCTGCGCGACATTATGGCTCGGCTGCGCGAGATCACCGATCCCTATGCCTGAGAGCTCGAGGTCTGCTGGATTCCGGCGGCGGTGACGGGCAGCTGAGAGCTGCGGCGCAGGCGGCCCGTGCCGGGGACGCTGGCCCAGACCGCGAAAGCCAGCAGGCCGTCCATGACCATGGCGAGGACCGCGACCAGCAGTGCGCCCACGAGGACGCGGTCGTAGCGGTAGATGGCGATGCCGTCGAAGATGTAGCGGCCGAGACCGCCCAGGTTGACGAAGGCGGCAATGGTGGCGGTGGCGATGACCTGCAGGGTTGCTCCGCGCAGGCCGGTGAGCAGGATCGGCAGCGCGTTGGGCACCTCGACGCGGAACAGGATCTGGCGCTCGGTCATGCCCATGGCGCGCGAGGCGTCCACGACATCGGCTGGGACATTGGCGATCCCGGCGTAAGCACCGGCCAGTAGCGGCGGAATCCCGACCGTGACGAGTGCGAGCAGGGGCGGAATCAGGCCGAGTCCGAGGCCGAGCACCAGGAAGGTGAGCAGGCCGAGGGTGGGCAGGGCGCGCATGGCATTGGCGAATCCGACCAGCACCGCGGCACCGCGACGGGTATGTCCGATTACCAGCCCCAGTGGGACCGCGACCGCTGCGGATACCACGACGGTCAGGAAGCTGTACCAGAGGTGTTCGGCGATGCGATGTTGGATACCCGCCGGGCCGGTCCAGTTCGCGCCGTCGGTGAAGTAGTGCCAGGCATCGATGAAAAGATTCATGCCGCAGCACCTTTCGCTGTCCTGGCGTCCGCGCGCGTCCACGGGGTCGCCCAGCGTCCGATGACATACACCAAGCGGTCGAAGATCAGGGCCAGCGCGAGCGTCACGATGATGCCGGCGATGATTTCGTCCGGATAGTCGCGCTGATAGCCCTGGGTGAAGAGTTTACCGAGCCCACCGACACCGATCAGCGCGCCGACCGAAACCATGGCGATATTGGTGACCACCACCACGCGCAGGCTGGAGACGAAAACCGGTATGGCCAACGGCATATCGACGGTCACGGTGCGCCGCAGCGAACTGAAGCCCACCGCGTCGGCGGCATCGATGACGGTGGGTGAGACCGAATCCAGCGCCGTCGGCACGGCGATCACCAGCAATGCGGTCGAATACACGGTGAGCGCGATGATCACGTTCAGCGGATCGATGGTCGAAATTCCGGCCAGCGGCGGAATGATCACGAACAGGGCCAGCGACGGAATGGTGTACGACAAGCTGGCCACCGTCACTGTGACGCGCCGCAGCCAGGAGATTCGACGCACCAACGCGCCCACAGGAATCGCGATGATCAGCCCGAGCAGTAGCGGCACCAATGCGAGATACAGGTGGGTTCTGGTGAAACCCATGATCTCGGAGAAGTTGTCGATCAGATAGTTCATGCGTTTTCGGTTTCGAAGAAGTGCCGATTGCGCTCGTCGTCCTCGAGCGTGCGCTGTCCGGCGAGTTGCTCGAGTACCTCGGGAGCCCGGATTCCACCACGGGCCGCACCGGAATCGTCAACGGCGACACCGATTCCCGACGGCGAGGAAATCGCCGCGTCCAGCGCCTGCCGCAGATCGCCGTCGGGCGGAAATAGTGATCCACCTGCGGCGATGCTGTCGTGCAATGCTCTTCCGGCCCGGATGCTCTCCACACCGGTGACATCGATCCAGCCGCGCGGAACACCGGAATCGGTGACCACCAACACCCATTCGCCCCGGTCCAGGCGCAATTCGGCGAGTTCGGGTTCGGTTGCGGTGTGAATATCGTGCAGTGTCAAGCTATCCGCGTTGCGGAACGACAGTGCGCGATAGCCGCGATCACGTCCGACGAAGCCCGCTACGAAATCGGTTGCGGGCGCGGCGAGTACGCGCTGAGGTTCGTCGTACTGCTGGAGGACGCCGCCCGGTCCGAATACCGCGATCCGGTCGCCGAGTTTCACCGCCTCATCGATGTCATGGGTGACGAAGACGATGGTTTTGTGCAGTTCGGCTTGCAGCCGCAGCATTTCGGCCTGCAACTCCTCGCGCACCACCGGATCGACCGCACTGAACGGTTCGTCCATCAACAGCACCGGCGGGTCGGCGGCCAGCGCCCTGGCCACGCCGACACGCTGCTGCTGTCCGCCGGAGAGTTGGGCGGGATACCGGTTGGCCAGCGATCGGTCCAACCCGACCCGGTCCAGCACCTCTAGTGCGGCCGCGCGGGCCGCTCGTCGCCGAACCCCTTGCAGCACAGGCACTGTCGCGACGTTGTCGACGACCGTTCGGTGCGGGAGGAGTCCGGCGCTCTGGATCACGTATCCGATACCGAGCCGCAGCTCGACCGGATTCACCGTCGAAATGTCCGCGCCGCCAACGGTGATGGTGCCCGAACTGGGCGTGATCATCCGGTTGATCATGCGCATCGAGGTGGTCTTACCGCAACCCGATGGTCCGACGAAGACCGTGAACGAGCCGGATTCGATGCGCAGATCGAGTTCGGAGACGGCATGCGTGCCGTCGGGATAGGTCTTGCTGATATGGCTGAATTCGATATCGGACACGCTGGCTCCTACCCGGTGGGCTTGTTCAACCCCTGGGCGGTAACCCATTGCTGTGCTGCGGCCTTGGGCTCGGTCTTGCTGCTGCCGGAGACCGCCTCGTTGAGCTCGAGCAGTTCATCGGTGGTGAGTTTCGCCGAGACGGCATTGAGCGCGGCGAGTGCTTTATCGGTCTTCTTGGCGGAGTTGAACAGCGGCACCACATTCTGGGCGGGGAAGTTGTGCTTCGGATCCTCCAGCACCACCAGATTGTTCTGCGCGATCGCGGGGGAGGTGGTGAAGATATTGGCCGCGGTAACCGTGCCTTCCACCAGCGCGCGCACCGTCGCGGGCCCGCCGCCGTCGGCGATCGGCACGAAGTTGTTGGCGGCGATATCCAGGTTGTAGTTCTTCTTCAGACCGGGCAGACCGCCGGCGCGCTCCTGGAATTCGGCGGGCGCTCCGAATTTCACCTCGGCCGAATGTGTCGCCAGATCGGCGATGCTGTGCAGGTTCCAGCGCTCTGCGGTGGCCTTGGTGACCACGACCGCGTCCGAGTCCTGGCCCGGGGCCGGGGTGCCGACAGCGAGATCGGAACCCAGCGCCTTGGTGAGTGCCGCGTCGATATCGGTCGAACTGGTCGCGGTGGCGTTCTTGTCCAGGTACTGCAGCAGGTTGCCGTTGTATTCCGGAATTACCGAGATCGCGCACTGGCGCAGTGCCGGGATATAGGCTTCCCGGCTACCGATATCGAGTTTGGTGTCGACATTGAATCCGTTGACGCGCAACACTTCCGCATAGATATTCGCGACTGTTTCCGATTCCGGGAAGTTCGCAGAGCCGACGGTCAGCCCGTCACCCTCGCAATTGCCCTTGGCCGCAAGCGGATCGGAGTTACCACAGGCGGACAGGATCATGGCGGCGGCCAGTGCCGCGGCGGCGACGAGAATGCGGGCGGCGCGCAGCGTCAGCCGCAGCGCGAACCGCCCGTGCCGCGCGGCATCGGGGTTGATCGTGGTTTTCACTGGAGTCCTTCCGGCATGACGAGCGATCCGAGCAGCCGTGCGCGCACGGCCACCCGGTACATTCTGGTTGTTCATATTGCCCGCTGCATGCAGTTCCTGTTCACTACCGAAGGTTGGTGTCGCCGGATGGGGTTGGCCGCGTCGAGGCGGATGCTGGCGCGGGTCGTGGTTGTCACGGCCCTCGGGCTGGCAGTTTCCTGCGAAAGTGACAATCCGGGCCCGACAATAGCGGTCGGCGCGGGCGATTCGATGGAATCAAATCTCCTTGCGCAAATCTATGCGGGCGCGTTGGCGCGGACCGGTGCGCGCACCTCGGTCACCGCCGATCTCGGTAGTCGGGCGGACTATCTGGCCGCATTGGACGCGGGCACGGTGACGGTGGTCGGCGACCACAGCGGCGAACTGCTCACCTTCCTGAATCCCGATGCGCGAGCGCTCGAGCCCGAGGTGACGACCGATAAGGCGGACAAGTCCGCACCGGTTCGGCTGTCGGTGACCGAGGAGTTGAACCGGTCGCTACCGGAGGGGCTCGCGGTCTCCGATCCGGCCGACGGCACGGATATGCGGGCTCGGGTGCTGCTGACCGAAGCCGCGGGCAAGGACGTCCGGTCGCTCGGCGCTCTGGCACCCCGGTGTGGCGAAATCCAGGCCGGGGTGGCACCGGTACCCGGTGTGGTGCAAACGGCGGGGCCCGTGCGGATTTCCGGTTGTGACTTCGCTGCTACCAGGCCCTATCCCGATGCGACGGCGCTGCGAAAGGCATTGCTGGACGGCGAAATCCAGGCCGGAATCCTGGCCGGGCCGCCCGCGCTGGTCCCCGGTGCGACCGATGGGCTGACCGTGCTCGCCGATAACGACTACGCGGTGCGGGCCGAGAACGTGCTCGCGGTGTATCGCAAGGGTCTGCTCGACGATCGGCAGATCAAGAAGCTGAACTACGTCTCGGGTGAGCTCACCACAGATGACTTGGCGGAGATGACCCGCAAGGTCGGCGAAGGTGCCGCTACCACCGAGGTGGCACGCACCTGGCTGGACAACCACGCGCTCTAGAAAGTCCCTGGTCACGACGGCCCGAGCGGGTTCGCGCTCGGGCCGTTTGCTATGTCGCCGATCACAATTCCGTTCGAAGTCACGGTCTTGTGGGTGGACTGTTCCGCACCGTATATTCCATGTGGAGTATTTGATGTGGAGTATGTCGGTGGCCGCAGCTACCGTGCTCCCGGGGATTCGATCTCGCATCTGCGAGTGTTGTGCAGGAGGTGACCGAAATGGGGCAGCACGCGCGCCCAGGGGTGACGCCATTGGCGATCGCCGTGCTCGCGCTGCTCGAAGAGCGGCCAATGCATCCTTACGAGGCGTATCAGCTGCTGATCGCGCGCCGGGAGGACATGCTGGTGAAGCTGCGGCCGGGCTCGCTGTATCACACGGTGACGCGGTTGTCCGACCAAGGATTGGTACGGGCCGAGGGGGTCGACCGGGACGGGAATCGGCCGGAGCGCACCACCTACCGGATCACCGAAAGTGGCCGGGAAACATTGCGTTCCCGGATCGCCGAGATCCTGCGCAATCCCGGGCGCGAGTATCCGATGTTCCCGGTCGCGCTCAATGAGGCGCACAACCTGCCAGCGCCGGATGTGCTCGCGCTATTGCGAGAGCGGGTCGAGCGATTGGCGCAGGACCTCGCCGACGTCGAGATGATGAGCCGGTGGGCGGGGATGCACGCCGTGCCGCGTCGCTACTGGCTCGTGCTCCCGTATCTGCAGGCCACTATCGCGGCCGAAATCGCGTGGGTCCAGAACCTCATCACCGAACTCGACAGCGGCGAAATGGAGTGGGACGAATTCGACCCGGCCACCGGCGTCCGCATAACCGAACATCAGCACCCCTGGTCCGACCAGGACCGTTCCGAACCACCCCCGGTGCCGCGCCGCTGGAACGAGACCAGCGCGTCACCGCCCTGATGAGTACCGGTGTGCGCACGGCCTCCGGTACAGACATCCGAGATAGGAACCAAATCCATGACCACTCAACGCAATCCGTGGCTGGCGCTGTTCGCGCTGGTCGTCGGCTTCTTCATGATTCTGCTGGATATGACGATCGTCGCGGTCGCCAATCCGGCGATCATGACGGATCTGCAAGCCGACATCTCCCAGGTCATCTGGGTGACCAGCGCGTATCTGCTGACATATGCGGTGCCGCTGCTGGTCACCGGTCGGCTCGGTGATCGTTACGGGCCCAAGAATCTGTACCTGGTCGGTCTGGCCGTGTTCACCGCCGCCTCGTTGTGGTGCGGTCTATCCGGATCGATCACCATGCTGATCGCCGCGCGGGCCGTACAGGGTCTCGGCGCCGCGCTGATGACGCCGCAGACCATGGCGGTGATCACCAGGACCTTCCCGCCGGATAAGCGCGGTGCGGCCATGGGTCTGTGGGGCGGTGTCGCCGGTCTCGCCACGCTCGTCGGTCCCATCCTCGGCGGTGTGCTGGTCGACGGGCTCGGCTGGGAGTGGATCTTCATCGTCAATGTGCCGGTCGGCATCGTTGCCTTCGCGCTCGCGGTCTGGTTGGTTCCGGCACTGCCGACGAATGAGCACAAGTTCGATATCCCGGGTGTCGTGCTCAGCGGAATCGGACTGTTCCTGCTGGTCTTCGGTATCCAGGAGGGCAATACCTACGACTGGTCGCTGCGCATCTGGCTGATGATCGGCGCGGGTGTCGTCGTGCTCGCGGTCTTCCTGGTGAATCAGGCGCGCAATACCGGCGAGCCGCTGCTGCCGTTGGGACTTTTCCGTGAGCGCAACTTCGCGCTGTCGAATGTGGCCATCGCGGCCATGGGTGCCGCCGTCACCTCGTTTATGGTGCCGTCCTACTTCTACCTGCAGGCGGTGCGGGAGATGTCACCGACCAAGTCCGCCTTGGTATTCGCACCGATGGCGATCGTCACCGGCGTTTTCGCACCGATCGTCGGCAAGGTCTCCGACAAACTGCACCCGCGTCTCGTGCCGACCATCGGATTCATCGGATTCTCGGTCTCGATCTTCTGGTTCTCGGCACTGATGACGCCGGATTCCGCACTGGTGTGGTTCCTGCTCTCGGCCGCGCTTGCGGGTTTCGCCAACGCTTGCATCTGGGCGCCACTGGCTTCCACCGCTACGCACAACCTGCCGATCCAGCAGGCCGGTGCGGGCGCCGGCGTCTACAACACCACCCGCCAAGTGGGCTCGGTCCTCGGTAGCGCCGCGATCAGCGCCCTGGTCGCGGCCCGCATGAGCGCCAATGGCCTCGGCGGTGGCAAGATCTCCGAAGGCGGTGCGGGCCAACGCCCCATCCCCGAATTCGTCAAGGATGCCTTCAGTACCGCTCTCGGCCAAGCCGTCCTGCTTCCCGCGGGCATCCTGGTGGTCGGCGTAATCGCCTCGGCCCTGTTCATCCGCCACGGCCAATCCGCCGTATCCGGCCCGAAGACCGACCTGGCCAAGGCCGATACCGTCGGCGTCTGAGTCGTCGATAGTGCGCCCTGCGGCCGATCAGTCCGCAGGGCGCATCGCGCTCGTACTGGTGGGGCGCCGTCGAAGTGATCGGACTCAGCCGACGGTGACAGTGGTCGAAGGGTAGCCGGTGGCGCCGTCGGGAACTACCGAGGCGCGGGCTTCGGTTTGGGTTTCGCCGGTGCCGTCGGTGGCGCGGGCGCGGATGGTGTGCGAGCCGGGGGTGGCATTCCAGTCGTAGACCCATTGACGCCAGGTGTCGATGGATTGTTCGGTGGACAGGCGGGCGGGTTGCCATGGGCCGTTGTCGATTTGGACTTCGACGGCTCGGATGCCGCGATGTTGGGCCCAGGTGACGCCGGCAATGGCGGTGCTGCCCGGTTGAAGTTTGGCGCGAGCGCGCGGGGTGTCGATGCGGGTGCCGGTTTTGATGGGGCCGTAGGCGGACCAGCCGCGGCGGGTCCAGTAGGCGGTGGCGCGGTCGAAGCGGGTGATCTCCAGTTCGGTCACCCATTTGGTGGCGGAGACATATCCGTAGAGGCCGGGAACCACCAGGCGGGCCGGATAGCCGTGTGCGACGGGAAGGGGTTCGCCGTTCATGCCGACGGCGAGCAGCGCATCGCGGCCGTCGGTGAGTACGGCAAGCGGGCTGCCCGCGGTGAAACCGTCGATGCTGTGCGAAAGGACCATATCGGCGTCCGGATGCGGGCCGGCCTCGGCGAGCAGTTCGTCCAAGCGGTAGCCGCGCCAGCTTGCATTGCCGATCAGATCGCCGCCGACCGGATTCGAAACACAGGCCAGCGTCACCAGCTTCTCGACCGGCGTGCGTTTGGCGAGATCGTCCCAGCTGAGCTGGATTTCGCGATCGACCATTCCGTGGATGCGCAAGGACCAATCGTCAACTGATACCTGCGGGAGGATCAGCGCGGTGTCGATCCGATAGAAGTCGCTATTGGACGTCAGGTATGGCGTCAGCCCCGGCAATTTCAAATCCGCGTCGGGTGCGAGCGCCACCGTCGGTCCACTCGGTTCCGGCAGCTGAATCGCTGCCCGCTCCCCGGAGACATCGCGCCGCCGCGCTCCGATCAGGCGACCGCCCACTCCGCTGAGCAGCGCCAGTCCACCCGCGACCGCGATGCCCCGCAACACCTGTCGTCGCTGAGGACCCCCGGCAGAATCCGCCGCGTCGACCACAGGTTCGCTCTCGGTCGCTGAGATAGAACTGGCCGGGGGAACCCCCGGCGCCGCCTCCGTAGCGCTCGCCTGTGGAACCCGGGTGCGATCGGCTGTTTGCCGGCCAGCACCTGGAGCCTGCTCAGCCGACGTTTCCGGCGCCGACGCTGCGGTGTTGTTTGGCGCAGCGGTGCTGCTCGACGCTTGTTCGTCCGCGGAGGCAGCACCGGTTGCGGGTATCTCCGGCGCGCCTTGCTCGGACGAGGCGCGGTGGCCAGCGGGAGTTTCCGATGACGATGCTGTCGCGCTGCCAACCGCTTGCTCACCGGGTGTGGTCGTTGTCGGCGCGGCCGATATGCTGGAGTCGGCCTCGGTGGCAGCGGTTTTCGGCGTTTCGGACCCGACTGAACTCGGGGTCGCGGTCTGGCGCCGACTCGCTGTGTCCTCGCCGGATGCGGTGTGGACTTGGCCGGGAGTCGGCGCGGCCGCGACTGCATCGTCTATTCGGGATGTTAGGGCGCGCAGGGCGTAAATGCCTGCGGCGACGCCGATTACGGTCGGCCAGGCGGCGGACAATCCGGCGCGTTCGAAGACGATGGCCGCGGTGAGCAGACCGAGAGCGCCCAGCAGCCACGATCCGCGAGGGCGGTCGGTTCGTTCGATGACTCCAATGAATCCGGCGACCAGCACGGCCACGAGCGCCATGCAGACGAACAACAGGGTCTTGTCATTGGTGCCGAAGGTTTGGATGACCCGTTCGCGCACGCCGTCCGGCGTGTGGTCGATGACAGTCGAGCCGAGAGCGTTCGGTGGAGCGCTGTCGGGGCCGATGAAGGCGGCAACCAACTCGGCGACGCCGAGTGCCAGACCGGCGGCGACAATGCCCGCCGCCACCCGAAAGCGCAGTTCAGCCATGGTCCGAGCCTACTGCCGGGTGCGCTCGGGGAGTATGACCATTCGGTGACGTGCACGTCAGTCCACGGACTTGTGCCGCTGGTAGTAGCGGGCGACACGGACCCGGTTTCCACAGCGTTCGGCCGAGCACCAGCGACGGCGCGGGTGAGCGGGCAGGAACAGCAGAACGCAGTCGTCGGCCTCGCAGCGCTTCAACTTGCCGATCGACGGATCGGCGAGCAGGTCGGCGGCGGCTTCGGCCAAGACTGCGGCCAGCCTCTCGGCGACCGTGCCATCGCGGCGCTGGATCGCGATCACCGCATCGCCATCCCATTCCAGCTGTCGGATCGCTGGTGCGGCGGCCTGCGCGGCATTGAGTCCGCGCAATGCATCGGCTGGCGGGCGGCGATCGTGCAGCCGTGCGTCCAGGGCGGCGCTGATCTGGTCGCGCACCGCATGAACGGCAGCCAGGTCGGCGGAAGTGGGACGTGCGACCGCCAGCTCCGGAAACCGCGCGGCCTGCAGCGCAAGCCAATTCGCCAGGTCATCCGGGGTCGCCAACAGATCGACACCGGTCGGCCGGGTATTGACCAGGTCCAATGCCAGCGGCTCGCCGACCAGCGGAGCTTCATTCATGAAGCTAATGGTACATCGAGCAGTTGACACATTAGAAGACCGTCAGCTAGAACTAATGCAACATCACAGATAGAAAGCATGTGAGCACATGATCGAGCTGCCAGTCATCCAGTACCGCCACATCGATGTCGACGGCGTCGAAGTCCACTACCGCGAATCGGCCCCGAACCGTGCGGACGCGCCGGTGTTATTGCTGCTGCACGGTTTTCCGTCGGCATCGCACCAGTTCCGCAGGCTGTTCGATGTGCTCGGCGCGCAGTACCGATTGATCGCCCCGGACTATCCGGGCTTCGGAAACACCACCGCAGCAGCCGATTTCGACTACTCCTTCGACCGACTGGCCGATGTGGTCGAAGGTTTCCTAGCGCAGCTCGGACTGCGTGAATTCACCATGTATGTCTTCGACTTCGGCGCTCCGGTCGGCTTCCGCGTCGCGGCGCGCCACCCTGAGTGGATCAATGGCCTCATCGTTCAGAACGGCAATGCCTACGAGGCCGGTCTATCGGATCTCGCTCGCGACTTCACCGCGCTGCGTCCCGAGGACGAAGGAGCCGAAGACACCATTCGCGGCCTGCTCACGCTGGAAGGCACCCGCGGTCAGTACGAGCACGGCGTCCCCGATCCGACCGTGCTCAGCCCAGAATCGTGGATCCTCGATCAGTACTTCCTCGACCTGCCCGGCCGCAAGCAGGCCCAGGTAGCCCTCGCCTTCGACTACAAGTCGAATGTCGCCGCCTACCCCGAATGGCAGCAGTGGCTGCGCAAGTACACGCCGCGCACCCTCATCGTCTGGGGTGCGAACGACCCCTTCTTCCCGGAGCCCGGCGCGCACGCCTACCTCGCCGATCTCCCCGACGCTGAACTGCACGTCTTCGATACGGGCCACTTCGCGTTGGAGACGCACCTGGCCGAGATCGCGCCATTGATCGCCGAGTTTCTGGATGCTCGCACTGTGCGGCAGTGAGTGGCCTCGGCGCCCACTTTTGCCGAATTCCGCAGGAGCGGCACGAAATTGCGCGAAGAGTGGGCGCTCAGACCGGTGATCGGCCAAAAGCAAAGGCGCCGTCCGCAACTCGCGGACGGCGCCTCGCAAACCGGCGTCAGCTGTAGATCTTCTCCACCTCGGACGCGTACTGCTTCATCACCACGGCCCGCTTCAGCGACATTTTCGGCGTCAGCTCGCCGGTCTCCTGGGTCCAGTCGACGGACAGAATGCGGATCTTCTTGATCGCTTCGGCATGTGAGACCTTCTTATTGGTCTCCGCGACCGCCGCATTGATCTCCGCGACCAGTGCCGGATTCTCGATCACCTGCTCGATCGGGGTCTCGACGGGCAGGTTGTTGCGTTCCTTCCAGCCCGGCAGCGCCTCCGGATCGAGGGTGATCAGCGCGCCGACGAAGGGCTGTCCGTCGCCGACCACCATGACCTGGCTGATCAGCGGATGCGCCCGCAGCGAATCCTCCATCAGACCCGGGGAGACGTTCTTACCGCCCGCGGTGACGATGATTTCCTTCTTGCGGCCGGTAATGGTGACATACCCGTCGCCATCGATGGCGCCTAGGTCGCCGGTCTTGAACCAGCCGTCGGTGAACGCGTCCTCGGTGGCATCGGCATTGCCCCAGTAACCGTTGAAGACAACCGATCCGCGCAGCAGCAGTTCGCCGTCCTCAGCGATCTTGACCGCATGGCCCTCGATTGGCTTGCCGACGCTGCCGACGCGAATATTGCCGGGAGTGTTCACGGTGACGGCCGCGGTGGTCTCGGTGAGGCCGTAACCCTCGTAGATGGTGACGCCGACGCCACGGAAGAAGTGGCCGAGGCGCGCACCCAGTGGTCCGCCGCCGGAGACCGCCGCCTCACACTGACCGCCGAGCGCGACCCGCAGTTTGCTGTAGACGAGCTTGTCGAAAACCGTGTGCTTGAGCTCGAGCACCAGGCCGGGCCCACCGTTGTCGAGGGCCTGGCTGTAGGCGATCGCGGTCTCGGCGGCCGCGTCGAAGATCTTGCCCTTGCCACCGTCGTGTGCCTTCTGCTTGGCGCTGTTGAACACCTTCTCGAATACGCGTGGCACCGCGAGGATGAAATGCGGACGGTAGCTGCCGAACTGTTCGACCAGGGTGGACCAGTCGGCGGTGAACGCGACGATCACCTTGGCGTCGAAGGCGGCCAGCGTGACCGCACGCGCGAAGACATGCGCCAGCGGCAGGAACATCAGCGTCTTCTTGCCCTCGGCAACGTACCTGTTCAGCGCGATCCGGTCGGACTTGGACTCCGCGTACAGATTCGAATGCGAGAGCATGACGCCCTTGGGGCGGCCGGTGGTGCCCGAGGTGTAGATCAGGGTCGCCGGGGACTTGGCATTGACCTCGGCGCGGCGCGCCTGCACCGTCGCGTCGTCGAGGTCGGCGCCACGCGCGATCAGCTCGTCGACCGCGCCTTTGTCGATCTGCAGGGTCTCCTTCAGATCCGGCAGCGTGCCCGCCTCGATCTCATCGATGACCTTGCGGTGCTTATCGCTGTCGACCACCAGCAGTTTGGTGGCCGAGTCCTGCAGGATCCACTTGGCCTGTTCGGCGGCCGAGCTGTCGTAGATGGCGACGGTGCAACCGCCGGCGGCCCAGATGGCGAAGTCGAGCAGCACCCATTCGTAGCGGGTCGGGGCCATGATGGCGACGCGGTCGCCGAGCTCGATGCCGGAGGCGATGAGGCCCTTGGCCACACCGGTGACCGTCTCGGCGAATTCCGCGGCCTTGATTTCCCGCCACCCGCCACCGTCTTGGGTGACGTTGAACAGCACCGCGCCCGGCGACTGCTCGGCATGCCGGAAGACGTTATCGGAATTGTTCGCGTCTTCCGGGATGGTGTAGGAAGCCGGGACTTCGAACTCTCGCATCAGTGCCCTTCCACGTGGGTTTACTCGCCAGTAATCTACGACACCTGTGACCGGGACGTCAGCTCGGCCTGCTCACAGATCTATCCTAAGTCGCGGATCGAGACCGGTTGAACGGCTTTTCGCAGGAAATCCGCCAGTTCGGTCAATGCGGCGGCCGCGGGACCCACCAGCGCGGCCTGTAGCTGCGCGACATGCCATAGCCCCTTGCTCTCAGTAAAGCTGACATGTACGCCCGCCGCCCGCAGTGCCGTCACGAATTCGACACATTGCGAATGCAGCAGCTCGCTGATATCGACCTGGACGTAGGTCGGCGGCAAACCCCGCAGTTCACCGTGCAGCGGTGCGTACCCGGCGTCCTTGCCGTCCCCGTCGCCGAGATAGGCCGCGGCGCACGCGCGCGACCATGCTCGATTGATCACCAGATCGCGGAACTTGTCCGGTGCCTGATTCGGGTCGACCCATGGCGCGATCAAGCCGAGCGCCGCCGGGGTATAGCCGTGTTCGGCGATGAGCCGCTGTGCGGTGGCAAGCGATAGTCCGCCGCCCGCCGAATCGCCCGACAGCGCGACCTGTTCCGGTCGGTAGCCGATATTGCCGACCAATTCCATGAAGGCCGCTTCGGCATCTTCGAGTCCGGCCGGGAATGGGTGCTCCGGCGCGAGCCGGTAGTCGAGAACGTAGACGGCGCAACCGGTTTCGTGCGCCAGCCGGGCGGCCAGCGAGCGATGCGTCGCCAGCGACCCGACCGCATAGCCGCCGCCGTGCAGGTAGAGCACCGCACCCGCGCTCAGGTTCGGCCTGGCCGAGCCGGCCGTGATTCGTTCCGCCGGTCGGCCGCCGAGCCGCAGCCGGTGCACGGTCGTGCCCGATGGCACGAACTGTGCGCGCGAACCGAGATCGAGCAGCAGCCGCTGCATCCGCCAGGGCAGCCGTGCGTTCAGCGAGACCCGGAAGATCGGACCGAGCAGCGCCCGCGCGACGGGTAGCGGAAGGTTGATGTCACGCATGGGTTTCCTCGCGCGGTTCAGGGTAGGAAGGGGCGGTTCACCGCGGCGGCGATGCGCTGGTAGCCGGAGGCGGTGACCCGGACGAACAGGTCGAGCACCTTGGCTTCCCAACCGATCAGCACGCGGCCGTGCCCCTTGCGGACACCTTCGGTAATGGTCTGCGCGGCCATTTCCGGTGTGTGAATGGCCAACTTCTTGTCGAAAAGCGATGCGGTGCGCTCGCTGTCGATGCCCTCGGCGTAGGTGGCATTGCGGGCGACGGCGGTCTTGATGCCGCCGGGATGCACACAGGTCACCTTGACCGGATGCTTGCCGACCAGCATCTCCTGCCGCAGCGATTCGGTGAATCCGCGCACCGCGAATTTTGCCGCGTTATAAGCACTCTGGCCCGGGACGGCGATCAGGCCGAACAGGCTGGAGACATTGATGACGTGGCCGTCGCCGGATTCGATCAGTAGCGGCAGGAAGGCCTTGGTGCCATTGACGACACCCCAGAAGTCGACGTCCATGATGCGCTCGATGTCCTTGAACTCCGAGCGGATGACCTCGCCGTGGTAGGCGATGCCCGCATTGTTGTAGATCTGGTGCACCTTGCCGAAGTGCGCCTGCACGGCGTCGGCATACAGCAGTACCGCTTCGCGCTCGGCAACATTGAGCCGGTCGGATTTGATCTCGGCCCCGTACGCTTCGCAGCGGCGCACTGTCTCGGCTAGGCCGTCGGTATCGATATCGGAGAGCGCGAGTTTGGCACCGCGCCTGGCGAGATTCTCCGCGAGGGCGCGGCCGATGCCGGAACCCGCCCCGGTGATCACACAGACCTTGCCCTTGAAGTAAGCATCATTGCTCACTGTCCTGCCACCACTTTCAGTTCGTTACCGAAGCTTTCGACGCTGGTTGTCTCATAGGCGGAGACGTCGAAATTCTTTGTAATCCTGCGGAATTCGAAGGTGAAGTCCGGCCAGAGCGTGGTGTTGTTGCCATGCTTGTCCAGGTACCAGCTGGCACAGCCTCCGGTATTCCACACGCTCTTGACCAGTTTGCCCTGCAGATCCTCGTTGTAGGAGTCCTGCACCGCGCGCTTCACCTCGACGGTGCGCAGGCCGAGGCGGTCGACGGTGGCCAGGGCGTCGGCGATGTAGTTGATCTGCGATTCGATCATGTACACCATCGAGGTGTGGCCCAGGCCGACATTCGGGCCGAGTAGGAAGAACATATTGGGGAAGTTGGCGACGGCCGAACCCTTGTAGCCCTGCTGGCCGATCTCGTCGAACACCTCCGCCAGCGTACGACCGTCCTTGCCCGAAATAGCGTTGTAGGTCGGCGAATCGGTGACATGGAAGCCGGTCGCGACGATGAGTGCGTCGATTTCGCGCTCGGTGCCGTCTGTGGTGACGATGGAGTTGGCGCGTATCTCGGCGATGCCGTCGGTGACCACGTCCACGTTCGCGCGGCTCAGCGCCGGATAGTAGTCGTTGGAGATCAGCATGCGCTTGCAGCCGATCCGGAAGTCCGGCGTTACCTTCTTGCGCAGCTCCGGATCACGAATCTCGAGCCGCAGCTTGGCTTTTGCGAGGAGTTCGAAGGCCTGCATCAGTGCCGGAACCTTGGCCAGGCCGACGACCTGGGTTTCGCGCGCGGCGTAGATGGCGGCGCGGGACAGTCGTTGGAAGCCCGGGATGTGTCGGAAGGCGAGACGCTCGGGCAGGGTGTACGGGCGGTCCATGCGGGGGAGCAGCCAGGGTGCGGTGCGCTGGTAGACGTCCAGGTGTGCGACCCGCGCGGCGATGGACGGCACGATCTGGATGGCCGAGGCGCCGGTGCCGATGATCGCGACGCGCTTGCCGGTCAGATCGGCGTCGTGGTTCCAGCGGGCGGAGTGGAAGGTCTCGCCCTCGAAACCGTTGATGCCCTTGATATCCGGGAGTGCGGGCTCGCACAGCGCGCCGACCGCGGACACCACGGTGTCGGCGGTGAAGCTGCCCCGGGTGGATTCGATATGCCACAGGTTGGTGGCGTTGTTCCAGCGGGCGGCGGTCACATCGCAGTTGAACAAGTGCTTGTCGAGCACGTTGTATTCGCGCGCGACGCCCTGGATGTACTGCTGGATCTCGCCCTGCTTGGAGAACGAGCGCGACCAGTTCGGGTTCAGTGCGAACGAGTACGAGTACAGGTGCGACGGCACATCGCAGGCCGCGCCGGGGTAGGTGTTGTCGCGCCAGGTGCCGCCGACATCGCTGCCACGTTCCAGCACGAGGTAATCATTGCGGCCCTGCTTGCTCAACCGGATTGCCAGGCCCAGACCAGCGAAACCGCTACCGATGATGATGGTCTTGACGTGGCGGTTGCCGACAGCTTTGTCTGTAACCTTGCGACTCATATAACCCAGACTACGGTCCTATTGAGCACGAGTCAACAGTATTGACCAGCGTTCAGTAAGATGGCCCCGTGAGTAGTCGAGGCACCGTCAAGCGCACCCGGCTCAGCCCGGACGAACGCCGTCTACAACTGATCACCCTGGGCGCGAAGATGCTCGGCGACCGCGCCATCGAAGACATCTCGATCACCGAAATCGCCGGGGAAGCCGGGATCTCCCGCGGCCTGCTCTTCCACTACTTCCCGACCAAACAGGACTTCCAGCTGGCGATAGTCCGCCACGCCAACGCCGAGCTACTGGAACGCGTCGCCCCCGACCGCACCCTCGGAATCTTCGAGATGCTGCGCGATTCGATCGAGCGCTACATCGACTACGTCGGCGAGAACCGCAATTCCTACGTATCGCTGCTGCGCGGCCCGGCCAGTGTCAGCGCCGAGGTGCTTCCACTCGTCGACCAGACCCGCAACGCCATCATCGACATCATCCTGACCGAAGTGCCTGTCGATATCCCGGACGCCGACCGTCCTCGTCTCATCCTCGCCATGCGCGGCTGGATCGCCTTCGTAGAAGAAACCACCCTCACCTGGCTCCGCCACGAAACCATCCCCCGCGAACAGTTGGTCGAGCTCTTGGTCGAATCCCTACTCGCCTTGGCCCTTTCGCTGAACCCCGCGCTTGCTGCCGCCATTCGCGGCTGACGGGCACTTCGAGCGGCGGATATCCTGACGTATGGGTCTGTCTCGTCGGCAGCTGTTGAGGATGGGTACGGCTGGATCGGTCGCGGTGTTGGTGGGAGCATCGGCGGCCAGCAGTGGGCGGTTTCGGGCGCCGCGGTGGTTGGGGGATCCGTTCACGTTGGGGGTGGCTTCGGGGGATCCGCTGCCGGACGGGGTGGTGTTGTGGACGCGGCTGGCGCCGGATCCGTTGGCGCCGGATGGCCTCGGGGGGATGGCGCAGCATCCGGTGACCGTCGATTACGAGGTTGCCAACGATGAGCAATTCCGGGACGTGGTGGCGCGGGGGAGTGCGGTCGCCACGCGCGAACTCGCACATACCGTGCATCCGGAGGTCGGTGGACTCGAGCCGAATCGGTGGTACTTCTATCGATTCCGCGCAGGTTCGGCGATTTCGCCGGTAGGTCGCACCCGAACGGCGCCGCCGTTCGGACAGCCCACTGCGCGAATGCGTTTCGCGTTCGCGTCCTGCCAATCGTGGACCTCCGGCTACTACACCGCCTATGAGCATATGAGCGCCGAAGCCCTCGATCTCGTTGTGCACCTCGGGGATTACATCTACGAACGCGGCTGGAACCGTGGTCGCGAGGGCATGTCGGTGCAGCCCTATCTCGCCGCGGAAGCGGTCGACCTCCCCGGCTACCGACTGCGCTACGCCCAGGCCAAGGCCGAACAACCACTGCGCGCGGCCCACGCGGCCTTCCCATGGTTGGTCACCATGGACGACCACGAGATCGACAACAACTGGTTCGCCGACCACCCCGGCCTCGGCCTCGACATCTACCGCATCCCCGCCCTGTTCCGCCGCCGCAAAGCCGCAGCCTTCCAGGCGATGTACGAACATCAGCCACTGCGCATCGCGGCTCTGCCGTCCGGCCCGACCATGCGCATCCATCGCCGCTACACCTTCGGCGACCTCGCCGAGGTCACCATGCTCGACACCCGCCAATACCGCACCGGCGGAGCCTGCGGCAACGGCAATATCGGCGACGCCTGCCCCGGCCGACTCTCCCCCGATCGCTCGATACTGGGTGCACCGCAACGAGATTGGCTGCTCGAAGGCCTCGCCCGATCCACCGCGCGCTGGCAGATCCTCGGCAACCAGGTGGCCATGGCCGAATCCGACTACGACCCCGGTCCCGGTACCAATTTCGGCACCGACGCCTGGGACGCCTACGTAGCCGACCGCAACACCGTTCTCGCCACCGCCGCCGCCCGCGATGTCCACAATCTCGTCGTCATCACCGGCGACCGCCACCACAACTACGCCGCCGAACTCCGCCCCGACTACACCTCCCCCGAATCTCCGGTCATAGCAGCCGAATTCACCGGCACCTCGATCACTACCGGCGGTGACGGCACCGACATGAACTCCACCGGTCGCAACCTGCTAACCGCCAACCCGGACATGAAATTCTTCAATTCCCAACGCGGATACGTCCGAGTCACCCTGGACCATGCCCTGTGGCGCACCGACTTCCGCGTCGTTCCCTACATCCGCCGCCCCGGCGCCCCGATCCACACCCGCGCGAGTTTCGTTGTGCAAGAACGGATCCCAGGAATCAGCCCGGCTTCGCACACCGATGCCGATCGCGCGCCCACCTCTGGAAGCGCTGGAGTTACACCCGGCCCACGATAACGGCAACGAATACTGACCACCCTCCAGCGGCCGCGACTCGACGACGCCGAGATCGGATTGCTCGGTGTCGCAGAGTTCTACGACACCGACACGCGCGGCTGGGCCGTCGGCAGGCAATGCCCACCGACGGCCCAGTCGCATTCACTGTCAGACGTAGATGAAAGCGATACCGTTACTGGTGCCGCCCGCTGTCGTGGCAGTGACCTGCACCGTCCCGGCCGCCCCCGCCGGGGCCACGGCGGTGATCTGGATGGCGGAGTCGACGGTGAAGGAAGTGGCCGGTGTGCCACCGAAATCCACCGCGGTCGCACCGGTCAGGTCCGTGCCGGCGAGAACGACGATCGTCCCACCAGCGACCGGGCCCACGTTCGGCACCGCCACGGTCAGGATAGGAACCGCGACATAGATGAACGCGACGCCATTGCTCGTTCCGCCCGCTGTCGTGACGGTCACCTGCACCGTCCCCGCCGCCCCCGCCGGGGCGACGGCGGTGATCTGGGTGGCGGAGTCGACGCTGAACGAGGTTGCCGGTGTGCCACCGAAATCCACCGCGGTGGCTCCGGTCAGGTTCGTTCCGGTGAGGACGACGGTGGTTCCGCCGGTCACCGGGCCCACGTTCGGCACGGCCACGGTCAGGGTAGGAACCGCGACATAGGTGAAGGAGACACCATCGACTGTTCCGCCCGCGGTGGTGACGGTGACCAGCACTGTCCCGGCCGATCCGGCGGGAGCGACCGCGGTGATCTGGGTGGCGGAGTCGACGGTGAACGAGGTTGCCGGTGTGCCACCGAAATTCACCGCCGTCGCTCCGGTCAGATTCGTTCCGGTCAGTACGACGCTGGTTCCGCCGGTCACCGGGCCCACGTTCGGCACCGCCAGGGTCAGGCTGGGAACCGCGACGTAGGTGTAGGCGACGCCGTTGCTGGTTCCACCCCCGGTGGTAACAGTGACCAGGACCGTCCCCGCCGTCCCGGCGGGGACAACCGCCGTGATCTGAGTGGCGGAGTCGACGGCGAACACGGCCGGTGTCCCACCGAAACTCACTCCGGTGGCTCCGGTGAGGTTTGTCCCGGTCAATACGACCGTGGTCCCACCGGTCACCGGACCCACGTTCGGCACCACCGTGGTCAAAGTGGGCACCGCGGCATAGATGAACGCGGCACTGTTACTCGTTCCACCTGCGGTGGTGACGGTGACCAGCACTGTCCCGGCTGCCCCTGCTGGGGCGACCGCGGTGATCTGGGTGGCGGAGTTCACGGTGAACGAGGTGGCTGGTGTGCCACCGAAACTCACCGACGTCGCACCGGTCAGAGCTGTGCCGGTCAGCACAACCGTTGTCCCACCGGCCACCGGGCCCACGTTCGGCACCACCGTGGTCAAACTGGGCACGGCGACGTAGGTGTAGGCGACCCCGTTGCTGGTTCCGCCTGCGGTCGTGACGGTGACGAGCACTGTCCCGGCCGACCCAGCTGGGACGACCGCGGTGATTTGAGTCGCCGAGTCGACGGTGAACGAGGTTGCCGGTGTGCCACCGAAACTCACCGACGTCGCACCGGTCAGAGCTGTGCCGGTCAGCACAACGGTTGTCCCACCGGCCACCGGGCCCACGTTCGGCACGATCACCGTCAAAGTGGGAACCGCGATGTAGGTGTAGGCGACGCCATTGCTGGTGCCACCGGCTGTCGTGACGGTGACCTGCACCGTCCCGGCCGCTCCGGCAGGAGCCACCGCGGTGATCTGGGTGGCGGAGTTCACGGTGAACGAGGTGGCTGGTGTGCCACCGAAACTCACCGATGTCGCACCGGTCAGGTTTGTCCCGGTGAGTACTACCGTGGTTCCGCCGGTCACCGATCCGACGTTCGGTACCGCCACGGTCAGGGTAGGCACCGCGACATAGGTGAACGCGACGCCGTTGCTCGTTCCACCCACGGTGGTAACAGTGACTTGCACTGTCCCGGCCGCTCCGGCAGGGGCGACTGCGGTGATCTGGGTGGCGGAGTCGACGGTGAACGAGGTTGCTGGTGTGCCACCGAAACTCACCGACGTCGCTCCGGTCAGGGACGTGCCGGTCAGTACGACGGTGGTTCCGCCAGCGACCGGGCCCACGTTCGGCACCGCCACGGTCAGCGTAGGAACCGCGATATAGGTGAACGCGACCCCGTTGCTCGTTCCGCCCGCTGTTGTGACGGTGACGAGCACGGTCCCGGCCGATCCGGCAGGAGCGACCGCCGTGATCTGGGTAGCGGAGTCGACCGTGAACGAGGTCGCCGGTGTGCCACCGAAACTCACTCCCGTTGCGGCGGTGAGGTTTGTCCCGGTCAGCACGACCGTGGTGCCACCGGTCACCGGGCCCACGTTCGGCACGATCACCGTCAAAGTGGGAACCGCGATGTAGGTGTAGGCGACGCCATTGCTGGTGCCACCGGCTGTCGTGACGGTGACCTGCACCGTCCCGGCCGCTCCGGCAGGAGCCACCGCGGTGATCTGGGTGGCGGAGTCGACGGTGAACGAGGTGGCTGGTGTGCCACCGAAACTCACCGATGTCGCACCGGTCAGGTTTGTCCCGGTGAGGACGACGGTGGTTCCGCCGGTCACCGATCCGACGTTCGGCACCGCCACGGTCAGGGTGGGAACCGCGATGTAGGTGAACGCGACGCCATTGCTGGTGCCACCCGCGGTGGTAACAGTGACCAGGACCGTCCCGGCGGCCCCTGCTGGGGCGACCGCGGTGATCTGGGTGGCGGAGTCGATGGTGAACGAGGTGGCTGGTGTGCCACCGAAACTCACCGATGTCGCACCGGTCAAAGCCGTGCCGGTCAGCACGACGGTGGTTCCGCCGGTCACCGATCCGACGTTCGGCACCACCACGGTCAGGGTGGGAACCGCGATATAGGTGAACGCGACGCCGTTGCTGGTGCCACCCGCGGTGGTAACAGTGACCAGGACCGTCCCGGCGGCCCCTGCTGGGGCGACGGCGGTGATCTGGGTGGCGGAGTCGATGGTGAACGAGGTGGCTGGTGTGCCACCGAAACTCACCGATGTCGCACCGGTCAAAGCCGTGCCGGTCAGCACGACGGTGGTTCCGCCGGTCACCGATCCGACATTGGGCACGATCGTGGTCAGAGTCGGCACCGCGATGTAGGTGTAGGAGACACCGTTGCTGGTGCCACCGACTGTCGTGACGGTCACCTGTACCGTCCCGGCCGAATGGGCGGGAGCGACGGCGGTGATCTGGGTGGCGGAGTCGACGGTGAACGAGGTGGCTGGTGTGCCACCGAAACTCACCGATGTCGCACCGGTCAAAGCCGTGCCGGTCAGCACGACGGTGGTTCCGCCGGTCACCGATCCGACGTTCGGCACCACCACGGTCAGGGTGGGAACCGCGATATAGGTGAACGCGACGCCGTTGCTGGTGCCACCCGCGGTGGTAACAGTGACCAGGACCGTCCCGGCGGCCCCTGCTGGGGCGACGGCGGTGATCTGGGTGGCGGAGTCGATGGTGAACGAGGTGGCCGGTGTGCCACCGAAACTCACCGATGTCGCGCCGGTCAGGTTTGTCCCGGTGAGGACGACGGTGGTTCCGCCGGTCACCGATCCGACATTGGGCACGATCGTGGTCAGAGTCGGCACCGCGATGTAGGTGTAGGAGACACCGTTGCTGGTGCCACCGACTGTCGTGACGGTCACCTGCACTGTCCCGGCGGCCCCTGCTGGGGCGACGGCGGTGATCTGGGTGGCGGAGTTCACGGTGAACGAGGTGGCTGGTGTGCCACCGAAACTCACCGATGTCGCACCGGTCAGGTTTGTCCCGGTGAGGACGACGGTGGTTCCGCCGGTCACCGATCCGACGTTCGGCACGATCGTGGTCAGAGTCGGCACCGCGATGTAGGTGTAGGAGACGCCATTGCTGGTGCCGCCAACTGTCGTGACGGTCACCTGCACTGTCCCGGCGGCCCCTGCTGGGGCGACGGCAGTGATCTGGGTAGCGGAGTCGACGGTGAACGAGGTCGCCGGTGTGCCACCGAAACTCACCGATGTCGCACCGGTCAGGTTTGTCCCGGTGAGGACGACGGTGGTTCCGCCGGTCACCGATCCGACATTGGGCACGATCGTGGTCAAGGTGGGGACCGCGATGTAGGTGTAGGCCACGCCGTTACTGGTTCCACCTGCGGTGGTAACAGTGACCAGCACTGTCCCGGCCGCTCCGGCAGGAGCCACGGCGGTGATCTGGGTGGCGGAGTTCACGGTGAACGAGGTGGCTGGTGTGCCACCGAAACTCACCGATGTCGCACCGGTCAGGTTTGTCCCGGTGAGTACTACTGTGGTTCCGCCGGTCACCGATCCGACGTTCGGCACGATCGTGGTCAAGGTGGGGACCGCGATGTAGGTGTAGGCGACGCCGTTGCTGGTTCCACCTGCGGTGGTGACGGTGACCAGGACCGTCCCAGCGGCCCCTGCTGGGGCGACGGCGGTGATCTGGGTGGCGGAGTTCACGGTGAACGAGGTGGCCGGTGTGCCACCGAAACTCACCGATGTCGCACCGGTCAGGTTTGTCCCGGTGAGGACGACGGTGGTTCCGCCGGTCACCGATCCGACATTGGGCACGATCGTGGTCAAGGTGGGCACCGCGACGTAGGTGTAAGCGACACCGTTACTGGTGCCACCGGCTGTCGTGACGGTCACCTGCACCGTCCCGGCCGAATGAGCAGGAGCCACGGCGGTGATCTGGGTGGCGGAGTTCACGGTGAACGAGGTGGCTGGTGTGCCACCGAAACTCACCGATGTCGCGCCGGTCAGGGCCGTGCCGGTCAGCACGACCGTGGTTCCACCGGCGACTGGACCCGTGTTGGGCACGATCGTGGTCAAGGTGGGGACCGCGATGTAGGTGTAGGAGACACCGTTGCTGGTGCCACCCGCCGTGGTGACAGTCACCAGCACGGTTCCCGCCGATCCGGCTGGGGCGACCGCGGTGATCTGGGTGGCGGAGTTCACGGTGAACGAGGTCGCCGGTGTGCCACCGAAACTCACCGATGTAGCGCCGGTCAGATTTGTCCCGGTCAGCACGACGGTGGTCCCGCCAGCGACCGGACCCGTGTTGGGCACGATCGTGGTCAAGGTGGGCACCGCGACGTAGGTGTAGGAGACACCGTTGCTCGTGCCGCCCGCCGTCGTGACCTTGACCTGCACGGTCCCGGCCGAATGGGCGGGAGCCACGGCGGTGATCTGGGTGGCGGAGTTCACGGTGAACGAGGTGGCCGGTGTGCCACCGAAACTCACCGCGGTCGCGCCGGTCAGATTTGTCCCGGTCAGCACGACGGTGGTTCCGCCGGTCACCGATCCTGCCGTGGGGGTGATGCTGGTCAGGGTGGGCACCGCGGCGTAGGTGTAGGAGACGCCGTTACTGGTTCCGCCCGAGCCGGTGACGGTCACCTGCACCGTCCCGGCCGAATGTGCTGGGGCGACGGCGGTGATCTGGGTGGCGGAGTTGACGGTGAATGTCGTTGCGGTCGTGCCGAACCGGACGGTCAACGGGCCGGTGAATCCGGTGCCGGTGATCGTCACATTGTTCCCACCGGAAGTGGGTCCGGCGGTCGGGGAGATGGAGGTGATGGTCGGAACGACGACATAGACGTAGGTAACCGCGTTGCTGGTGCCACCCGGTCCGGTGACCGTGACGGTGACGATCCCGGTGCCCGCCGGGGTGACGGCGGTGATCTGCGTGTCGGAGTTCACGGTGAACGAAGTGGCTGGTGTGCCACCGAAATTCACCGCGGTAACTCCCGTCAGGCCCGACCCGGTGAGCGTGACCGTCGTTCCGCCCGCGGTCGACCCCTGGCTGGGGCTGATGCTGCTCAAGGAAGGAACCGCGAGATAGGTGTAGGAGACACCGTTACTGGTGCCCGCCGAGGTGGTAACCGTGACCTGGACAGTACCTACTGAGCCCGCGGGGGCGACCGCAGTGATCTGCGTCGGTGAATCCAGAGTGAAAGTTGTTGCGGTAGTGCCGAACCGGACAGTAGTGGGACCGGTGAACCCCGTACCGGTGATCGTGACGCTGGTTCCCCCTGTCGTGGGTCCCGAGGTCGGGGAGATAGACGTGATCGTAGGCACGATGCATGCCTCCTTGCTGCTGTAATTCCTGTGATGCAACTGAGCGGTTGCCCGAGTTGCTGTGGCGGCCCGCAACTTCCATTAACGTCCCTGAAACACGTCGTGGACCGGCCTGAGGCGTTCGTTTTCGTCCGTTATCCGATTTCCGTCGCCTGCCGAAGATCTGGAGACGCCCGTTCGGGGTCGGCGACCTCTACCGGCCCTGCGTCCGATAGCCGTGATCGCAAGCGCTATCGCAGCCGTTGGGTATCACACCGCACCGGTAGCCTCGAGGCCTGCGCCGCAACGGGTTTCGTCATCGGTGCGACCACTCACCGGCGGTGCTCCGATGCGATCACCGTGCGGATTCCGCGTGTATAGCCCGCGACGCCGACACCACCGCAACTGGCAGCCGGGACGCCGCCGCACCACGTCCGACCGCGTGCGCAATGACATCGTCGGTGAGCCGTCGAAGGGTGCGTCGATTCCGAATATTTCGACAATCCGAATTCCGTACGTAATTTCGGATGCACCCGAGAATCGGTTGCTGTCGAACCATCATTTCGCACGGGCACAGCGTGATTGAGACCCACGCTTTACGGATGCGCTATTCGGCCGAGTGGAAATAGTTACTCGGCGTTCGTCCCGGTGCGGCTTCGTCCGGTTCGAGGCGCGGTTCGCGCCGCGACCGCACCACCGCCGAACCATCGGCCGCAGCGCCGCACTGTCATTCAGGCTCGCGGCCACCCGAAGGGCGCACACGCTGCCGGATCACGCGGGAAAGCCTCTGCCCATGGGAATTTCCCGGGCTTGCCGCGGTCGGTCGGGCTCGGTCCGGTTATGCCGCCGGCTAATGACTTGCACCGGAAAATGAATTACAGGACGGGAGGCAAGATCTAAATGTGAAAACGGACGAAAACGGATCAGAGATGCATTGCCCTGCAACAGAGTAGGAGGCTTACTGGAAGTAGCCATACAGTGCAGTCGGGGAATCACCATCGCGGCAAAGGAGCCAGCGTCATGCCTACCGTAACCTCCCGCTCTCCGACATCGGCGCCCACATCGAGAGACGCAAACGTTCTGTGATGGGTATCGACTTCACCGGTCCTTTGATCGCGCGATGCGGTACTACCCCGACCACCTTCACCACCGACTCGGATAGGTAGGTCACCGCCATCGCGTCTGCGGGACGGTGCAGGTCACCGCCCCCGCGGAGGGACTCGGCAACGGTGGCTGTAACGTTGCAATACCTGCCGTGAACAGCACCAGTCCCATCCAAGGGCCTGTCGCAGGCGGTGCTACAGCCCAGCCTCACCGGGACAGGACTGTCGACCGCCACTGCGATCGCTTTCGTCGGCAGCATTGCGGGCTACCGCGTTGATCATCGACCCGGACTGCAGCTTTTGCGCTCGCCCCGGCCGGGAGGGGACGGTACAGCTCACCGTGGCCACGGTGGGTGAGATCGGTAACAGCGTCTCCTACACCATGTCCGAGCGGTACTGCGTCCGGGCGGTCACCGGACAGCGTTGCTGGCCCGTGCGAGCTGCGGTTGTAGATCGAGTCGCCGCCACCAGGGCGGTGATTTCAGGGGTAAGGGGGTTTCATTGGCTACCGTTCTGAAGATGCTGCTGGCGCAGCAGCATCTCAAAAGCCACTCGGATTTCCTGGCGGCGTACGATAGGTTCGCCGCACAGCTGGATCCTCCCATTCCCCCTGGTTACGGGCCCGCGAAGACGCAGTTCTACCAGTGGCTTTCGGGCGGGATGGTCGGGCTTCCCCGCGACTACCATTGCCGGGTGCTGGCCAGAATGTTCCCTGGCTGGACGATCGAGAGCTTGTTTCAGATGGCGGATGCAGCACCGGTCACCGGTCGAGCGAACGAGTTGGATCCTCCCGGAACGGATGTCGAGCTCGAGGCATTCCTCGGGGCCGAGATGATCACCAGCGGGATTACTCTCGTGTACCCGACCTTCGAACTACCACTGCGGCCGCTGCATGCACTCGATTCGGTCGAGGCTCCCTATGGGTGCGCATTCGGGAAGGTTCGCGCATTCGCGGCTGATCATCGCTCGGATGTGCTGGCTGCCTTACCGGAGAAGGAAGTTCGCGGGCTGCTGTACGTATTTTCTGTGCTCCAGCGCCACACTGGCATTTTGACTGAGATTCGGAGTGACCGGGACATCGTTGCGCACAGCGACCGCCCCTATATCAGCTTTGGACTGACTTGCAACGACTGCACACGTATGTACCTCGAAAGCGTCGAGCGCCCCCTTTTCACTCTCAATGTCATCAGTGCCGAAGGCGGTTCCAGTTTCGAGCAATTGGAGTTGACGGACGGTAGTCGGTATGACTCGAGCGGAGATCACAGTATTGGCGTCATCGCGCGGGTGCGACCCAGCCCGGTTCTGCACCCCGACCGATACTGGATATTCTGCGCGGGCTTGGGCCCGCGTGGTACCACCGGGGCAAGCTGGTATCTCGCCAACTCCTGGAGTCCCTTGCAGCGACGCGCCGGTGATCACGAGTTCGTCGCAGTGGTCGGCGTTGATGAAGACTCCGACGATACCGCCCACTTGGAGCATGTGCTGATCGAATCGGGATCATGACATGCAGCCCGTATTGTGTTGTGCTTCACCGGGTTTCGCGTCCCGGGCAAGGTCATTCGTCGTCAATCGTAGATGATGCCTGAATAACAACGCCGGGCCGAATCACTCTGCGGAAGAATGGATTCGGCCCGGCGCTGGATCGGTGAAACTATGCGGTCGGCTCGAAGGCCTCGGCGACGATTTCGGCTTGTTCCACCGCGTGGACCTTCGACGAACCCGAGGAGGGGGCCGACATGGCGCGGCGGGAGATGCGGCGGAGCTTGGTGAAGCGCTCCGGGAGCAGCTCGGGCAGGTTCAGGCCGAAGAACGGCCAGGCGCCCTGGTTGGCCGGTTCCTCCTGGACCCAGGCGATATCGGTCGCATTCGGGTAGCCAGCCAGTGCCTCGTTGAGGCGGAACTTGGGCAGCGGGTAGAGCTGCTCGATGCGGACGATGGCGACGTCTTCGCGCTTCTGCTTGGCCTTCTCGGCGACCAGCTCGTAGTAGAGCTTGCCGCTGGTCAGCAGGACCCGCTTGACCTTGTTGCGGTCGCCGATGCCCTGTTCGTAGGTGGGCTCGTCGAAGACCGAGCGGAACTTCGATTCGGTGAAGTCCTTCAAGTCCGAGACCACGGCCTTGTTGCGCAGCATCGACTTCGGGGTGAAGACGATCAGCGGGCGGCGGATGCCGTCCAGTGCGTGGCGGCGCAGCAGGTGGAAGTAGTTCGCCGGGGTGGACGGTACGGCGACCGTCATCGAACCTTCGGCGCACAGCTGCAGGAAGCGCTCGATGCGACCGGAGGTGTGGTCCGGGCCCTGCCCCTCGTGACCGTGCGGCAGCAGCAGCACGACCTCCGACAGCTGACCCCACTTGGCCTCACCGGAGGAGATGAACTCGTCGATGATGGACTGCGCGCCGTTGACGAAGTCACCGAACTGCGCCTCCCACAGCACGAGTGCGTCCGGGTTGCCGAGCGAGTAGCCGTATTCGAAGCCGACGGCAGCGTATTCGCTCAGCGCCGAGTCGTGCACCGCGAACCAACCGGGGTTGGCGCTGCCGATGTTGTGCAGCGGGGTGTATTCCTCGGCCGTCTTGCGGTCGATGATCACCGAGTGGCGCTGGGTGAAGGTGCCGCGACGCGAGTCCTGACCGGTCAGGCGCACCGCGCGACCCTCATCGATCAGTGTGCCGAAGGCGAGCAGTTCGGCGAAGGCCCAGTCGACCTTGCCCTCGTAGGCCATTTCGCGGCGCTTCTCCAGCACGGGCTTGACGCGCGGGTGCACATTGAAGCCGTCCGGCACGCCGAGGAAGGCGTCGCCGATGCGCTGCAGCACGGCCTTGTCCACGGCCGTCACGACCGTCGCTGGCACCTGCTGGTCGTCCTCGACCGATTCACTCGGTTCCGGTGTGTACTTCTCCAGTTCCCTGACCTCGTTGAAGACCCGCTCCAGCTGACCCTGGTAGTCACGCAGCGCGTCCTCGGCCTCTTTCATGGAGATATCGCCACGGCCGATCAGGCTCTCGGTGTATGCCTTGCGCACCGAGCGCTTGGTGTCGATGACGTCGTACATGTACGGCTGGGTCATCGACGGGTCGTCGCCCTCGTTGTGGCCACGACGCCGGTAGCAGATCATGTCGATCACGACGTCCTTGCGGAACTTCTGGCGGAAGTCCACCGCCAGGCGCGCCACCCAGTCGCAGGCCTCCGGGTCGTCACCGTTCACGTGGAAGATCGGCGCGCCGATGAACTTCGCGATGTCGGTGGAGTATTCGGTGGAGCGGCTGTTCTCCGGTGCGGTGGTGAAGCCGATCTGGTTGTTCACCACGATGTGGATGGTGCCGCCGACGCGGTAACCGCGCAGGCCCGACAGGTTCAGCGTCTCCGCGACCACACCCTGACCCGCGAATGCGGCGTCACCGTGCAGCATCAGCGGCATGACCGAGAACCCCTCGGGCCCGTCGCCCTTGTTCAGCAGGTCCTGCTTGGCACGCACCAGACCCTCGAGCACCGGGTCGACCGCCTCCAGGTGCGAGGGGTTGGCGGTGAGCGAGACCTCGATCTCGTTGTCGCCGAACATCTGCAGGTAGGTGCCGCGCGCGCCGAGGTGGTACTTCACGTCGCCGGAGCCGTGCGTGGCCGCCGGGTTCATATTGCCCTCGAACTCGGTGAAGATCTTCGAGTACGGCTTGCCGACGATATTGGCGAGCACGTTGAGGCGACCGCGGTGCGGCATACCGATGACGACCTCGTCGAGCGAATGCTCGGCGGACTGGTCGATCACGGCGTCCATCATCGGGATGACGGCCTCGGCGCCCTCGAGCGAGAAGCGTTTCTGCCCGACGTATTTGGTCTGCAGGAAGGTTTCGAAGGCCTCCGCCGCGTTCAACCGGTTCAGGATGTACTTCTGCTGTGCGACAGTCGGCTTGACGTGCTTCTGCTCGACGCGCTCCTGAATCCATTGCAGCTGCTCGGTTTCCAGGATGTGGGTGTACTCCACACCGACGTGGCGGCAGTAGGCATCGCGCAACACCGAGAGCACATCGCGCAGCTTCATCCGCTCCTGGCCGTGGAAGCCCGCGACATCGAAGGTGCGGTCCAGGTCCCAGAGGGTGAGGCCGTGCTGGGTGACATCGAGGTCCGGGTGGCTGCGGAACTTGTCCTTGACCAGCCGCAGCGGATCGGTGTCGGCCATCAGATGGCCTCGGTTGCGGTACGCGGCGATCATCTCGAGCACGCGGGTGCTCTTGTCGACGCCGCGCTCCTTGACGTCCTTGCGCCAGCGCACCGGCTCATACGGCACGCCGAGGCCGTGGAAGATCTCGTCGTAGAACTCGTCGCTGATCAGCAGGTTGTGGATGGTGCGAAGGAAGTCGCCGGATTCCGCGCCCTGGATGATGCGGTGGTCGTAGGTCGAGGTCAGGGTCATCAGCTTGCCGACGCCGAGCTCGTTGATGCGCTCGTCGCTCATGCCCTGGAATTCGGCCGGGTACTCCATCGCGCCGGCGCCGACGATCGCGCCCTGGCCCGGCATCAGTCGCGGCACCGAGTGCACGGTGCCGATGGTGCCCGGGTTGGTCAGCGAGATGGTCACGCCGGTGAAGTCGTCGATGCCGAGTTTGCCGTCGCGGGCGCGGCGCACGATGTCCTCGTAGGCGGTGTGGAACTGCCCGAACGTCATGGTCTCGCAGCCCTTGATGGCCGCGACGACCAGCGAGCGGCTGCCGTCCTTGCCCGCCAGGTCGATGGCAAGTCCGAGGTTGGTGTGTGCGGGGGTCACCGCGTTCGGCTTGCCGTCGATCTCGGCGAAGTGCCGGTTCAGATTCGGGAACGACTTGACCGCCTGCACGATCGCGTAGCCGAGCAGGTGGGTGAAGGAGATCTTGCCGCCGCGGGTGCGGGCCAGGTGGTTGTTGATGACCAGGCGGTTATCGATCATCAGTTTCGCCGGAATGGCGCGCACGCTGGTCGCGGTCGGGATCGTCAGGGACGCCGACATGTTCTTGACCACGGCGGCGGCCGGTCCGCGCAGGACCTTCGCCTCGTCGGCCGCGGTGTCCGCGGGCTTCGGCGCGCCGGAGGTGGGCGCGGCATTCGAGGTCGGCGCGGGAGTCGTCTGCGGCGCGCGGGCGGTGGGCTTCGCGGGAGCGGGAGGCGCGGGAGGCTTGGGCGCGGCGGGCGCGGGTGCCGGGGCGGGGGTCGCTGCGGCCGGGGTCGCCTTCACCGACGCGGGAGCCGGTGCCGGGTTGGCCACCTGCGCGGGTGCGGCCGCGGGCGCGGCGCTGTTAACTGAATCACCCGCGACTTCGGGCGTGTAATCGGCGAGGAACTCGTGCCAACTTTCATCGACGGAAGATGGATCCTGTTTGTACTTTTGATACATCTCATCGACTAGCCACTGGTTCTGTCCGAACTGGGAAGTTGAGCTGCTCACAGCAGGTGTTCGCCTCATTTCGTTCTTCGCGCTGCGACGTTTGTGACGTGCCCGGCACGGGGATCAGCGGATGCGCGCCGATGCGCCCTCTCTGAGGATAGGCCCAGCAGCAAATCAGTGAATCGACTGACCACCGGACAAACGTGATCCCAAAGATGACGACCCGTCCTCAGTCGAGAATATTCCCCCCGTTTCGCTGGCCGCCGCCCAGAGCTGGGCATAGCGGCCACCGGCCGCAACCAACGTGTCGTGCGGTCCGATTTCGGCGATTCGCCCGCGTTCCACGACGGCGATCCGATCGGCTCGCGCGGCGGTCCCCAAGCGGTGTGCCACCACGACGGTGGTGCGGCCACGAGCTAGCGATCGGCTTGCTACCAGCACCGATGCCTCGGTCTCCGGATCGAGGGTGGCAGTGGCCTCGTCGAGCAGCAGCAGATCCGGACGGACCAGTTCGGCTCTGGCCAGTGCGATCAGTTGGCGTTGGCCCGCCGAGAGGCCGCGGCCACGTTCACCGATCGGGTGGCGCATGCCCTGCGGAAGTGCGGCGATCATGTCGGCCGCACCGACGGCGGTGGCGGCCGCCACGATCTCGGCTTCGGTGGCGCAAGGTTTCCCGAATGCAATGTTGCTGGCGACATCGCCGGTGAAGAGGTGAGCTTCCTGGGGAACGATGCCGAGCCGGGCGCGGTAGTCGGTGAGGCGGTAGTCGCGGATGTCGATGTCGTCGACCGCGATCGCGCCATGGGCGTCGCGCGGCAAGTCGTAGAGGCGGGCCAGCAACTTGACGATGGTGGATTTGCCCGCGCCGGTCGGTCCGACCAGGGCCAACGTGGATCCGGCCGGGATCCGCAGCGAAACTCCATCGAGGGCGGGCTGCTCGGTGCTCGGATAGTGGAATCGGATGTCGTCGAGGACGACCTCGCCGCGCAGTCCGTGGTCGATGGCGATCGCGTCCGGTGGATCAGCGGCGATGGAAGACGGGGTACGCAGCAGGTCGCCGATGCGGCGCAGTCCGACGCGCGCCTGCTGGTAGCCGTCGAAAACCTGGGACAACTGCAGGATCGGGCCGAAGAGCAGCTGCAGGTAGAGCACGAAGGCGATCAATGTGCCCGCGGTGGTGGCGGCGTCGGCGACTTCGCGCGCGCCGAAGTACACGACCGCGGCCAGCGCCAGATCGGCCCATGCGATGACGAAGGCGAAGTACATGGCGATCGCGCGCTGTGCGCGCATCCGACTGGCGCGGTAGCGATCGGAGTATTCGGCGAAGCGGCGCGCGGCGATCGGCTCGTGCCGGTTGGCCTGAACGGCGCGCAGACCGGCGACGTTTTCCTGGAAATCCGCATTGACGGTCGAGACGTGTTCGCGCGAGACCGTGTAGGCGGTCGAGGAGACGCGGCGGAACAGCGCCGTCGCCACCAGCAGCGGCGGAAGTGCGACCAATACCACCGCGGCCAGCGAGGTATCGATGACCAGTAGCGCCACCGCGATGCCGACCAGGCTGAGCACGCCGATCAGGGTGGTGGCGACGCCGGTTTGCAGAAAGGTCGACAGTGCGTCCACGTCGGTGGTCATCCGGGTCATGATGCGACCGGACAACTCGCGCTCGTAGTAGTCCAATCCCAGCCGTTGCAAATGGGCATAGCTGCGCACGCGCAGGCCGTAGAGGACGCGTTCGCCGGTGCGGGCAGTGAGGATGGTGGTCGCCGCGCCCACCACGAGACCGAGTACCACCAAGACCGCGCCGAGCACTCCGGCTCTGGCGAGTGCGCCCGAATCATGGCCGCTCACGCCGGAATCGATGGCGTAGCGCACGATCGGTGGGAAGGCGACGCCGATGAGGGTGTCCAGTGCGAGCAGCGTGATGACGGTCAGGACCAACCAGCGCACCGGACGCAGGAGCCGAGCGAGCCGGAATCCGGGATCTGGTTGGCGCAGCCGCTCATCGTCCGAGCCGGGTCGTTCGGTGGCCGGTGGCAGGCGTTCGATGGTGCGGCGCAATTCGGGGGTTTCGCTGAGATCGGCTGCGGCGCCGGAGAAGCCACCTGGACCGCTGGTGGTACCGGTAGGGCGCTTGGCATCAGCTGACGCTGGGGTAGCAGCGACTGTGGCTTCGTCATTGGCGTATGGGACCGGGCCGGGAAGCCGGATCACCCGATCCGCATGCGCAAGTGTCGATTCCCGATGCGCCAGGATCAATGTCGTACGCCCGCCCGCATCGGCCAGTTTCTCGAAGATGGCCGCCTCGGTCACCGCGTCGACCGCGGAGGTCGCGTCATCGAGTACCAGAATCCGTGGCTGCGCCAATAGCGCTCTGGCCAGAGCGATTCGCTGCCGCTGCCCGCCGGAGAGTGTCAATCCGCGTTCACCGACGACGGTGTCGTAGCCGTCCGAGAGTTCGGTGATGAACTCGTCGGCCGCGGCAAGCTTTGCGGCATAGCGGATTTCGGCATCGGTTGCCGCTGGTCGACCGAGGCCGATGTTGGCGGCGATGGTGTCGGAGAACAGGAACGGATCGTCGAAAACCACCCCGATCGCGCTCCGGAGATCGGTCGCCCGTAGATCCGCGATATCTACGGCCTCGGCATTTCGCGGGTCTGCCCGCACCGTCGAGCCGTACGCGGGGCCGCCGAGCTGTGGAACGACTGGTGCTGCCGGAGACGAGTCGGCGGTCTCGGCGGTTCGGTTCTTCGCAACGGCGAACTCACCTGCGGTGGTGCCCCGTTCGGTGCCGAAGAGGCGGATGCTGCCGGAGTCGGGGGCGTAGAAGCGGGGGAGAAGTAGTGACAGCGTTGACTTGCCGGAGCCCGCGGGGCCGATGATGGCAACGGTTTCGCCGGGCTGCACGGTCAGGTCGAGGTCACGCAAGATGGGCTCTGCGGGGTCGAATCCGAAAGTCAGCGAATTGATTTCGAAACCCAGAGGCCCATCGGGAAGCTCGGCCGGGGCGGGCGGGTCGGCGATCTCGGGGGCCGCGTCGATGACCTGATAGACGCGCTCGGCCGCGGCCCTGGTCAGCTGGGCCATGATCACCACTGACGACATGGTTCGGGTGGTCACGGTCATGGTCGTGACATACGCGGAGAAGGCGAGAAATGTGCCGATACCGATAACGCCGTGCAGCGCGAGCAGTCCGCCGACAACGATCACCGCGACCAGCCCGGCTTGCGGAATCGTGGTCACCACGGGTGCGAAGCGTGCATTGATCTTGGCCGCGCGCATTCGCTCGGCGTAGAGAACGCGCCCGTGCTCCTCCAGCACGCGCACCATCCGAGCTTCCTGCCCGAAGCCCTTGACCACGCGCACGCCGGTGACGGTCTCTTCCACATGTTGCGCGACCTCGGCAGCGCGTTGCTGCGCCGACCACGTCGCCGCGTACAGGCGCGGCCGCATCCGATACACCAGCACCGCGATGGCGGGGACAACCAGCAGTGCGACGGCGGCCAGCGGCGGCGACAGCCACACCATGACGGCGGCGGCCAGCAGGAACTCGAGCAATGCCAGCCCGGACAGCGGCGTCATCGCCAAAAGCCCCTGCACCAACTGCAGATCCGTGATCGAGCGCGACACCACCTGTCCGGTGCGCAGCGCATCCTGTCCGACGCCGTCGAGTCGTTGCAATGCGGCGAGCAGACTGACACGTAACGAGTGCTGCACATCGAGGGAAAGTCGTCCGGCCAACATGCGGCGTCCGAACGCAGCCGAGAACCGGCCTAGTGCGACAAGGGCGAGCAGGGCCGCAATGGTCCCGATAACGGAGGTATCGCCGACTCCGGCCGCATCAACCGCCCGCTTGGTCAGCAGCGGCGCCGAGATCTCGACCATCGCTCCGGCCGCCAACGCGATCGCGATACCCGTGACCGTGCCCCGGTGGCTCCGACACTCGGTCCACAGTCTGCGCATCCAACCCATATCGCGCTCGGTCACTCCGCTGCTCACCCGTCTTGTCGTGCTGTCCCGACGGTAATGACACGTGCCGCACCGTTGTTTGTTCCCCGCCGCCGGGGCGGCGTCAGATGTCGCTGGTGCGGAGCAACCACCAGGCCCCGCCCGCGGCGGCGATCGTCCAGAGAATGAGGACCACCAAGGCGGCGGGGGTGGGTGCCAGGAAATCGCTGTCTTTGAAGGATCCGACGGCGACGGTGCTGACGGTGGCGGAACCGGGCAGGACGGCGACCACTCCGGCGAGGCCGATCGCCTTGGCGACCACCCAGGTCAACGGCTCGATGATCACCAGCCAACCGAGCATCGCCGCGACCGCGGTGGTGGAGGTGCGCAGCAGCAATCCCAGACCGGCCCCGATCAGGGACCAGCAGACCGCGGCGAGCAGCCCGCCGCCGAGAACCGCCAGCAAGCGCACTCCGAAGTCGAATTTGCCGCGGCCGAAACCGAGCAGACAGACGAAGGCGATGAGTTCGACGACGAAGGTCGCCGCCAAGGCGAAACCCGCGGTGACGAGGAACTTCGCGGCGGCCAGCCGATCCCGGTCGGGGGTGAACACGGCGGTGGACGATATTGTCCCGTAACGATATTCGGCACCCGCACCGGCCGCACCGAAGGCGCCTGCCAGCACGATCGCGGCCGCGAGACCGATATAGAGCCCGATGGTCGCCGCGCCCGTGGCCGGATTGGATTTCGGATCGGCGGGTCCGGCCAGCAGTGCGGTCACCGTGCTCGCGACGAGGGCGATCGCGGGGATCAGTGCGGCCAGGATTCGGCTCGCGCGCAGCGTGCTGACCTTGCGGACCTCGGAGTTGACGGCCGGAACGAGGTCCGGAGGCAGAACAGCGATCATCGTGGAATCCCATAGGGGGTCGGTTGCTGCGGTGCGATCCCGGCATAGGGGGCGGGCTGGGGCGGGCGGGCCGGTTTGACCAGCGAGGCGAGCACTCGGTCCGGGTGGATCTGATCGGCGACGATATTGTCCACGCGCACATTGGCCGCCGTCGCCGCCGCACGGATCTGCTCTTCGCTCGCCTCGGCAACGGCCAGGCGTCCGTCGGGACGGATCACCGCATCGGTGAAGCCCTGTGCCGCCAACATCGTCGCGAGCGCGATCGGGGTCGATGCGGCGACGACCAGCCGATCGGGATGACCGCGCCGTAGCCTAGCGGGTGTCCCCTGGTAGACCACCGAACCCTCGCTCACGACAATGATGTTGTCCGCCATGGGAATTACATTCGCCAGACTTTCGCTGGACAACAGGACCGAGCCACCACGGCGGGTGTGCCGCCGCAGTAGGTCGGGCAGCCAGGCGCGTTCCGCCGCATCGAGACCGGCCAGGGGCTCATCGAGAATCAGCAGCTGTGGGTCGCCGAGCAGCGCGGTCGCCAGGGCCAGCCGGGTCTGCGATCCGGGCGACAGCTCGCCCGCCCGCGTCTTCGCCGAGTCACCGAGGCCGACCACCTGGATCACCTCGTCGACCCGCGGGTCCTCGACCCTGGCGGCCGCCGCATAGACCAGCAGATGATCACGCGCGCTTCGAGCCGGATGCAGACCTCGCGGCTGCAACATGGCGCCGACGACGACCGCCGATCCGTCGCGCCGGGAACCCGGCCCGCCGACTGCGGCGGTTCCGGAAGTCGGCTGGAGCAGCCCGAGCAGGATCCGCAGAATCGTCGTCTTACCCGCGCCCGCCGGACCAACCAGGGCGGCGGTGGTCCCGGACGGCACGGTGAAGCTCACGTTTTCGACCGCGGTGACCAGGTTGTAGCGCTTGGTCAGGCCGTGAACGGAGAAGGCGAGCGGTCGGCCCGCGCTCATCGCGGCGTGGTCGGGGGTTGCGGCTTGCCCGGATCCAGGGCCGGCAGCGGATCGGCATCGATGACGAGCTGCCGATCGGCGGGCCAGGTCACCGGCGCGGGGCCGAATGCCTTGCGCGCGTTGTTGATCGTGGTCTTGCCGAGTGTCCGGTTGCCGACGCCGCCGATCACCGCGCCGATGCCGGCGGGCACCACCTTGCCCGCCATCAATGCCGCCCGCTTGGTGATGAAGCGGATGACGAATCGCTTGAGCAGCGAATCGTTCATGCTCGATAGCCCGGGAATCCTGTTGGCGAACAGTGTGCCCCAGTTCTTCGCCGAATGACCGACTGTCTTCTCGACGATCTCCATCCCGCTCTCGCCGAGCACGACCGCGAGCACCAGCGCCCGCCGCGTCTCCTTATCCTCCGGGGAGATACCGTGCACGGCCGCGACGGCCAGCGTGAACACCGCGGACGCCTCCATGAAGAAGGTCGTCTCGGCACTGACCGCCGCGAGTGCCGCGATCGTGCCGACGCCGGGCACTGCGGCTGTCGCGCCGACCGCACCGCCGCTGCTGGTGACCGCGAGTAGGTACTGGTGCTCGAGCCGCTCGATGATCTGCGCGGGACTCTCCGCCGGATGCGAACGCCGCAGCCGGTCGACGTACTTGGCGACCGCGGGCGCCTGCAGGCGCGACCCGGTATCGAGTAGCTGGACCACCGTCTTCTCGAACGTGCCTTTGAACACGGCGATATCCTCCTCTTCCGCCCGTACGCAACGACCTTATTGCACCGACCGCTATCGGCTCGTCATGACAACGATGTACCCGCTCGGCCGGGTTCCCAGCGTGTCGGTTCCATCACGCCGGTTCGCGCAGCGCGGGGACCCGCTCGGTGAGTGGCGGCGGTGGCGGCGGGGTGCCGTCGCCGAATGGCCTGCCGCCCAGCCCTTCTCGGCCGTGCGGGGTCAGCAGGTCGGTCAGATCCGGGCCCTTCGGCACGATCTGGGTCGGGTTGATATCGGCGTGCACCACGTAGTAGTGCTTCTTGATCTGCCCGAAATCGACGGTGTCGCCGAATCCGGGTGTCTGGTAGAGATCACGCACATAGGCCCACAGCACCGGCATTTCGCTCAGCTTGCTGCGGTTGGTCTTGAAATGGCCGTGGTAGACCGGATCGAAGCGGATCAGCGTGGTGAACAGCCGGACGTCGGCCTCGGTAATGGTGTCGCCCACCAGGTAGCGCTGGGTCGCGAGCCGATCGGAGAGCCAGTCCAATCGGGCGAAGAGCCGCTCGTAGGCCGCCTCGTACGCTTCCTGCGTTCCAGCGAAGCCGCACCGGTAGACGCCGTTGTTGACATCCCGGAAGACGGCCAGGTTCACCTCGTCGATCTCGGCCCGCAGCTCCCGCGGATACAGCTGCGGCGCGCCGGGGCGATGGTATTCGGTCCACTCGCTGGAGAAGTCGAGCGTGATCTGCGCGTAGTCGTTGGTCACCACCTGCCCGGTGGGAACGTCCACGAGTGCGGGAACCGTGATGCCGCGCGGATAGTCCGGGAATCGCGCAAGGTAGGCATCACGCAAGCGGGGGATGCCGAGCACCGGATCCACCCCGCCGGGATCCAGATCGAAGGTCCAGCTGAGCTTGTCGTGTGTCGGCCCGCACAGTCCGAGCGATACGACGTCTTCCAGCCCGAGCAGCCTGCGCACGATCAGTGTGCGATTGGCCCACGGACAGGCCCGCGCCGCAACCAGCCGATAGCGCCCCGGCTCGACCGGATACCCGTCGCGGCCGTCAGCGGTGATGCGTGTGGTGATGTAATTCGTATCCCGGTTGAACTCACCGGGCTCGACGTAGGAGCCGTTTTCCGATACCGACTTGGTCACTCGCCTAGTCTGGCAGATCGACGCCTTAGTCTTGCCGGATGAGTGATACGAAGGCCACCAGGCTGACCCGGGAAACCACCGACGGCGGCGCCGAAGTCGCGACGCTCACCCTGGCCAATCCGCCGCTGAATCTGTTCGATCGGTCGATGTTGGACGCGCTCGTCGAGGATCTCGCCGAGCTCTCGGCCAACCCGCCGCGCGCGGTGCTGCTGCGGGCCGAGGGCAAGGTGGTCTCCGGCGGCGTCGACGTGCACGTCTTCGACGGGCTCCTCGCACCCACCCCGCCGAGTCCATCGGATGCCATCCCCTCGGCGGTTGAGCGGGGCGCTGAACTGTGGCGCGCCCTGTTCGCGCAGATCATCCATCCGCTGGAAGCGCTTCCGTGTCCGGTGGTCTTCGCCGCGCACGGCCTCACCCTGACCGCCGCCTTCGAAATGGCCCTGGCCTGCGACATCATCCTGGCCGCGCCGAAGGCGAAATTCGGTCTGGTGGAAACGGTCGTCGGTCTGACACCGTCGATGGGCGGTCCGCAGCGCCTGGCCGAGCGTGCCGGTTCGGGCCGCGCTCGCGAATTCGTGATGACCGGTGACCTCTACGACGCCGCGACCATGGCCGAATGGGGCGTGGTCAACGCCGTCCACGACGATGTCGACGCCGCGGCAAAGGAATTGACGGCTCGACTGGCCGATGGCCCCACCCGGGCACATGCCGCGACGAAACAGATCATCGAGGCGTGGCGATCGGGTGGTGTGGCGCATGCGGATTCGGTGACGCCGGAGGTGTCCGGCGCGCTGTTCGATACGGCGGATCTGCGCGGCGCGGTGCGCAGCTTCCTGGAGGTGGGACCGGGGAAGGCGACCTACACCGGCCGATGACAGCCGGGACACGTTCCTCTCCTATGCCAGCGAAATTGTGACTCGCGTCATATAGTCGCAAGAGCCTGCGGGCTCGAGGCGCGTGCGGAGGACTCATGTCGCAGTTTCTGGTCGAATATCCACTCAACCGTCCACACGCTTGCGACGCCCCGCTGGCCCGCGGCGCCGATGGGGTGCTGCGCTACGGCAACCTCACCCCGGCGCTGACCGAACTATTGGATCTGCAGGTGCATGCCTTCTCGACCAGGGAGGCGGTGGTGGAGATCGGCGGCCCCCGGCTGAGCTATCGGGAGCTGTGGCACCGCGCCTCCCGCATCGCGGGTGGCCTGCAAGAACACGGCATCGGCTACGGCGACCGGGTCGCCATCCACATGCCGACGGGCGTGCGCTGGGTCCAGGCCTTCCTCGGTGCGCTGCTCAGCGGCGCGGTTCCGGTGTTGGTGCACGACGGACTGCCCGATGCGGTGGCCGAGCGGGTGATGGCCGACAGCAGTACTGATTTCGCGCTCGACGGCGGCAGCGACGAACTGCCCGATGGCGCCGCCTTCATCGACGACGGTGCGGCCCTGAGCGATCTTGCGCTGCTCTGCTACACCAGCGGCACGGGGGGCTGTCCGGCCCATGCCACCGTCGCGCCCAAGGGCGTCGAGCTGACCAACGAGAATCTGCTCTCGGCAATCCGTTCCGTCGTCGCGGCGATGGATCTACCGACCGATGGGTTGCGCAATCTAGTGCTGTTACCGCTGGCACATGCCAGCGGCTGTGTGGACCAGCTGCTGCCGACCTTCGCCGTCGGCGGCACCGTCGTCCTCGCCCCGGATAGTCGCTGTCTCGCGGAAACCATTGTCTCCGAACGGATCGATATGGTTTCCGCGACACCGCGCATCTTCGCCCGCCTGCTGCCCGAACTCGCGGCGCTGCGCAGTGCGGGACTGCGCACCGAGGGCATCGTGCGGGTCAGCAATGCGGGCCATCGCGGCGAACGCGCCGCCGATCGTACCGATCCCGCTGATCTGGTCGCGCCGCTGCGGGACATGTTCCCGGCCGCGCGGCAGTGGTCGGTCTGGGGCGCGACCGAAACCAGCGGCATCGGCTTGGTCGTCGATCACGAGACCGACACCGCACCAGGCGCCGATCCGGTGCTCGGATTCCCCTTCGGCGGTACCGAATTGGCGCTGTGGGGGCCGCAGGCGCAGTCGGGCCACGGTGAATTGCTGTGTCGCGGACCGAATGTGACCCATCGCTACTGGAACGATCCGGTGGCCACCGCCGACCGCTTCACCGGAAGTTGGTTCCACACCGGCGATCAGGTCAGCATCGATGCCGACGGTCTGGTCCGACGCGAGCAAGCGCCGGCCGGGTGACTCACTCGAGTAGGCGATCGCGCAGCCGCGAGCGCAGATCCGCGGTGAACCCGATGGCGGTCAGGTAGGTCTCGAAATCACCGTGGCGTTCGTGCACCGCGTCCGTCGCGATGCGCAGGTAGTCCTCCCGCACGCCGAGGATATCGATGGAAAGTTCAACTCCCGCAGTGAGTTTCGGTGCCATCATGGCGCGCAGCGCCGGGACGGCGTCATTGCTGGCCATGAAGTCGGCGAGTACATCGGCCTCGCCGACCGCGACCGCGCGCAGCAGTGACGCGATCGCCCAGCCGGTCCGGTCCTTACCTGCCGCACAGTGCACCAGCACCGCACCCTCGCCGTTGGCGATCGTCTCGGCGATGGTGATGATCGCGGTATTCGCCTCGGGCAGGGTCGGGAAGTACCGGTAGACCTCCAGCATGTGCGTGAATGCGGAGCCGGTCTGCGCATCGTGCGGCGGCGCCTCGGCCATCCGAGAATCGAATGGTGTGACATTCAGTCGCACGCCCTCGGGCAGATTGTCGTGGCCGATGTGCTCGATCTCGCGCGGCCCGCGCAGGTCGAAGACCTCGGTGACGCCGAGCTCGCGCAGGATCGCGTGTCCGGGCAGATCGAGTCCGCTCAATTGGGCCGAGCGCAACAGCACGCCGGGGCGGATGCGCGCGCCATCGATGGTGCGCAGACCGCCGAGATCGCGGAAGTTGAACGTGCCGGTCAGATAGAACTGGTCGGCCGAGGGCGAGAGAGTCACCGGTCCAGGCTAGCTACCTCGCGGTGTCGGCACGGTGTCGATCGCGGAACCGTCGATCGTCCAGTTTGCGAGGTGTTGGTGTGGGATCCGCCACAAAGTGCCAGGGCGGTACCGTTACGTACCGTAGTGTGCTCAATGGTCTATCGTGCGCGCGGCGGACGCGAGAGTGACGTCCTGGGAGGCGATTCCAGTGAACCCCGCCCGATTGCGGCGGGATCCCGTTTGGGTAACAAAACATTCTTCCAGTCTGGAAATACCCAACGAAGCCGTTCTTAAAACCTGGAAACCCTCTACGATTGATGAATGTTGGACTGGGCAACCAGGAAATTCCCTAACGCGGGATTCATGAGAGTCGCCTGTCGTGTTCAGCGAGCCGCGCCGACGAAGGTGCGCGAGTTCTTTCCTCGAGGGAGTCGTCGTTGAGCGTACGTGGAGAAATAGCGGCGGTCAGGCTGCGGCCGACCATCTGCGAGGCCGTCGAGAAGGCGGCCGCCTCACTCGATTTCACCGGAGTGCGAGCACTTCGGGTGCTGCTGCATGCTGGTGTGAGTGCGTACTGGCCGCTGGTCAAGGCGGCTCCGGCCAAGCAGGCCCGCAGGTACGAAGCGACCGCGCATCAGCTGGCCGAACGGTGGGAGGCGCAGACCGACTGTGTCGCCGACCCGCAGGCTACGGCCCTGTTCCGGGAGATGGACTCCGAGGTCGCAAGCTTCCTGGACCTGTGTGCCGACCGTTCGGGCGCGCAGTGGTTGGAGCCGACAGATGCCATCGCGGCCTACGCGGTCTCGGTGCTCCAGGGCACCGTGCTGCGCTGGCTCGCGGATTGCAATGACGAAACGATGCTGGTGGTACTCGACGACCTGGTCAGCAGCCTGGCCACCCGGGCTGCCGAAGTCTGATCCCGCAATACTGGACGTTTGACCAGTTTGGTGGTTGGGTGGGTCTGGTGACAGACACGTCGCCGATTGTCGCCCTGCATGCGGCCACGGCCGAGCTGGACCCGCCGCTGGCCGCCCTCGACCTGACTGCACTCCGCGCCAATGCCGCTGACCTGGTCCGTCGTGCGGGTGGGGTGTCCATCCGAGTCGCGAGTAAATCGGTGCGCTGTCGCGCGGTGCTCGAGGAGGTGCTCGGCACCGGGCTCTGCGCGTCCGGCGGCTTCGCGGGCATCATGTCCTACTCGTTGGCGGAGGCCATCTGGCTGGTCCGCCTCGGCGCGCGCGATGTGCTGCTCGGCTATCCGAGCGTAGACCGTGCGGCGCTCGCCGAACTCGCCGCCGACGACACGCTGCGCCGATCCATCACGTTGATGGTCGACGATCTCGCGCAGCTGGACCTGATCCGGGCCGCGGTCGGTACCGATCTGGTGCGACCGCGGATCTGCCTCGATGTGGACGCTTCGCTGCGGATCGGGCCGCTGCACCTGGGCGTTCGGCGCTCACCGGTGCGCACCCCCGAACAGGCCGCCGCGCTCGCGCGCGAGGCGATGAACCGTGGGTTCGACGTGGTCGGCGTGATGACCTATGAGGCGCAGATCGCCGGGCTACCCGACTCCAATATCGCTGTGCGCCTGGTGAAGCGGGCCTCGGCGGCCGAAATCGGCAAGCGGCGCGGGCAGGTTCTGGACGCGGTGTGCTCTGTGGTCGGCAAGTTGGAGATCGTTAATAGCGGCGGTTCCGGATCCATCGAGGTCAGCGTCACCGATCCGGATGTCACCGAGGTGACCGCGGGCTCCGGACTGTATGTGCCGACGCTCTTCGATCACTACCGCGCCTTCACCCCGAGTCCTGCGCTGTTCTTCGCCACATCGGTGCTGCGCAAGCCGACTCCGTCCATCGCGACGGTCTTCGCGGGCGGTTACATCGCCTCCGGTCCGACCGGGGCGTCGCGGGTGCCGAAGCCGGTGTGGCCCACCGGTTTGCGGCTGCTCGGTACCGAGGGCGCCGGCGAGGTGCAGACGCCGCTGTCCGGAGCCGCTGAACTGCGGATCGGCGACCGGGTCTGGTTCCGGCATGCCAAGGCGGGGGAGTTGTGCGAGCGGTTCGACCAGATCCATCTGATCGATGGTGAGGGCACGCGGACGACAGTGCCCACTTATCGCGGTGAGGGCAACTGCTTCGGTTGAGCCGGCTGCTAATTGCGAATTGCGCGCGCCTGCAATTTCAAGATCGAATTCCATTAAAAGAACCAACCGGTTCGGATTGATTATTTCGGTCACAAACCGACCGAATGCTGAAAGAAATATTCAGCTGAGTCGCAGGAATGTCGCCAGATCCGATAGATCGTCCGGCGTACTCGGCAGATATTCGGTGAGTAGTGGTGACCGAATGATGACGGCCTTCCACATCGCCCGGCACAGCGTCGCCTGAACCAGACTGCGCGACAGTAGGAATCGCATGCCGTAAGGCGCGTCGGCGGGGCTGGATGTGGTCATCGACATGAGCACCACCGCCGCCTCCCGGCCGCGGAACCGCTCGGCGGTGCCGACCAGCACATCCTCGATCTTGGCCCGGGCCAGCAGCGTTCGGATCAGGCCGACTTGGGCGCTGTAGGGCGCGACCACGAGGATGTCGTGCGGATGTAGCCGTCGCGTCATCGCACCGGTCGTCCACGAGGCGCCGAGCAGGGCGCGCACCCGGCGGACCACCTCGCGAGCCTCGGCCATCGATTCGGTCGAATCGCCGCTGTGCGGCACCAGCACCGTCTCCACGCCCGGCTCGATGCCCTCCAGTTGGCGTGCGAGCGTGACGGTCTCGTTGGAGCGTAGGCGGTTGTCGTAGTACAGCCGGGAGATCGGATCACAGACCCGCGGATGCATCCGCCAGGTGCGGTCCAGGAAGTAGCCGCGGTCGGCGGGCAGCGTGTGGCGGCCCTCGGTGAGCCAGCCGAGCACCGACTCGTCGACCGGTTCCGGATGCGCACTGCGCGCCGCGGACGGCGCGGGATCGCCGAGCAGCAGCAGGTTGCGCGCACTCATCGCGACGGCGACGGTATCGGCGAGCGGGAAGCGGCCCGCATCGGCGATTACGAGCAGGTCCAGATTGTTGCCGGGGACTACCTCCTCATCGGCGAAATCGGCTGGTAGGCCGCCGATGACGCAGCCGTTGACCGCATTGTCCAGAAACCGCGGATAGCGCGTGCCATCGATCACCGACCACTCCGGCGCCACCGCCACGGCATCCTTTTTTGCCACCAGTTCCGGTAGCACGCCCATCGCGACGATCATGTCGAGCAGGCTCTCCACCGTCGCATGCGTCTGCGCGACGATCCCGACGCGCCACTTGTGCCGCGTGACCAGACGTTCGACCGCCCTGGCGATGGTGGAGGTCTTGCCGGTGCCCGAGGGACCCTGCACCGCGAGATAGGAATCGTCGAGATCGCGCAGCGCGGCCATGATGGCCGCCGCGTGGTCACCGTGCACATCCGGTAGCCGTGCGGCGCGCCGCAGCCGCGGGGGTCGGCGGGCGAGGATGTCGAAGACCGCGCCCGCCGGGATCCGCGGTAGTGCCATCAGCAGTTGCTGGGCCGCGAATTCGACCGCGGTCTCGATGTTCTCGTTCCAGGCGGGCAGGCCGGGCGCGATCGCGGTCGGCAGTTCGTCATAGGGTTCGCAGCCGTGCGGCAGTAGTTCCTCCAGCCGCACGGTGTCGTCGAAATTCGCGTCGACCGAGCAGCCGAGCACGGTCGCGGTGGCGGTCGCTCGTCGGCCGACGGCGGTGATCATCCCGGCGGCGACCGGCTGATCGTAGAAGGTGTACACAGTGGCACCCGGGGTCAGCACCGTGCCTGTCGCGGCGCCGCCCGCGGTTTCGCTACCGCCCCAGCCGATGCCGATCCTTCCGGTCAGCGTGAGGTATCTGCGCATGGTCGGCTGATGCGGGCTGCGATGCCATTTGGTGTCGACCGTGCCCCAATCGGCCACCAATACGCCTGGCGCGTCGGCCCATTCGTCCACCGGATGGCTGAGCCGGTCGGCATGCGCCCACCACAGCGGCTGACGTTCGCGCCGGTGATAACCGAGCGCTGCCGCCATCAATGCCGCAGGATGATGCGGCTCGCCCTGTGCCGCCGCGTATTCCGCGAGTGCGGCCTCGATCGATGACGGCCGCGACGGCGGCGGCGGATCCGGCTCCTCCGGACTCGGCACCAGACACCACGAACTCGCCTGATCCAGCAGCACCGCATCCGAGTCCACGCGCCGCTCGGCCGCCCGATCCAGCAGCCAGTCACGCAGCCGCAGCACGGTGACGCAATCGCGTTCCTGGCCTGCGGTGTTCGGCAGCAGCCGGCGTAGCCGACTGAGCCGATAGGAGCGTTCGCCGATCAGCAGGGCACTGCGCACGATGGGATACAGATCGACGAGCACACCGGCGTGCAGCAGATCTTCGACGATCTCCTCACCGACTCCGTACCGACCCGTCCACCGCAGCAGCGCCGAGCGCACGCTGGAGGTGTAGTGGTATACGCGCATATCCGGATACATCCGCAGCCGTTGTGCGATGAAGTCGAGCATCTCGTCCAACGCGCGCCGCTGCCCGGCCTCCTCGTCGGCGAAATCGGTCATCGCCCGATACGGTGCGGGTGCCGCGCCGAACGGGGCGCGGAAGGTCACGTGGACTGTGCCGTTGCCACCCACCTCGATACCGAGCAGCCGCCCCGATGGCCCCTGCTCGATGGTGAGCGCGAGATCGCCCGGTGACGGCGGCGGCAACGCGCCCAATGCGATCGGGTCGACCAGCGTGTGGGTCGGCTGTCCGGAATCTTCTCGGGCCAGTTGGATTCCGGCTTGGCGACGCAATGCGGTAAGGGTGCGCGGCGGGAGGCCGGGCACGGCGGTGGTGGTGCTACTCGCGAGCCGGTCGATGGTGCTCACCCCGGCCTCGCGCAGTCGGGCCCGCGCGGTGCGCGGCATACCGGCCACCAGCAGCAGATCACGCGCCGCCGAGATGGCGCTGGTGCAGGTCGGGCAGTGGCCGCAGGCGAGATAGCGCGGATCGCCCCACTGCACGGGCAGCAACTCGCTCAGTTTGTCTTCCAGAATCCGCTCCACCCGGCCGCGCCGAGCCAGATACACCGGAAGCAGATCGGTGAGCGCGAAGGTCTCGCTGTCCTCGTCCAGGTACAACCGGATCAGCGGAGCGGTGAGCGCGCCGCTGCGGTCCACAGCGTCGGCGCAGGCGGCGAGTTCGAGTGCCACGTCGATCCGATCCGGTGGACCGGCCGCGATGCCGTGCACGGTGTAGCGCACCCGATGACCAGCCCGCACCAGGAAATCGCCGGTACAGACGAATTTTCCGTCGAAGAAGGTGGCACCGTGCAGCACATGCGCACCGGCCCGCAGCGCCGCGACCGTCTCGGCATTGGCGGTCCGCAGCGCGGCGATATACCCCTCGGGATCGACCACCGGATCGTGCGCGGCGCAGTGGATCTCCACCATCTGACTGCCGAACCGATCACGGAAGTCCGCGAGCCTGCGGGCGCGCGCATCGTGGAATGCGCTGCGCGACGCGTGATCCGGCACCACATCCGCCGTACCAGCGATGGTGCCCAGTTCGGTATCGAGGGCACGCAGCAACTCGAATTCACAGCGCGCCGCGCGTACCAGGTCGACGGCGGAACAGACGACACGATCACCGAACACGATCAAACGCGGCCTCCTGTGTCTTCGCCGGACACGGACGGCAACACTGTAGCTAGCCGATTTGGCTGCGTTGAATTCGGTGTCCGCGGGGCCCTGCGTGGTTACGCAAGCTACCGCCTCCGGGCCTGTCGCTCCCACCGGCGTTGAATTCGGTGTCCGCGGGGCCCTGCGTGGTTACGCAAGCTACCGCCTCCGGGCCCGTCGCTCCCAAAGGCGGTTTACCCGTCCCCGGTTCAGGAGCGTGGTTTACGCCGTTCGGGTCGCTTGCCGCCGTCGCGATCGCGACGCGGTCCGGCGCGGAACGGACGTCCGCCCGGCGGCCCGGAATCGAGCTGCAGCTGAATCAGCTGGCCGCTGATCCTGGTGCGCCGCAACGCTTCCAGCGTCTCCGAGGATAGGTCGGCGGGCAGTTCGACCAGGCTGTGGTCCGGCCGGATGCTGATATGTCCGAAATCGCTGCGGCGCAGTCCGCCCTCATTGGCGATGGCGCCGACGATCGCGCCTGGCACCACCCGGTGCCGCTTGCCGACGCTGATCCGGTAGGTCGCCAATTCGGCTCCGGTGCCGCGGTGATGCGATGGACCGCGATCTTCGCCCTCGAATCCGCGCGCTGGGCGGTCGCCGCGCGGCATGCGTTCGCGCTGCGGGCGTTCGACCGGCTCCGGCTCGGGCTCCATGAAGAAGTTGTCGCCGTCGTAACCGCTGACCGCCAGTGCCGCCGCGATATCAACGAGCGGAATGTTGTGCTCGCGCTCGTAGTCCTCGATGAGCTTGCGGAACAGCGCCAAGTTCGTCGAGCTGAGATTCTCGGTGATCGAATCGCCGAATTTGGCGACGCGCTGGGTGTTCACATCATCGACGCTGGGCAGCTGCATTTCGGTCAGCGGATGCCGGGTAGCACGCTCGATCGCCTTGAGTAGATGCCGTTCCCGCGGTGCGACGAACAGCAGCGCCTCACCGCTGCGCCCAGCCCGGCCGGTGCGGCCGATCCGGTGCACATAGGACTCGGTGTCGTGCGGAATGTCGTAGTTGACCACATGCGAGATGCGATCCACATCGAGTCCGCGGGCGGCGACATCGGTGGCGACCAGAATGTCGAGCGCACCGGACTTCAGCTGGCCGATGGTTCGCTCACGCTGGTTCTGCGCGATATCGCCATTGATCGCCGCGGCGGAGAATCCACGCGAGCGCAGCTTTTCGGCCAGTTCCTCGGTGGCCTGCTTGGTGCGCACGAACAGGATCATCGCCTCGAACGACTCGACCTCGAGAATCCGGGTGAGTGCGTCGAGCTTGCGCTGATGCGAGACCTGCACCCAGCGCTGGGTGATGTTGGTAGCGGTGGAGGTCTTCGACTTGACGGTGATCTCGACCGGTTCGCGCAGATACTTCTTGGAGATGCTGCGGATCGCCGAGGGCATCGTCGCGGAGAAAAGCGCGACCTGCTTCTCGCGCGGGGTGTCGGCGAGGATGCGCTCGACATCCTCCTGGAACCCCATCTTCAGCATCTCGTCGGCCTCGTCGAGCACCAGATACTGCAGCTGCGACAGGTCGAGCGTGCCCTTCTCCAGGTGGTCGATCACCCGGCCCGGCGTGCCCACCACGACATGCGCGCCGCGGCGCAGGCCGGAGAGTTGGACGCCATAGGCCTGGCCGCCGTAGATCGGCAGCACATGCAGTCCGGGAATGTGGGTGGCATATCGCCCGAATGCCTCGGCGACCTGGATCGCGAGTTCGCGCGTCGGGGCCAGCACGAGGGCGCGCGGAAGTTTGCCGGTCGCCTCGATACCCATGAGGATCGGGATGGCGAATGCCGCGGTTTTGCCGGTGCCGGTCTGGGCCAGCCCGACCACATCGGCGCCTTCGAGCAGCGGTGGAATGGTCGCGGCCTGGATGGGAGACGGCGACTCATAACCCACATCGGCGATGGCCGCGAGGATGCGGTCATCGATGCCCAGATCGGCGAAGGTCGGGCCGTCGTTGTCCCTGTCGTTGTCGCCAGGAACGCTGTCGACCTGATTGGTACTCATTGACCAGCAGTTTACTGCCTCCCGGTGGTCGTCCCGGCCACCGGGCCAATACGGTGAGACGTATGCAACCCGAAAGCGTGTCCGCGCATCACGATCCGACGACATCGGCGGTGGCTGTGGCGGTGGTTCAATTCGCGCCGGGAACCGATCCGACCAGCAATCTGCGAACGCTGCGCGAGTATGTTCGCGCGGCCTCCGAACGGGGTGCGAAGGTGGTGGTCGCGCCCGAATACTCGATGTTTGCCGTGACCCGGCTCGACGAGCGGGTCGTGGCCGTCGCCGAACCGCTGACCGGGCCGTTCGTCACTGGCCTCGGCGATATCGCGCGCGAATGCGGGGTGTATCTGGTCGCCGGAATGGTCGAGCAAGTGGCGCCGGAAGCGGGTCGGATCCGCAATACCCTCGTCGTGCTCGGACCCGATGCGAACCTGGTGACGAAGTACCGCAAGGTTCATCTCTACGACGCGTTCGGACATCTCGAATCCGATGTCGTCGAGCCGGGTGCGATCGAGGCGCCGGCCACCTTCACGGTCGGTGCTGTGACATTCGGCATGCAGACCTGTTTCGATCTTCGGTTCCCGGAAGGCTGCCGTCGCGTCGCGGCTGCGGGCGCACAGGTGCTTGTGCTGCCGGCGCAGTGGATTCCCGGTCCGGCGAAGGTTGATCAGTGGACGACGTTGCTGCGTGCACGTGCCATCGAGAACACCGTCTACATGGCCGCTGCCGATCAATGCGCCCCGCGTGGTGCTGGCGCGTCGATGATCATCGACCCGACCGGTGCCGTCCTCGCTGAACTCGGCGACGAACCGGGCGTGCTCACCGCCGATATCGACCTCGAACAGCTCGCCACGGTCCGCCGCACCAATCCCAGCCTGGCATTGCGGCGATTCGCGGTCACCGAGCGCGCACCGGAGTAGCGTTAATTCGGATGATCTACTCCGATCGGACAGCGGCCGGTCGCGCGCTGGGTTCGGAACTCGGCCACCTGCGTGCGATGCAACCGCTGGTGCTCGGACTGCCCCGCGGTGGGGTTCCGGTGGCGGCCGCCGTGCGCGAGGTAATCGGAGGCGATCTCGATATCCTGTTGGTCCGCAAGCTCGGTGTGCCGTGGCAGCCGGAGTTGGCTATGGGGGCCATCGGTGAGGAAGGTATCCGGGTTCTCAATGAGGATGTGTTGTCGCACACCGGGATAACGCCGCGTCAGGTCGCCGAGATCGAGGAGCTGGAACGGGCCGAACTCGAGCGCCGACGTGAGGTGTGGCGCGGTGATGCCAAGCCGATCCCGATCGCCGGCCGCACGACGGTGATCGTGGACGACGGCATGGCGACCGGGGCGACGGTGGCCGTCGCATGCCGGGTCGCCCAACTGCATCAACCGACGCGGATCGTCGTTGCGGTGCCGGTGTCGTCCTCCGAGGCGCTGCGCCGGGTGGCCGCAGAGGCGGATGAAGTGGTCTGCCCATGGGTGCCGCGGTCGCTCGGCGGCGTCGGAATGGCGTACCGCGACTTCCACCAGTTGGCAGACGACGAGGTCACCACGCTCCTCGCATGAGGTGCCCGCGCCGATCGAGGACCGTGGTGCCATTGCCGACCATGGCCTCAGCGCCGACCGACGCACACGCCGATCAGGGGCGCGGTCACCAACGCTCGGCCAAGGTGAGGGTGCGTTCGGCCGCGGTGACCATCGGCCGCAGTTGTGCGGTGAACCGTTGGGCGGTGACCGGCACGATATCTACATCGATCCCGGTGCGCACCGAGTACCTACCGTCGCCGATCACATCAATCCAGCACAGCACCCCGAAGGGACGCAGTTCGCCGTCGGCTCGGCGCACCGAGACCACGATCTGGCCGATACCGTCGCGGGATTGCCGGAGCAGCTTGCGAATTCGGGTCGGCGTGGTGGGTCCGGCTACCGGCACGGTCACCAGATCCCGGCTGTCCTCGTTGACCCGGGCCAGCGGTGCGGTCAATTGCGGTGTGGTGCCGGACGTATTCTCCGGCAGCACCGAAATCACCCGTGCGGAAAGGTTTTTCACGCGATCGACGAAAAGTCGTATATCGCCGCCGCGGTCGGTGGTCGCGCCCGCGCGTTGCGCCGCGACCACCGCGATATCTCCGGCGATCGCACCGAGTACCCGAACCGGACGCGATTGCGCCGCGATGCTCGGCTGGGCGACTACGGGACCGGTCTGTTCGACCAAACCCGTCGCCTCGACCGTGCCGTCCTGCCCGCCATCGACTCCCGCCGATGGCTCTGCGGTATCGCGCTCGCCGAAGACCTCGATACGCACGGTGGGACGGGCCAGCACCCGCAATGCGCCTTCCAGGTCGGCGTCGAGAGTCTCATCGCACCAACGATTGAGGGCGGGGAGTTGGGCGGTGCGCTCTGCGGTATCGCGAGCCGACAGGCGCACGGCGAGTGGGTAGGGGATGCGGTCGCCATCGGTGCGGGCCCAGGCCATGGCGAACTGGTCCGGGGTCAGCGTCCAGTTCACTCCAGTTCGGTCCATTCGCCGACGACCGGGGGTGTCGTCGGATCCATATCACCGATCAGCTCACCGCCGTCATCGGCCGGTTCCAGGAAGGTCAGATCGTCGTCGAAGAAGTGGTAGTCGTCGTCGTACTCGTCCTCTTCGTGGGCCGCGCGGGCAGCGGCCGCACTGGTGCTCATGCCGGAGCGCGTGCTGTCGCCCGCGACCATCGCGCCGCCCATGAGTCCGCCGACCGCACCCGCCCCGACACCGTTGATCGCGTCGCTGCTCGCATCACGCTTGCGCTCATCACGTTTGCGCTCATCGTCGGTGTTGGAGGTGCCGGGAACCGTCGGGGCGATTACCGAGGTGGATGCGGCGGTGGTCACCGGTGCGGTGGTACCCGGTCGCACCGAGTGATCCGGTGTGGTCGTCGGTGTGGTGGCTGCGGCGGCGCTCGTTGCTGGGGAATCCGCCGTCGGCACAACGGGTTCGGCGGCGGCGGCGGGTGCGGTGTCGGCAGTGGTCCCCACCGGAGGGACAGTGGTCGGCGCACTCGCCGGTTGAGTCGCCGCGGTGGGCTCGACGGTGGTGTGCGGTGCGGTCGGTACCGCCGCAGTCGTCGAAACCGTTGGGGTGGTGAGGGTTTGCGTACCGCTGTCGAGGACGGTCGTCGCGGATACCTGAGCGGCAGGTGTGGTGGCGCAGGACTGCGGCACCTCAGCGGTCACCGCATCGGGGAAGGCGGGCACACCGGATCCTGTCGCGATGAACACATTCGTGTAGATGCTGTCCATCGCCTGCACCGCATCCTGGCGGATGCCGTCGGCGGATTTCTGTGTGGCGGTGTTCTCGGTCGCCTTGGTCGGATCCAGCAGTGCACCAGCTAGATCCGTTGTCTCGCTGGATGGTTCGACCACGGCCGCCCGCAGTGCCTCGGCGGCATCGCCCGCCTGGCCGAGCCGCTGACCGACCGCGGCCATGACATCGGCGAGTTGCTGTCCGTGCCGCTCGAATTCGCGCACCGCTGCCGCGGCGGCATCCGCCGCGGCACCGCGCCAACCGTCGGCCATCGCGGCCCGAATCTCGCTGTGCGCCTGTTCGACTGCGGTGGCGAGTCCGGTTGAACTGCCTTGCCACGCCTGCTGTCCGGCTGACAGGACAACCGGATTCATCAACTGGACACCGTTGTGGATTTCGCGATGCGACAGGTTGTCGAAAATTTCGACGGTCTGCGCGTAGTTGGGGTCGGTGTAGCTGGGGTCGGCATATCGGATGGGGGTCTTCTCACCGGAGTGCGGCATCTTACGCATGCGCCGCTCCCGCCACCTCGACCTGACCGACCGCGGCTGCCAGATCCGTATCGGCCCGGGTGTATGCCGCTCCGGCCGCGCGGAAGGTCTGCGCGAGTGCCCTTGCGGCGTCGGCGTATGCGCGCAATCGAGTGATCGCGTCGTCGGCCTTGTCTTCGAAGCCGCGCCGCAGCGCCGCACCGGAATCGAAGCCGCCGAAGCCGGGAAGCGATGTGGCACTACTCAATACGGCGATCTGGGCCTCGACCTCATCGGCGAGTTGTGCATAGCGCCTAGCGCACTGTTCGTGTGCCCCCTCGGCGACCAGCACCCCATCGATCCAGAGCTGGCCATCGTCGATCGCTTGATTCAGCGCTGTCACGTCCGACATTTCGCCGCCCCCTTCCTCGTCGTGCTGCCCGCGCAGCCGTGATCAACTCACCGGTGCGCCAACCCCACGACGACACCCTGCATCCAGTCCGCGATGTCGGCAGCGACCCGCGCGTGCACCGGCTCGTGCAACAGGTCGTGCCCGGCGTCGGCGTACTCACGCAAACTTACCCAATCGTGGCGACGAGTCCAGCCCCTCATCGCATCGATCGGCGCCCGTCGGTCCTCGATACCGTGCACGGCGAGAATCGGCAGGGTGCTCGGCAACGGCGTGCCGGGTGCACCGGGCGCGCCGCCGCCGAGCGCGCGCTTCGGCACTCCGGACAGCACCAGCCCGACCAGTTCGGTCGGCGGCAGGCTCGGACGCAGCGGGTACTTGGCCTCTAATCCGTGCAAGTCGTCGGCCGCGCTGGTCTGATCCGGGACCGCCGCGCCCAGAATGCCCAAGGCGGTGACCGCCCCGAGTGAATGGCCCATCAGCATCAGCGGCCTGCCCGGCAATTCCGCGCGGACCAGCTCGATCAGCCGCATCGCATCGTCCACCAGTTCCACCAGCGTGCCGGGGTTGTTCGGATCGCCCTCGCTCAACCCGTGCCCCGTGGTGTCCAGCGCCCACAGTTCGATCCCGGCGGAAGTCGCGGTGCGGGCAAAGCGGTGGTAGTGGCCGCTGTGCTGGCCCATTCCGGGCAAGAGCACCGCGGTCGCCGTCGGGTGGTCGACCGGCCATCGCCGATAATGCATCCGTCCGCGTGCGCCATCGAAGAAGGGCATCTGTAAATACTGTCAACTCGGGGGGATGCAGTCGAGTTCTTGACATAACTACTTGCCAGTTAATAACTGACAAGTTGGCTAGACTTCCGGCCGATAGGTCGGGCAGAAGAGTCGAGGTTCGCTTTGAGAAAGCTGCATCGTCCGAACGTAGGACTGTGGGCGGCTGCTTTCGCGCTGAGCTGTGCCGGTATGGATGCATCGGCTGCCATGGCCGAAGCCGAGCCGGGCACGGTCGCCGCATGCGCGTCGGCCCGAGCCGCCACGGCCGTGCCAGCCGGACTGCCAGTGCTCGACTGGTCGGAGAACGTTGGCTACGACGCGCTGGGCAACCTGTGGGTGTCGCGGCTGTACCGCAATGAGGTGCAGCGCTACGACAGCGCGGGCCGGTTGACCGCCACGGTGCCGGTCGAATTCCCGGGCGCGGTTCGGCTCGGACCGGACGGACTGCTGTACGTCGTCTTCGGTGATTCACCGACGAGCGCCGTGCGTCCGGGTGGCGTAGTGCGCTTCGATCCCGATGACCCTCGGCCTACGGTATTCGCCTCCGGATTCACCATGCCCAATGGCGCCGCCTTCGATGCGCAGGGCAATCTGTACGTCGCGGCCGGCCTCGGCGTGATTCGGATTCGTCCGGACGGTGTCGTCGATGCGGACTGGACTGCGCGGGCGAACTACGCCGGCGCGAATGGCATTGTAGTGCGGGATAATTCGATCTATCTCAGTATGAACGGCAATCCGCTCGGTCGGATCGTGCGTTTCCCGATCGATGATCCGGGCCGCGTCGCCGTGGTCGCGGACTTGACGGTGTCACCCGGTGTGCCGGACTTCGCGGACGATTTCATCATCGATGACGCGGGCGTGCTCTACGTGACCACAGTGACCGGCCAGTTGGTTCGCGTCGATCCGGGCACGAACAGCGCATGCGCCGTACTGACCGACCAACCGATGACATCGGTGGTCGCCGTGCCCGGCCGTTCCGATGAACTCCTCGCCGGCACCGAGAGCGGCGCCATCCTGCGGATTCGCTTACCGCACTGAGCCGTTCAGTCCTCGATAAGGTCCGGTGGTGCTGCCTGACGCCAGGAATCCAGCAGGATGTCGTACAGCTCATCGATATCTTCTACAGCGGTGAGCCGGGCCCGGACCCAGGATGAGGATGCCTCGTGCGGCGGGACCCAGAACTTGTCCGGTTCGGCGGCGATGAGTTCCTCGCGATCGTGTTTGGGGCAGCGGATAGCGAACGAGGTCTGATCGTCGGGGATGGTGACGAACATTTTGCCCGCCACATCGAAGGTGGGATGGTTCCAGCGTTCCTTCTCCACGGTCTTGGGAAAGGACAACGCGATGCGGCGCACATCGTCGGCGTCGAGCACGGTTCAGGCCTCCGGTTCGGAAATCGGACCCCTATCGTGCACATCGCTTCCTCGGCCATCAAGTGACGGCGTCGGTTATCCGGGACGCGATCGTACGCAACCGCTCCACCAGGACGGGAGGCTCGTGGACACGGAAGTCCGCGCCGAGGTCGATCAGGCGGTATGCCAACCAGGTCGGGTCGTCGTCGCGGGTGGCATCCAGTCGGCAGGAGTTGTCGTCGATGGGTGCGATATCGCCGGGGGAGTCGCCGAGACGTCCCGCGACCCGGCCGATCGGGGCCTGGATCGTTATGCGCACGCGGAACAGCGGTGTGCCCCAATCGGTGCGGCGGCCGGCCACATAGGCGGCCGGATCCGCGGCGGGCAGCTCTCGGGGGCGGTAGCGGACGCCGGTCGGCTGCGGCCGGTCGATGCGATCGACGCGGAAGATGCGCCAGTCGTTGTGGTCTACATCGTGGCCGACGAGGTACCAGCGGCGGCGCGACGGCACCAGTGCGACCGGTTCGATATGCCGACGGGTTTCGGCACCGGATTCGCTGCGATACGCGAAACGCACACGCTCCCTATTTGTTACGGCCGCGGCCAGCGCGGTCAGCACCTCGGGATCGACGGCCGGGGCGTCATCGGTGTGCGGCACCAGGGCGGTGCCGAGTACCCGCACGCGGCGGCGCAGTTTCGCGGGCAGCACCTGCTCCAGCTTGGCGAGCGCGCGCACCGAGGCCTCCTCGATGCCGACGATGGCCGATCCCGCGGCAGCACGCAGCCCGACCGCAATGGCGACCGCCTCCTCGTCATCGACCAATAGCGGCGGCATCGCGGCACCGGCCACCAGGCGGTAGCCGCCCGTCGCACCCATCGATGCCTCGACCGGGTAGCCGAGTTCGCGTAGGCGATCGATATCGCGGCGCACGGTGCGGTCGGTGACGCCGAGGCGTTCGGCCAGTTCACTGCCCGGCCATTCCCGTGGTGTCTGCAATAGCGAGAGCAGGCGCAGCAGTCGGGCGGGTGTGTTGTTCATGATTTTCAGGATTCCAGATAACTAGGACATAAATAGTCCTACTTGGCCCCTAACGTGGTCGCTGTACCCGATAGCTAGGAGTCATGCCGATGAACGAGATTCGTCCCTTCCACATCGATATTCCGCAGGCCGATATCGACGATCTGATCGACCGGCTGGCCCGCACCCGCTGGTCGGCGCAACTGCCGGGTAACGGCTGGGAGCGCGGAGTCCCGGTCGACTATCTGCGGGAGCTGGCCCAGTACTGGCGCACCGGATTCGACTGGCGGGCGCAGGAGGCGGCATTGAATGAATTCCCGCAGTTCATCACCGAAATCGACGGTCTGGACGTGCATTTCCTGCATGTGCGTTCGCCCGAGCCGGATGCGCTGCCGCTCATCCTGACCCACGGCTGGCCCAATTCGTTCGTCGAGTTCACCAAAACCATCGGCCTGCTGGCCGATCCGCGTGCCCACGGGCTCGATCCGGCGCAGGCATTCCATGTCGTGGTGCCCTCCGTTCCCGGTTTCGCGTTCTCCGAGGGGCCGAAGGAGACCGGGATGACGGTGCGTCGGGTCGCGCGGATGTGGGTCGAGCTGATGGACCGGCTCGGCTATCGGCGCTACGGCGCCCAGGGCGGCGATCTCGGTGCCTACGTCGCTCCCGAAATCGCCCGTATCGCACCGGATCGGGTGGTCGGCGTGCATATCGATGGCGGTATCGGTATGCCGACCGGGGCCGATGTGCCGACCATGACGCCGGAGGAACGCGCGGAATGGGATCAGATGCAGGGCTGGATGTCCGGCGGCGTGAACCACCATGTGCTACTGCGTGCCGCGCCACAGACTTTCGCGCACGCCTGGACCGATTCGCCGGTGGGTCTGCTCGCCTGGCTGATGCAGAAATTCAACGAATTCACCCCGCTGGCCGACTTGGCCGAGGACGTCATGGATCGTGATCATCTGCTGACCAATATCAGCCTGTACTGGTTCACCAACACGGCGGGCACCTCGTCCTGGCCGATGTACAACGGTCTCGGCGATGGCGGATTCGTCTGGCCCACCGGCCAAAAGGCGGTGCCGACGGGCGTCTACGCGGGCGGCTCCGCACTCATGCTGCGTCTGGCCGAGCGCGACAACACCATTGCGCACTGGCCCGAGGGCAATACCGGAAACCATTTCGTGCCGATGGAGCTGCCGGATATGCACGTCGCCGATATCCGGGCGTTCTTCGGCAAGGTGGCTTGAGCGCTCAGTTGTTCAGGTGCGCGATCTCATCCTGCGATATGGAGTCCGCGCTGTTCGGGGCGGCCGGTGCCACGGGTTGTGGCGCCGGAGCCTGAGTCGAGGCGGGCTGGGCCGGTGCGGGCGCGGTGTTCTCCGGTGCCGGAGCTGGCAGCACCGGACGATCCGGAACGTAGAACATCCCGACGGTCGGCGTCATCACGCAGTGCGCGAAAGGGTAGTCGATCATGCCCCACATCGAGGCGATGACGGTGCCGGGGCCGCTGGTCACGGTCTTGGACAGCGTGGGCATGTTGTATTCGGTGCGGTCGTCGAGGGTCGTGAGGCCACTCGCGCCGGTATTGACGTTCAGCCAGGCCACGACGAGACCGGAGGACAGCGGCGCGCCCGAATGCGCGGGTGTCGCGCTGAACCGCAAGGTGCCGGGCAGCGGATCCGCGGCGCCATAGGGGTTGGAGCCGTCGGTGGAGGCCGCCGCGATAATCGTGGTGACCGGGCCGACGCTACCGCAACCGAAGGTCGGCGCGGCATAGGCGAAAGGTGTGAACGCGGCCGAGACATTGCGCAGTTCGGCGATGTCCACCATCTTGGTGAACTGGTTCAGCGCGCCGACGCCCGCTTGGGCGGTCGGATCGGATCCGGCATCGGTGGTGAGTTGTTCGAGTCCGGCGTCGACGGGGGATGGGTCGGCGACCGCCGTGCCGGTGAGGGCGAGGACCGCGCCGATCCCGAGAGATGTCACTGCCGCGGTGGTGCGTGCGATGGATCTGCCGTTCACTCGTTCTCCTCGATACCGAACACCGGGATAGTGCAGCAACGTACCAGCTCGTCGCGTACGCCGCCCAGGGACTCCCGGGCAACCGCTCGGGGCTGACGCGCGACACCTACCCGACCCACCCCTGTGACCCACTCGACAGTGCGAGATTACCGGGGGGTAGGTTTGACTCGGACGTACGAGACACACCGGGAGATGTGTATGAAACTAAGTCTGACGCCCGACGAGGTGAGCTTCCGCGACGAGCTGCGGAACTTCTACCGGACGCAGATCCCCGCCGACATCCGTGACCGCGTCAAATACGGCCGCGAACTGTCCCGCGAGGACATCGTCACTGCGCACAAGATCCTCAATGACCACGGTCTGGCCGTGCCGAACTGGCCGGTCGAGTGGGGCGGCAAGGATTGGACGCCGATTCAGCGGCATATCTGGCAGGACGAAATGCAGCTGGCCTCGGTGCCCGAGCCGCTGACGTTCAATGCCCAGATGGTCGGTCCGGTCATCGCGCACTTCGGCTCGCAGGAGATCAAGGAGCGCTTCCTCCCGCCGACCGCCGCGCTGGATATCTGGTGGTGCCAGGGCTTCTCCGAGCCCGACGCCGGATCCGATCTGGCCTCGCTGCGCACCACCGCGGTGCGCGACGGTGACTCCTACATCGTCAACGGCCAAAAGATCTGGACCACCCTGGGCCAGTACGCGGACTGGATCTTCTGCCTGGTCCGCACCGATCCGAGCGCAGCGAAGAAGCAGGCTGGCATCTCCTTCCTGCTCTTCGATGTGAAATCTCCCGGCGTCACCATCCGCCCGATCAAACTCATCGACGGCGGCTACGAGGTCAACGAGGTCTTCTTCGAGAATGTGCGGGTGCCCGCCGATCAGCTGGTCGGCGAGGAGAACCAGGGCTGGACCTACGCGAAATTCCTGCTCGGCAACGAGCGCACCGGCATTACCGGTGTCGGGCGCACCAAGGTCAAGCTCGGTGTCGCGAAGGAGTACGCGCGCCAGACCAAGTCGGGTTCGGGCACCCTGCTCGAGGATCCGATCTTCGCCGCGCGCATCGCCGAACTGGAGAACGAACTGCTCGCACTGGAACTGACCCAGCTGCGCGTGGTCTCCAACTCCTCCGACGGTAAGCCGAATCCGGCCTCGTCGGTGCTCAAGCTGCGCGGTTCGGAACTGCAGCAGGCCGCGACCGAGCTGCTGCTCGATATCGCGGGCCAGGACGCACTGCCGGTCGATGCCGCCGATATCGCCTCGCCCGGTTGGGCACAGCGCAGCGGCCCCAGCTATCTGAATTACCGCAAGACCACCATCTACGGAGGCTCCAGCGAGGTGCAGCGCACCATCATCGCCTCCACGATCCTCGGATTGTGAGGCGCAGCCATGGATTTCGAACTCACCGATGAACAGGTCATGCTGCGCGACACGGTTCGCGAGCTGCTGGCCCGCAACTACGATCCCGAGACCCGTCTGAAGGTTACCGACACCGAACTCGGCTGGAGTCGCGATGTCTGGAACCAGCTGGCCGAACTCGGCGTGCTCGGTCTGAGCTTCACCGAGGAGGACGGCGGCGTCGGCGCCGGTCCCGTCGAGACGATGGTCGTTCTCGAGGAGATCGGGCGTCGGCTCGCACCCGAACCGCTGCTGGATGCGGTGCTGGTGCCGGGTGGTCTGGTCGCCCGGGTCGGCAGTGCCGAACAGCGCCAGCGGATTCTGCCCGAGGTGACCGGTGGCACCAAGCTGCTCGCGTTCGCACACGCCGAGCCGGGTGTGCGCTGGCCGTCCACCGAACTCGCGACCACCGCTGTGCGGCAGGGGGATTCGTGGGTGCTGACGGGTCTGAAGAATCCGGTTCCGCACGGCGACAGCGCCGATGAGCTGGTGGTCAGCGCGGTGCTGCCGACCGGTGGTATCGGACTGTTCCTGGTGGATCCCGCCGGGGTGCAGCGCAAGTCGTACCGGACCTTCGACGGTCAGCGTGGCGCGCAGATCGAATTCGACAAGGTCCCGGGCGAATTGCTCGGTGACAATATCGACGCCGCCGAGGCGGTGCGGGTCACGATCGGGCACGCCCAGGCCGCGTTGTGCGCTGAGTCGATCGGTGCGATGGAAGAGGCGCTGCGGCTGACGACCGATTATCTGAAGACGCGTAAGCAGTTCGGCGTCACCCTGTCGAAGTTCCAGACGCTGACCCAGCGGGCGGCGAATATGTATGTCTCGCTGGAACTGGCGCGCAGTATGAGCCTCTACGCGAATGCGTCGCTGGCCGACGGTGCCGCGGCTGGATCCGATGGCTCCGCAAGCTCCGTAGACGCGGTCGTAGCCTCGCGGGCGCGGCTGCAGATCGGCCGGTCGGCTCGGCATATCGGCCAGGAGGCGATCCAGATGCACGGCGGCATCGGCGTCACCGCGGAATACCCGGTGAGCCATTACGTCGCTCGGCTCACCGCGATCGAGCGCACGCTCGGTGGTGGGCTGGAGCATCTGCGGGTGCTCAGTGCCCAGGTCGGTGATTACGACCTGCCGGAGCTGTAGGGTCCGATAGTTCCGAACGGCGGCGCGTGCGAGTCATGCGCCGCCGTTTCGCTATTCGTCGTCGCTCTGCCCCGGCGAGCTGGCCGTCGGTACGCGGCGTGTCGTCGGCGCCTCTTCGACGGTCGGGTCGACGGCAGAACGCGGCTGGGTGGTCGGCGGCGGCTCGGCTTCCGTGGTGAAGGCAGGCGGCGGTGTGGAGGTCTGTGCCCCTCGGCTCGTGGATTCGGGCAGGGCCGTCGGCGGAACGGTGAAATCGACCGACTTGCGCGGCGGTCCCGGGCGCGCGACCTGCCAGCTCGGCGACGGCGGGATGAACACCTTCGCGACCGCCGAGGTGGTGGTGCCGTAACGCACGGCCGGGACGGCGTCATTGGCGGATTTGATCGGCGGGGGTGCGACGTAGGTGTCGTGCTTACCGATTCCGCAGGCGCCGATGAGAACGAGTCCAAGAGAGACCGCGCCCGCGGCGATCACCGGACCGGCGATCTTGGTCCTGCTGCTCTCCATCGGTGACACTCCTCGTCGTTCGAGTGGGGCTCACAATAATCGAGGCCGGTCGACCCGGCCAGGCGAGGGAACACGGCAAGCGTGCGGCGCCCCAGCGCAATTAAACAGCGGTGATTCAGATATCGAATTGGTGTCTCTTCGGCGTGTCGCGGGAACGTGTCGTGGTCGAACCACGTCCCGGGCCGTAGCGTGTGTGATCAAAGTTACGCGTGAGACGCCAGTACTTAGATGAGAGACGCGCGGTGCAAATCGGGCGCCGGCAATACTCTGATCGGCGTCATCGAGGAGTTGATGATGGGAGCTTACTCGACAACTCCGTTGCGAGCCTCCGCCACGGCCGACGAATCGGCCGCCCCGGAAACTTCGCAGCAAGTCGTGTCGAACCCGCCGGTGCGCACCCTGTCCACGATTTTGTCGCGGATAGCGGCCTGGCTGATTTTCATCGGCGGCATTGTCGGAGCCGTGCTCGGCATCGCCGGACTGCACGTCGAAATCACTGTCGCCGGACTGATTCTGGCGTGCACGGCCGGTCTGGTGCTACTGAAGCTGCGCGCCGATCGAACCAGCTGAACCGCGCCAGGTGGCGCGGGTAAATCGCGAGCGCACAGGACTTTCGGGCTCTAGCGTGATTCGGTATGAGAATCGAGATCACCGCCGATGCCGCGCGGTTCCGGTCGCTGACCGAGCCGTTTCTGCTGTGTGATCCACTGCGGCACACGGTGATCACCACCGGCATCGCCAACCACCTGACCGGCATGCAAGTCGATGCCGACCATTCGCGGTTCCTGTCGGTCCACGATGCGGATGCGACGGTGATCGGTGTCGCCATGCGCGCGGCCGGGCGCGGGGTGTATCTCGGTGCGCTACCCGCGGGAAGTGTTGTGCCCGTTGCCGAGGCGCTGGCCGAGGTAGCCGCGGATGCGGACGGGGTCGAGGGCGCGACCGAGGACGCCACCGAATTCGCCGAGCACTGGGGCAAACGGCACCGTATCGGCTATCGCGAGGCGTACTCGACCCGCCTCTACCGGCTCGCGGAACTGAACTTTCCGAGTATCGTCGGATCAGCTCGCCGCGCAACCGATTCCGATATCGGACTGTGTGTCGAGTGGACCGAAGCCATGCGCCGCGAATCCGGTATGCCGCCACCGAGCCTGACCCCCATCGCCATCCGCAACCGCATCTCGACCGGCCGCTGGTGGCTCTGGGAGCGCGACGGTGAGCCCGTGTCCCTTGCCGCACACCAGGTCCCGGTCTTCGGCTGGTCCCGAATCGGCCCCGTGTACACCCCACCCGCGCACCGCGGCCGCGGCTACGCCAGCATCCTCACCGCCCACGTATCCCGCACCCTGCGTTGGCAGAACCTGCACGTCTGCCTCTTCGCCGACACGGCCAACCCCACCGCGAACCACATCTACCGCACCATCGGCTTCGAACCCGTCCGCGATTTCAGGCACTATCAATTCACCTCGGCCGCAATCGATCTATAGACGGGCGGGCCGCCTGCGGTTCTCAGCAGGTTCGCGTTGCCTGTGCGGTACCAGGTGTCGAGGTGACCCATTCGAAGGCGGTGGCTTTGGAGCGGGCGCCTTCGACGGTGCGGGAGCGGTTGGGTTCGTTCAGGTCGGTGAGTAGGGATTCGGTGAGGGTCACCAGGGTGGCCAGGACTGGTGGGGTGAACCAGGTGGGGCGGGTGGCGAAGAGGATGTCTTCGGTGGAGGTGTTGCCGCTGGCGCCGGGGGCGAAGGGGCAGCCGCCGAGGCCGCCGAGGGAGCCGTCGACCATGGTGGCCCCGGCCTGTAGGGCGGCGAGGGTGTTGGCAACGCCCATGCCCCAGGTGTCGTGTCCGTGGAACACGATGCGGCGGTGCGGGGTCCGGTCGCGCACCGCCGAGATCAGCTCGGATACCTGGGTCGGGTGGGCCTGGCCGAGGGTGTCGGCGATGACGATGTCGGAGGCGCCCTCGGTGCGCGGATCGTTGGCGATGGCCAGAACTCGCTCCGGATCGACGGGACCGTCGAACGGACAGGTGAAGCTGGTGGCGAGGCAGAGCTGGATTTCGCCGCCCGCCTCCCGCGCCAACCGAACGGCATCCGGCATGGCGGCGACACTGTCCTCGGTGCTGCGACCGATATTGGCCTTATTGTGCGCGTCCGATGCGGAGAAGCAGTACTGGAAGTTGCGCACACCCGCGGCGGCGGCCTTCTCCACGTGACGCGGTGTGGCCACCCAGACCCAACAGTGCTGCAGTTCTTCGGGACTCAGCGCGGCGATGAGTTCCATGGTGTTTGCCATCGGCGGCACCAGGTCGGGACGCGCCATCGAACCGATCTCCAGTTCGGGCACGCCGACGGCGAGCAGTTGGCGCACGATATCCACCTTGTGCTCGACCGGCAGCACCTTCCCGGTCAATTGCAGTCCGTCGCGCAGTGTGACATCGCGCAGGATGGATTCCGGCCGCATCGCCCGACCACCGCTCGTGGTCGAGTCGCTACGCGATGCCGTGCTCATCACTGCTCTTTTCCGCTACGTGATGCCACGCTCATCCCTCTTCCTCCCGCGCGTCCGGGACCGGCTGGGCTTGACGCACATGCATGGGGACACACATCACTCCGCCGCAGGGCTTTTCATTCGAAGCGGGGGTCGGATGCACTGTCGGACGCGCGTGTCCGGGCGCACTCATTTCGCGCGCACCACGCCCCGGCGGTCGACGCCTGCCATATACCCGTCGCGTCATTCCGCCTCCACTCCATCGATACCGGCGTGCATCACGCCTCCAATCCGGCGATATCGGCATCGCTCATTCCGAGCAGTTCCGACAGCACCTCTCGCGTGTGCTCACCCAGGTCCGGCCCGATATTGCGGATCGGCAGGGACTTTTCGCCGATCACCGGCACGATGCCGGAAAAGCCGACCGTCTTCGGTTGCGGCGCACCGACATCCACCGGAAATCGCTGAATCATATTGCGCGCCTTGTACTGCTCGTCGACGACGATATCGGCGGCGGTGTAGATGGGACCGCACGGAATGGCGGCCGCCTCCAATAGCTTCAGCGCCTCGTCGCGGGTGTGCCGAACGGTCCATTCGGCAATGGACGCATCGAGCCGTTCACGATTGCGCCAGCGTCCGGCATTGTCCTGCAGCTCAGGATCAGCGGCCAGATCGGGACGGCCGATCACCTCCATATAGCGCTGGAAGATGGCATCACCGTTGCCGCCGATAATGATGCTCGTACCGTCGCTGGTCGGGTAGGCATTACTCGGCGCGATGCCCTCCATCCGCCCGCCGACCCGCTCGCGGTTGATGCCGTAGGCAAGATAATCGGGCACAAGCGATTCCATCACCGACAAAATCGCCTCATTCAACGCCACATCGATGACACGTTCCCCCAGCGGAATCGAGGCGTCGGTGCGTTCCCGCTGGAACAACGCCATCACCGTGCCGAATGCGGCATAGATCCCCGCGATCGAATCACCGATGGACACACCGACCCGGACCGGCGGCCGATCCGGATCCCCGACGAGTTCGCGCAGCCCGCCGACCGCCTCGGCGACCGCCGCGAATCCGGGCCGCGCGGCCATCGGCCCGGTCTGTCCGTAAGCGTAGATCCGGGTGATCACCAGATCCGGATTGACTTCGTTCAGCACCTCCGGACCGAGGCCCCACTTCTCCAGCATTCCCGGCCGAAAATTCTCCAACAGCACATCGCAGTGCCGCAGCAGTTCCAGGACGACGCCCCGGCCCGCGTCGGTGCGTAGATCCAGCGTGATCGACTTCTTGTTCCGGTTGATGGTGCGATACAGCATCGAGGTATCGCCGCCGTAGAGCCGCCAGTTGCGTAGCTCGTCCCCGGCCTTCGGCCGCTCCACTTTGATCACCTCGGCGCCGAAATCGCCGAGGATGCGCCCAGCGGTCGGCGCGGCGATGTAATTGCCGAGTTCCAGGACGCGAACCCCGTCCAGCGGGCTGATACTCATGGGCATCAGTCTGTACCATCGCGCCGCCCGGCAACGGCCCGACCTACTACCTCGGCGAATGCTGGTCAAGCAACCGCACGGCCCCTCAACTGCCGCAGCACAATAGGCGATACTGCGGCAGCCGTGCGATTGCCGTCACACTTCGAGCGGAGAAACCTCCTCGATGATCGAGTAGTGCTCGGCATTGCCGTGGTGCGAGGTGCTCTTGACGCCGTCGACACCGACCGGGACATCCCCCGCCAGGGTGATACGGGTCAGCTTGCGCGGCTGGTCGTCGTAGTCGTCGACGGCGTAGTGCTGGGTGGCGCGGTTATCCCAAATGGCGACGTCACCGGGCTGCCAGTTCCAGCGGGTGGTGTTCTCCAGCCGGGTCACCCGGTCCTGGAACAGGCGGAACAGGGCCTGGGATTCACTGGTGGAGACGCCGACGAAACGCTTGACGAAGTGCCCGACCAGCAGGGCGCGCTCACCGGTCTCCGGATGCACCCGCACCACCGGATGCTCGGTCTCGTAATAGTCGGACTGGAACTCGGCGCGGTAGGCGTCGGTATTCGGGTTGCTCCGGTCGATGTCGGTGGCCGCGTAGTCGTAGAGATTGGTGTGCACCGCCCGCAGGCTCTCGGCCAGGCGCTTGAGGGGCTCCGGCAGCGAATCGTAGGCGGCGACGGTGGAGGCCCAAGTGGTCGAGCCGCCGTAGGTCGGCAGGGTAACCGCGCGCAGGATGGAAGCCTTCGGGATCCGGTCGACGAAGGTGACGTCGGTATGCCAGCTATTGGCGCGGCCGTACTCCGAGTCGATGGCCAGGCTCTTGACACCGTGCGAGGTGACCGTCGGATGTGGGGTGGTCGGGGTGCCGAGCAGCTGTGCGAACTCGTACTGCCCGTCTTCGGTCAAGTGGTCCTGACCGCGGAAGAAGATGACCTTGTGCTCGAGCAGCGCGCGCCGGATCACCGCGACGGTTGCCGCGTCCACATCGCCGCCGAGCCGGACGTTGTCGACTTGGGCGCCGATGCGTGCGCCGATTTTGGTCACGGTGGCGGTTGTCTGGGCGTAGTCGACCGTCATGAGATCACCTTCGCTGCGTTGAATCGGTTGATGCGCCCCCGAGCACACCACCGAAACAACCACTCCAACCAGGGTTTTCGTCGCCGTGATCCCAACGCACCACCCGCCGAGCGGAGTCATATGGCGGCTCGGCACATGTCGCGGAGCCGCCATATGACTGCCCTCGATGGGAGGGCTGGCCGTTGCGTGGTTCGCGTTGCATTGCTGGGCGCGTCGTGTGCCGCACCTGGCTTATCTCCCGCAGTCAGCTGGGCGGGCCCACAGCCTCCGTCTCGCCCCACTGGTTGTGGTTGCGTTATCGAGCGTTTGTCGAGGGGAGTCGAATGGTCGCTCACGGCCTCGGCTATCCGACTACCCTCAGCCAGCTGTTCGGTTCGATCTGCTCTCGGCCCATGCCTCGGAGGAAGGCGGGGCGATCAGCTGACGTGCTCGCGCAGATACGCCAGATCTTCGGCGACGCCCTCGGCGGGAGTCTCGAGGACCACCGGAGCATCCGCGGTTCGGCACACCTCGGCGAGCAATTGCGGATCGATCGTTCCGTCCGCGAAATTGGCATGCCGGTCCGCGCCCGAATTGAATTCGTCGCGTGAGGAGTTCAGGTGTACCAGGTCGATGCGGCCGGTGATGGCTTTGATCCGCTCGACGACGCCGACCAGATCCTCACCGCCCGCCCAGGCGTGGCAGGTGTCCAGGCAGAAACCCGCGCCGAAATCGCCGACCGCGTCCCAGAGCCGGGCGATCGAATCGAAATGTCGGGCCATGGCGTGGTTACCGCCGGCGGTGTTCTCGATCAGGATCGGCACCGCGAAGCCGCCCTTGTCCTGCTGACGTTCGAACAGCTTGCGCCAGTTATCGATTCCGGTTTCCAGTTCGCCATCGGAGCGCACATGTCCACCGTGCACCACCAGACCGAACGCGCCGATATCGGCGGCGGCCTTCGCTTGCTGGGCGACCGCATTGCGTGATGGCATGCGCAGGCGGTTGTTCAGGCTGGCCACATTGATCTGATAGGACGAGTGCACCACCACATCGATTGGACTAGCGAGGATCTCCTCGGTCCGCGGATGCGGGGTCGGTTTGTCCCAACTCTGCGGGTCGACGACGAACAGCTGGATAACATCGGCGCCGAGTTTTTCACCGAAGCCGATCGGATCGCTGTCGAGCCGGACGTGTGCTCCAATGCGCATGGGGCCGAGCCTAACGACTGCCACCGACAACGTCTTCGCCCACCGCAACGAAGGTGTTGCGTCCGGGCCGTGCGGACAGATACATCGGTAGGATCCAGGTGCTCGACCCGATACGGGGGGTGAATCCACTGTGCTGCGAACTGGCGATGTTTTCGCTGGATACACGATCAAACGCGTGCTCGGCCAAGGCGGTATGGGCACCGTATACCTGGCCCAGCATCCGCGTCTGCCGCGCCTGACCGCGCTGAAATTACTGAGGCGCGAACTGTATACCGATGCCGAGATCCGGCGCCGCTTCGAGCGGGAGGCCGATCTGGTCGCCCAGCTCGACCATCCGAATATCGTCACGGTCTACGACCGCGGCGCCGAGGAGCAACAGCTGTGGATCTCGATGCAATTCGTGCCAGGCGCGGATGCGTCCTGCGCGGATGTCAATGTGCTCGCGCCGGGCCGCGCAGTGCAGATCATCGTCGATACCGCTGCCGCACTGGATTTCGCACACGGCAACGGCGTACTGCACCGTGACGTGAAACCGGCGAATATCCTGCTGGCCAAGGCCCCGATCGGACAGCCGGAACGGGTGCTGCTCACCGACTTCGGTATCGCGGGCATGCGCGATGGCGAGTCAACGCTGAGTTCGGCAGGAACCATTACCGCCACGCTGGCCTACGCCGCGCCGGAACAACTGACCGGGACGCCGGACTACCTGGCCGACCAGTATTCACTGGCCTGCTCGCTGTTCTGGATGCTGACCGGTGCCGCGCCGTTCCAAGGCGCGAATCCGATGGCCGTCATCAACGGGCATCTGTATGGGGCGATACCGTCGCTGCGCCGGTATCGCCCCGACGTGCCGCACGCGCTGGACGCGGTGCTGGCGCGGGCCATGGCCAAACGGCCCGCGGACCGTTTCGTCAGCTGCACCGAATTCGCGCAGGCCGCCCGTCGGGCGCTGCTGTCGGCGGTGCCGTACCCGCATCAAGGGAACGGGCATTACGGTCCAGCGATGGGCAGGGGGCCAGGCACGGAGCATTCTGGTGATGTCGGTCCGGCCCGGAACCCGGTGCCGTCTGGAAACACGGTGCCCCCCAATGCTTCCGAACGAGTCGGCAGCAGAACCGCCCGGCCGATCGAGCCGAGCAGCCACTCCGCCTCCGAGCCACCGAGAACGTCTCGGCCACGTCTGCCGCTGCCCCCGCGCCGCGCACCGCGGCCCGGCACCATCGCCCTGCCCGATATCCCACGTCGCCCCGGCAGAACCCCGCCCGGACCCGCGCCGCGCCCGCCGCCATAGCCGGATATCGCAGGCGATGACGATAAGTCGACGATAACCAGGGCTTAAGCGAATCCTGCTAAGGTTTCGATGTTTTCCGTGGTCAGGAGGTCCTGATCGCGCATTCTTATGCTGTACGCCTGTCATCGGTGGGTCCCGGTGGCGGCGGGAAGTGGAGCAGACATGCTGGCCAGCGGTGACGTATTCGCCGGTTATGTCATCGATCGACAACTGGGTCGCGGTGGCATGGGTTCGGTGTACCTGGCAAAACATCCGCGACTGCCGCGGATGACGGCGCTGAAGCTGCTGAATCGGGAGATGTTCTTCGATAAGGAGGTGCGGGCGCGGTTCGAGCGGGAGGCGGATCTGGTCGCCCAGCTCGATCACCCGAATATCGTCACCGTCTACGACCGCGGCCTCGATGACGAGCAGCTGTGGATCTCGATGCAATACATCGATGGCATCGATGCCGCATCGGTCGATCCCAAATCGCTGCCGCCGGAGCGGGCGGTCCAGATCATCAAGGAGACCGCCGACGCGCTCGACTACGCGCACGGCATGGGCGTGCTGCACCGCGACGTGAAGCCCGCGAATATCCTGCTGGCCCGCTCCGGCGGCGGCCGCGGCGAGCGGGTTTACCTGACCGACTTCGGCATCGCGCGACTGCGCGACGACACCGGCCACCTCACCCAGACCGGCACCTTCACCGCCACCCTGGCTTACGCCTCGCCCGAACAGCTCACCGGCGCATCGCTGGATCACCGATCGGATCAGTACTCGCTGGCGTGTTCGCTGTTCTGGCTGTTCACCGGGTCCGGTCCGTTCGCGGCGACGAATCCGGCGGCGGTGATCCAAGGACATCTGCAGGCCGCGCCGCCGGCGCTGAGCAGTGTGCGTCCCGGCTTGCCGTACCAGTTGGACGCGGTGATGGCCAAGGCCATGGCCAAGCGGCCCGACGATCGGTTCGCCTCGTGCTCGGAGTTCGCGCAGGCCGCCAAGCACGCACTGACCAATCCGAGCGTTCCGTCGATGCCGGTGGTCGGTGGACCGCGTCCGGGCACCGGTCCGGCGATTCCGGTGACGGGTGTGCCGCGGCCGATCACCGGGCAGCCGATTCCGGTGACGAACGGGCCCTACCCGCAGACCGCCGGACCGTACCCGCAGACCAGCGGGCCGTACCCGCAGACCAGCGCACCGCACACCGTGCAGCCGCAGCCGCCGACAACCGTCAATCCCGCCTCGCAGGGCACTCCACATCCGCAGCCGGTGCAAACCGCGCCGACCCAGCAGCAGCCGCATCCGAGCAACCCATACAACCAGCAGCCACTCAGCTTCGCGCCGCGGCCGCCGATGGGCGGACCGCACCCGCCCGCGCCGCCCCAGCGCAAATCGAATGTCGGGCTGATCGTCGCGCTGTGTGTCGGTCTGGTGATCCTGTTGGTGATCGTGGTCGCGATCATCGGCGCGCTGTCGTCGAGCAGCGGTTCGTCGAGTTCCAGCGGCAGCAGCACCACGACCTCCATTTCGTCCAATGGTGGTGGCGGCTCGGTGGATGCGACCGCGGCCGCGATCAGTAAAGAGTTCCCGCGCATGGTGCCCGCCAGCGAATCCGATTCGGTCGGCTACAACGGCGCGAAATGCAATGCCCACAAGACCGGCGATCTGACCCTGCCCACACCGGGCACGCCGGACTTCGGCGCTTGGGCCGCGCAATGGGACTGCTACGGCGGCGGTGACAACGACGATCCGTTCTACACGATCTACGTCTACAAGAACACCTCCGATGTGCAGAAGGTGCTGAGCAACCTGCCCTCGGACGCCACCAAGTCGACCGACACCAACGGCGGCAAGACCTACACCAACTACAAGTTCGTCAACGACGGGCCCAAGATCGTCACCGCCTTCACCGGCGACAGCAAGCGTGCCCAATTCCTCATGTACGCCGACGGTTTGGCGGGTGCTCAGGACAAGGTCCTGCGCTGGTGGCGTTCGGCTCCGCTGAACTGATAGCCGAACAAGTTCGGCTGTCTCGATGGCCTTCGCGCTGGACGAATGAACACGGGATATAGAGAGGAAGGCGACGTGGTCAGCGATCGGCGCCAACGCGCGCAGCGGTTCGTGGAGTTGCATCGGGAAGGTTGCTTTCTGCTTCCGAATGCGTGGGATGCGGGTAGTGCCCGGATTCTGGAAGCGGCTGGATTCCCCGCCGTCGCCACCACCAGCGCTGGTATCGCATTCTCCCTCGGGCGTCCGGATCACGACTTCTTCGCTGAGCACGAAGAGGGCCGGGTCGATCGCGAGACCATGCTGGGGCGGATTCGCGAGATCGTCGATGCGGTAGGGGTGCCGGTCAGCGCCGACCTCGAGGAGGGATTCGGCGAGAAGCCCGAGACGGTGGCGACCACGATCTCGTTGGCGCTCGACGCCGGTGCGGCGGGCGGCAATATCGAGGACTTCACCGGCGACAGCACCCGCCCGCTCTACGACGAGGCGTTGTGCGCGGACCGCATCAGCGCGGCCCGCGCCGCTATCGATGCCAGCGGCGAGCCATTCGTTCTGGTCGGGCGCACCGACGGACTGCTGGTCGATAGCTCTCTGGATGAATGCGTCCGCCGGGCCAACGCCTACCTGGCAGCGGGTGCGGACTGTGCATTTGTTCCAGGTGCCAGCGACGCAACCACCATCGGCACCCTGGTGCGCGAACTCGACGGTCCACTCAACGTGGTCGTGGGTTTGACCGGCAACGCACTGTCACTCGACGACCTGCGCGAGCTCGGCGTTCGGCGAGTTACGGTCGGCGGCAGCATCTTCCGCGCCATGTATCGCCAATTGCTCGATACCGCACATGAATTGGCCGACCGAGGTACTTTCACCTATGCCGCCGAGCAACTCACTCAGAGCGACCTCAACAACCTCTTTCGCCGCTGATCCGGGCTAGCGGCTCTAGGCAAGCGCTTCGCCCGGCAATCGGCCTGGACGGTCATCGAATTGTTCAGGCATCCGGCGCAATTGCGCCGGGTGGTCCATGAACTCGACGAGCTCTACGCCGACGGTTCCGCGTGCGCTGGAACGTTCTGTGCCCCATAAGCTCGGCGAATTCGCTTGTAATGTGAAGGCATGATCACGCTCAAAAAGGAAGATGGTGCCGCTGATCTCAACGGCATCACCAAGCTGACGGTCGGGGTGAGCTGGGACCCGTCGGGGGGCACCAGCGGCGGCGCGCTCGGAATGCTGCGCCGCAAGCGCGGTGTGGATCTCGATCTGATCGCCATCCTCATGCAAGGCGCCGAGCCGGTGCGTTTCGCCGGTCTCGACTCGCTCGACCCGCTGGGCAATGGTTCGGTCCAGCACACCGGCGACGAACAGACCGGCGCCGCCACCGGTGACGACGAATCGGTGCACGTCACGTTCGCGAATGTGCCCGAGGCCATCGACGCGATCATTTTCGTGGCCGCGGCATTCAAGAAGGGCTCCTCTTTCGAGAAGGCCAACAACATCAGTTTCAAGATCTACGACGCCTCCGGCGGCAGTACCCAGCAGGTGGCCGATATCTGGCCGTCGCTGCTCGGCACGGATAACGCCAATGCGGTGGCCAAGGCATTCCGCAACGGTGGTAGCTGGCAGCTCGAGGTGCTCAACCGCAAGGGCAAGATCAAGCAGGGCGATAAGCAGGCCCTACTGCATTTCGCCATGGCATGAGCAGGCCGGCCGGAGCTCGGGCGAGGAGCTCCGGCCGCTATTGCTACAGAACGGCTTCGACGGCCGAAACGACGGTGGCGTCGTCGGGTGTGGTGCGCGGGCGGAAGCGGCCGACCACCGCACCTTCGCGATCGATCAGGAACTTCTCGAAGTTCCACTGGATATCACCGGCAGCGCCCTCGGCATCCGCGGTCTCGATCAGTGCCTGGTAGAGCGGATGCCGGTCCGCACCGTTGACATCGGTCTTCTCCAGCAGCGGAAAGTCGACGCCATAGGTGGTCGAGCAGAATTCCGCGATTTCCTCGGCGGTACCCGGCTCCTGGCCCATGAACTGGTTACACGGCACCCCGACGACGCTGAAACCACGCTCGCCATAAGTTTTCTGAAGTTCGACGAGCCCGGTGTACTGCGGTGTCAGCCCACACTTGGAGGCCACATTGACCAGCAGTACCGCTTTATCTCCGACTAATTCGCCCAGTGTTGCCGGGTCGCCGGAGAGGGTACGTAGGGGAATGTTGCGGATATTCATTCGTATCGCACCTGCCAGTTCTTGATTCCGTTGATCCACCCCGATCGCAACCGTACCGGATCAGCGACCTGGCTGATCTTGGGCATCACATCGGCGATCGCATTGAACATCAGGTCGATCTCCAGTCGCGCCAGATTCGCTCCGACGCAATAATGCGCACCGGTGCCGCCGAATCCAACGTGCGGATTCGGATCGCGCAATACGTCGAAGGTGAACGGATTTTCGAAGGCGTCCTCGTCGAAGTTGGCCGAACTGTAGAAGATTCCCAGCCGTTGCCCCTGCTCGATCCGCTGTCCACCGAGTTCGGTGTCCTCGGCGGCGGTGCGCTGGAAGGCATTCACCGGGGTCGCCCAGCGCACGATCTCATCGGGTGCGGTGCGCGGTCGCTGGTCCCGGTACAACTCCCACTGTTCCGGATGGTCCACGAAGGCCTTCATGCCGTGGGTTATGGCATTGCGGGTGGTCTCATTGCCCGCGATGGCGAGCAGGATGACGAAAAAGCCGAATTCGTCGGAACCGAGTGCTTCGCCGTCGACATCGGCATGCACTAATTGGCTGACGATGTCGTCGACCGGACAGGCGCGCCGCTTTTCGGCCATATTCCAGGCATAACCGAGGATTTCGGTGAAGGCGGTGGTGGCGTCGCCGTACTCCGGATCGTCGTAGTTCAGCGTCTGGTTGGACCATTCGAACAGCTTGTGCCGGTCGTCGTTCGGCACGCCGAGCAGTTCCGCGATGGCCTGCAGCGGCAGTTCGCAGGCTACCTGCTGGACGAAATCGCCGCCGCCGGTTCGCTTGGCCTCGTGCACGATGCGCGCCGCACGTTCGGTGAGCGCCGCGCGTAGGCCCTCGACCGCGCGCGGGGTGAAGCCCTTGGAGACGATCCGGCGGATCTTGGCATGCTTGGGCGCATCCATATTGACCAGCAGTGCACCGGTGAGTTCGATCTGCTCCGGCGTGACATCGTCGGGCAGCCGGATGATCGCGCCCTTCTGTGCGGAGGAATAGATTTCCGGGCTGCGCGAAATCTCCTTCACATCTTCGTGTTTGCTGACCACCCAGTACCCGCCGTCGCGGAAGCCGCCGGAGGTCGCATCCGGCTGCGCGCACCACCACACCGGTGCTGTGCGGCGCAGAGTCGCGAATTCCTCGACCGGCATGCGGTTTTCCCACAGTCCTGGATCGGTGAAATCGAAGCCTGCCGGGAACGCGGGCGCTGCCATAGCTACCTCCTGGGGTGAAATGCGTTTCAGCGCAGCCTGAGTCGGCGCATGAGTCGTAGGGTTGTCAGCGTCGTCTTCAGCTGCTTCTCGTAGGGCAAGCCCGCACGGGCGGCCATTACCTGACGCTTCTGCACGCCGATATTCACCGTGTCGGTGTATTTGAGCAGGCCCTGATCGCCGTGCCTGGTGCCGACGCCGGATTGTTTGACGCCACCGGACGGGGTGCCCTTGGCGGCATAGGTGGTGACGAAGCCATCGTTGATATTGATATTCCCGGCCTCGAGTTGCGCGCCGATTCGGTTGGCACGGACCAGATCCCGGCTCCAGACGCTGGCATTCAGACCGTAGGTGGTGTCGTTGGCGAGCCGGATGGCCTCCTGCTCGTCGGTGAACCGGTAGACACTCACCACCGGGCCGAAGGTTTCCGCGGTCGCGTGCGTCATCTCAGGGGTGACATCGGTCAGCACGGTGGGTTCATAGAATGCCGGGCCGATATCCGGTCGCGCCTTGCCGCCGGTCAGCACCGTCGCGCCCTTCGCGCGCGCGTCCTCGACATGCGCCGCGACCCGCTCCATATGCTGCACCGAGACCAGCGAGCCGAATTCCGGCGTGAAGTCGTAGGCCGCGCCGATCTCGGCGTTCAATTCCTCTGCCGCCGTGACCAATCGGCGCACGAATTCGTCATACAACCTGTCCTGCACATAGATCCGTTCGATGTGCATATATGCCTGGCCCGAATTCGCGAAGACCGCGAATGACGCACCGGGAATCACCTCGTCGAGATTCGCGTCGTCCAGCACGATCATCGGGTTCTTACCGCCGAGTTCGAGGCTGCAGCCGATCAGATTGCGGCCAGCGCCTTCGCCGACCACCCGTCCGGTCGCGGTCGAGCCGGTGAACATGACGAAGTCGGCGTTGTCGATCAAGGCCGGGCCCACATCGGGACCCTCGCCGCAGACGACTTGGAACAGCCCCTTCGGCAGACCCGCCCGATATAGCAGTTCGACACCGAATAGCGCACAGAGCGCCGTCTTGTTATCGGGCTTGAGCACGACGCCATTGCCCGCCATCAGCGCGGGCATCGAATCCGACAGCGCGATGGCGAAGGGGAAATTCCACGGCGCGATAACCGCGACGACCCCCTTGGGTCGGTGCTCTTCGGTCGAAGTAGTGATCAGCGGAACCGGCCCGCCGCGCCGCTTGGACTTCAGCACGCGGCGTGCGGTCTTCAGGTAATGGCTGATAACCATCGGGACATCGCAGGACTCCTCGAAGGCCATGCGGCGGGTCTTCCCACAGCCGATCTGGATCAGGTCGGCAATGGTTTCGTATTCGGCGAGAATCAGGTCATGTGCGCGTTGGAAGACCTCGAGGCGGCGCTGCAGCGGCCAGGCGGCCCACTCCTTCTGGGCCGCGCGAGCGCTCGCGTAGGCGGCGGCGACATCCTCGGGAGTCGATTGGGGTAGCTCGCCGACCACGGCGCCGGTGTAGACCTCGATCATCGAATACGCAGCGGCGGTGCCGGAGGCCGCGACCATGTCGGTCAGCCTGCCGATCAACGCTTCGGTGATCCGGGCGGGCAGCGCCGGTGCGGAATCCTTCTTGGCTTCGGTTGTATTCATCAGACCTTCTCCGTGCTGACGGTAGATGCCCCCGAATTAGAACACGTTCTCATCGTGGCTGTCAGGGCCTTGGGTGGGATGACCTGGTCGAATGCATATTCAATCCGCCTGATGATCCGGTGCTCGGCTCGCCGCGAATTCCCGCGCCCAGCGGTAGTCGGGCTTACCGCTCGGGGCGCGCGTGACGACGTCGGCGAGCCAGATCTGCCTCGGCACCTTGTATCCCGCCAGATGCTTGCGCACATGATGCTCCAGTGCGGCGAAGTCCATCTCGGCACCCGCCACGGATACGACCGCCGCCACCTGCTGGCCCCAGCGCTCGTGCGGTACCCCGATCACCACCGCGTCATACACGGCCTCGTGCGCCTTGACCACGCTCTCGACTTCTTCGACGAAGACCTTCTCGCCGCCGGTATTGACGACCATATTGCCGCGCCCGATCAGGGTCACCGAGCCGTCTGGCTCCACCCTGGCGCGATCGTCGGTCACCACGATCCGGGCGCCGTCGACCGTCTTGAACAGTCGCTCGGTCTTCTCCGGATCCTTGTAATAGCCGATCGGCACCGCACCGGTCTTGGCGAGCCACCCCTCGGCACCGGATTCGACCGGCCGTCCCGCATCATCGACCACGACCGCACCGCGCCCGCTCTGTACGCGCGTCCCGCGGCCGGGATTGTCGTCCTTCTGTGCGAAACCGATACCGCCGAAGCCGGTTTCGGAGGAGCCGATGGAGTCGGAGACGACCGTCGACGGAAAAAGTTCCAGCAGTGCGTTTTTCACCGGTTGCGACAGCAGCGCGGCACCGGAGCCGATAGCGACGAGCGAGGAGGCGTCGACCGGTGTGGCGCGGAAGGCATCGATCAGTGGACGTGCCATGGCATCGCCGGTGATCACCATGATCTGCGGACGGCGCTGTTCGACCACCTGCCATACCCGCCGCGCATCGAATTTGGGCTCGAAGAGCACGGCATTGCCGGACCACAGGGCGGTGAAGGACGGCATCATCGCGGCGGCGTGGATGAGCGGCGGGAGGACGAACCAGGTGCTCGGTTCGCCCTGTGCGCCGATACGGGACTGCTGATATTCGTCGGAAACCGGTTCGTTGGTGTAGAAGTCGATACCACCGCCGAGGACCCGCCACATATCCTCTTGCCGCCACATGACGCCCTTGGGGCGGCCGGTGGTGCCGCCGGTGTACATCATGAACAGGTCGTCGGGGCTGCGGTCGATGGTGCGGCGGGTGGGGGAGCCGGATAGTAAAGCCTGCTCATACGAGGCGGACAGCTCTGCGGGGGCGATGGGGTCGTCGGGTTGCCGGTCGTCGACGATCAACACGCGAATCGACGGCGTGTCGGTAAGTGCCTCCAGTGCCCCGGCTGCGTATTTCGCATGGCACACGAGCACTTCGAGATCCGCATTGTCATAGAGATAGCGCAGCTCTTCGACGCCGTAGCGGTAGTTGATATTGATCGGCACGGCCCGCGCCTTGAAACAGGCAATGAGGGTTGTCATGGTCTCGATGCCGTTGTGCATCTGGAAACCCACGTGCGTACCGGGCCCGACACCGATCGAGCCGAGATGATCGGCGAGCCGATTCGCGCGGGCTTCGAGTTCGGCGTAGGTGAGTGCGAGATCGCCTTCGATCAGCGCGATGCGCCGCGGCATCGCGTCGACGGCATGTTCGAAGAGGTCGGCGAAGTTGTTGGACATGGCGATTCACTCTCAGTGAATGACGGTGAGCGGTAGCGGGATGCCGCGGTCGGTGAAGGTGAAGGCGGCGCCGGTGCTGATCCGGGTAATGGCCACCTCGGTCGCCTCCTTGAACGGCGCTGCGGCGAGGGCTATCTCAGCGATCCAGCCCTGCTCGTCGGAGGAGGTAGAGCGCACCTCGAACCGCGGATTCACGCCGCGCACCATGGCTTCCAGCGGTGCGAGATAGTCGGGATCGATCATCGATGGCCACGTGCGATCGGTGTTGGCATCGCTGTGCCACGGCACCCGCAGCCGCACCGCATCGTCGGTAGCGGATACGTCGAACCCGCTGTATGACACGGGATTCCACGCCGGATGCAGGCGAAGTACTTCGGCGAGCGCGGCCGGATCGGCACCGAGCCCGAGTGCGTTGCGAATCCGCTCGGAGGTAATTCCGGCGATGCCCGTGAATTGTTTGCGGCCGATATCGGTCGCGATGTCGGCGGCTCGCGCGCGCACGGCGGTCATGAAGCCGAGGGTGAGCAAATGGTGTTGCAGACAGACCTCGTCGGCCATGCGCACCAACGCCGATTTGGAGAAGTCCGCGAAGCGCAGATCGCTGAGCAGCGGACCCGCGTAATCGCTTCGGCCCGGATCGTCCTTATCGATCGGGGACAACTCCAGCAGCGCGGCTCGCGAATCGGCCACCACCTCGGCATTCGGCGGTGCGGGCGGTGGAATATGCGCCGGATCGATGACGACGGTCCACGCGCACACCGGCTTTCGGTCCGCTGGCCGACGTGGCGGCCGGTGGATCGGCCGGACCTGGGCATGCGGATTAGTGGCGAGGGCGGTCGCATCGAAGGTCGGATCCTCGATGTCGTGGCACATGGCCACCACGAACTCCTCGCCGAGCGGCTCCACATCCGCCAGCGCGCCGCAGTGGTCCAGCCAGAACTCGCCGTGATCGCGATCGTCGACGCGGAACCGGAAGTCCATGAACTGCGGCGGCGCACCGATATCGAGTTGCAGACCCTTGAAGATCGTCGGCACGTCATCGCCGTCGAAATCGAGCGCGCGGCGCATGCGGCGGGTATAGACCGGACTGGCCAGCTGCCACTCCTCGATGGCGACCGCCGTCATGCCCTCGCGCCCGAATGCGCCGATGGAGTGCGCCATTCCGGACCGGTCGATCAGGTGACCGCACAGCAGCAGTTCGGGCACCAGCTTCGCCAGCTCGGCCCGCGTCAACCGGTCGAAGCTCGATATCACCACAGTGGAACCGGTGCTTCGCCGATCCGATACCAGCCCGGCAGCGTCTTTCCGGAGACCGACCGCTGGATGCGTTTCTGCATACCCGCGGTCAACGCATTGTTCTGGATCATCTCCACGAACAACTGCGAGACATTGCCGAAGTCGAAAAAGTCACGCTGCCAGGACCATTGGTAGTCACCGCCGTAGCGGAACCAACTGCCGCCGATGCCCTCCGGGCTGTAGTTGCGGCCGTCGGGTCGCTTGTTATCGCTGATCTGCTTCCAGAACCCGATGACATCGCCGCTGCGCTCATCGATGACGAACTGTTGGTATGGATAGGACCAGCCCTCCAGCCCCTCCATTTCCTGACCGAGTGCGAGTTCCCGGATCTCGGCCCGTCCGACGGCCATGAATTCCTGGGTCGGGCCGTAATTCCAGCCGTAGGTCGCGTCCTCGGTATACATCTCGGCGAGTGGCTTCCAATCGCCCTTTTCCTCGCAGCGCTGGTTCTCCAGCACCCAGCGCCGAACCATCTCGTCGAGTTCGGCGCGGTCGAAGTCTGGCATTACCGTGTTCCTTTCGCGGGGTCGTCCTCCCGGATCGACAGCGCCTGGGTGGGGCAGTAGCGCACCGCGCGTTCGATATCCGCGCGGGCTTCGGAACCCGGTGTCGGGTCGAGGATTTCGACCTTGCCGCGCTTGGGCACGGTGAAGGTCGAGGGCGCTTCGTCCTGGCAGACGGCGTGCCCCTGACACAGATCCAGATCGGCGACGATCCTCACGGTCAGCTCCTGTTCTCGGGGTTCGGTAACGGACGCAGCGGGGCCTCGGGCTGGACCTCGACCAGCACGAGATGTGCCCCCCGCGGTGCGCAGACCACGGCGATGACCGCGGCGGCCAGATCGCTGGCGCGCAGCATGTAGGGGTGACGGGCGAAACCCCAGGTCTTCCAGTCCTCCAGCATCGGCCCGACCACCTCGGGTGTGGAGTTCATGCCCATACCGGTCAGCGTCGGGCCGGGGCGCACCAGTGACGCGCGAATTCCGCTGCCCTCCAGCTCCATGCGCATCTGCTGGACCATTGCCTCGAGCCCGGCCTTGGCCGCGCTGTAGGCGCCGGTACGCGGGCGCGGTTCGTCGGCGCAGTCGGAACTGATCAGGACGAAATCGCCACGCTGCCTTCGCATCATGCCCGGCAGCACTCGGTGGACCAATCGGTGCGCGCCGACCAGATGCACCTGTACCTGTTGCAGGAACCGATCCGGCTCCATCTCGTGTACCAGCGAGAATTCGATATCGCCCGCACCGGAGACCAGGATTTCGGTGGGCCCGAGGGTATCTTCGGCCGCGCCGACGAAATCGTCGATCGATGCCGGGTCGGTGACATCGAGCTGATGGGCGAAGGCCTCGCCGCCATTGGCGCGGATCTTGGCCGCCAGTGCCTCGCATTGATCAACCCGGCGTGCCCCGAGCGCGACGGGATGTCCGAGTTCGGCGAGTGCTTCGGCCGTTGCCGCGCCGATACCGGAGGACGCTCCGGCCACAATCGCCGGTCGGCGCACCGGATTCGGTTCGAACCGTGGCATTATTTCGCCTCCACGATGATGGGCAGGTGGGCGAACCCACGGACATTACTCGAGTGCACCCGCTTGATCCCGGCGTCGACGACGTCGTAAGACCGCACCCGCGAAGCGAATTCGCGCAGCGCGACGGTGGCTTCCAACCGGGCGAGATGTGCGCCGAGGCAGAAGTGCACGCCCGCACCGAAACTGGCCAGTCCGGCCTTGTCGGCGCGGTCGATACGGTAGCTGTCGCCGTCGGCGAAGACCTCCGGGTCCCGGTTGGCCGAACCGATCAGCAGCAGCACCTTCGCGCCCTTCGGGATGGTGCGGCCGTGCTGATCGATATCCGTCGCGGCGCAGCGCGCGACCATCTGACTGGAGGTGTCGTAGCGCAGCGTCTCCTCGACCCAGTCGGTGACCAGCTCGGGTTCTGCCACGACCTTGGCGTACTCGTTCGGATTGCGCGCACTCCAATACAGCGCATTGCCGAGGAGTTTGGTGGTGGTCTCGTTGCCGGCCACCACCATCAGGAACATGAAGCCGATGATCTCCTCATCGGACAGGGTGTCGCCGTCGATGGCGGCGTCCAGCAGCGCGGAGGTGAGATCCGTTGTCGGAGTTTTCCTTCGCGCGGCGACCAGATCCGCGTAATAGGTGAGCAGGGTAATCGATGCCTGCGCCGCGGCCATGGGGACATCCAGGACGCCGTCCTCGCGGTGCACCACCAGGTCGGCGAGCCTGCGGATCTCCGCGCGGTCTGGCTCGGGCACGCCCATCAGCTCGGAGATGACATCCATCGGGAGTTTGCCCGCGACCTCATCGATCCAGTCGAACTCGCCGGTCGCGAGTGCCGGTTCGAGGTAGGAGAGCGTCAGTGCCCTGATCCGGGCTTCCATCTCGGCAACCCGCTTGGGGGTGAACCCCTTGTAGACCAATCGGCGCATGCGCATATGCCGCGGATCGTCCATGGCAAGGAACGACATCACCCGGCTGGCGTGCGGGCCCCAGGCCGCCGGATCCAGCGAGACACCGTTGGCGCTGGACAGGCGGACGCTGTCGCGGAAGGCCGCGGTCACGTCCGCGTGCCGCGACAGCGCCCAGAAATCCATATCGGCGTTGTGATAGAGCGGCGCCTCGGTGCGCAGCCGCTCATAGGTGGGGTACGGGTCCTCGTGGAACGCGTAGTCGTAGGGGTCGAAGGTCAGGGGCTCCAGTGAGGCGGCCGTCATCGCGATAACCCGAAATTCGAGAACCAGTTCTCATCGATTATCCGCGCCGCGGCATCGGTGGGAGACACATAGCTGGACATGTGTCTGGACGGTACCACCGAGATGCCGGAATCAACAGAGGTTTCCTGAACAATCTAGGTGTGGGTGGAGTTCGCTCAGAATGGTCGCTGATAGCTCTTGCCTGGCGCGGCCAGACTAGTCTTGAAGCTCGGTTCTGAAACGGGTTCTTGCGCTTGCGAGCGCGGCGAGACTATATTCCGTACACCTGTCCAGACAGTATCGGAGCCTTTATGAATGCAGCATCGCGCAGCGATTCGGTGCAGGGTGATGGTCGGGCGACGGGTGGGCGCAGCCTCCTGCCCGCCGACGGTTCGCGCCTGCTCATCGGCGGCAAACTGGTCACCGGCGGGGACGGCGTCTTCGCGACGGTGAACCCGGCGACCGAAGCGGTCATCGGTGAGGCCGCGAATGCGAACGGCGCGGATATGGACGCGGCCATCGGGGCCGCGCGCACCGCATTCGACGACACCGATTGGTCGCGCGATCATGCCTTCCGCGCCCGTTGCCTCGAACAGTTGCGCACCGCATTGCAGGCCAATGTCGAGGAGCTACGTGAGATCACCGTGGCCGAGGCGGGCGCACCGACTATGCTGACCCGAGGGCCGCAACTCGAAGGCCCGGTCGCGGATCTGTCATTCTCCGCGTCGCTGGCCGAAACCTACAGCTGGGAAACCGATCTCGGCACCGCGACGCCCATGGGCATCAAGAGCCATCGGGTGCTGCGCCGCGAGGCGGTCGGCGTGGTGGGTGCCATTACGCCGTGGAACTTCCCGCACCAGATCAATTTCGCCAAACTGGGTCCCGCGCTCGCGGCCGGAAATACCGTGGTGCTCAAACCCGCACCGGATACCCCGTGGTGTGCGGCGGCGGTCGGTGCGATCATTGCCGAGCAGACCGATATTCCGCCCGGCGTCGTCAATATCGTGACCTCCACCGATCACGGTCTGGGCGCACAGCTCACCACCGATCCGCGCGTCGACATGATCAGTTTCACCGGTTCGACGCAGACCGGTCGATCGGTAATGACGGGTGCGGCAACAACTTTGAAGAAGACCTTCCTCGAACTCGGCGGCAAATCGGCATTCATCGTGCTCGACGATGCGAATATCGCGGGAGCCTGTTCGGTGGCGGCGTTTTCGGTGGCCGTGCACGCGGGACAGGGGTGTGCCCTCACCACCCGACTGCTGGTGCCGCGCGCCGTATATGACGAAGCGATCCAGGCGGCGGCGGCAACGCTGTCGGGCATCGTGCCTGGTGATCCCGCCGATGCGCGCACCGTCTGCGGGCCGCTGATCTCCGAACGCCAGCGGGCCAGGGTCGAGCGCTATCTGGAGATCGCGCGCGCCGAAGGCGGCCGGATCGTAGTCGGCGGCGGCCGACCGGCTGGCCGCGAGCGCGGGTACTTCATCGAACCGACGTTGATCGCGGATGTGCCGAATACCGCGACGGTCGCGCGCGAGGAAATCTTCGGACCCGTGCTCGTGGTGATCCCGCACGACGGTGACGACGATGCGATCCGGATCGCCAACGACTCCCCGTACGGGCTCTCCGGCTCGGTGTGGGGCACCGACCCGGACCGAATTCGGCACGTCACCAACGGCGTTCGCACCGGCACGATCGGCGTCAACGGCGGCATCTGGTACTCGGCCGACGCACCGTTCGGCGGTTACAAACAATCCGGCATCGGCCGGGAAATGGGCGTCGCCGGATTCGAGGAATACCTGGAAACCAAGCTCGTCGCGACCGCCGGATAGGCCCACCCGTCTCGCTTCGCGATGCTGGATAAATTATAGGAGCTGATTTCATGACTCGATTCCCGGGAAAGACCGCCATCGTCACCGGCGCGGCCCAAGGCATCGGCGCGACGTATGCCAAGGCCTTGGCGCGCGAAGGTGCCAATGTCGTCGTCGCCGACCTGAATGCCGAACGCGGTAAAGCCGTCGCGGCCGAGATCACCGCCGACGGCGGCAGCGCCATCTTCGGCGAGGTCGATGTGGCCGATCCGGACTCGGCCACCGCCCTGGCCGAATTGACCATCCGCGAATTCGGTGCGATCGACCATCTGGTGAACAATGCCGCCATCTATGGCGATATGAAACTCAACCTGCTGCTCAGCGTGCCATGGGACTACTACAAGAAGTTCATGAGCGTGAATATGGACGGCGCGCTGAATATGACGCGTGCGGTGTGGCAGCACATGGTCAAGGCGGGCGGCGGATCCATCGTCAACCAATCCTCCACCGCCGCTTGGACCTACTCCAGCTTCTACGGCCTGGCCAAGGTCGGCATCAACGGCCTGACCCAGCAACTTGCCTTCGAACTCGGCGGTTCCAACATTCGCATCAATGCCATCGCACCCGGCCCCATCGATACCGAAGCCACCAAAACCGTGACACCGAGCGTCATTGTCGACGATATGGTGAAACGGTTGCCGCTCAAGCGAATGGGAACACCGGATGACCTGGTCGGCGCCTGCCTGTATCTGCTCTCGGACGACGCGAGCTGGGTCACCGGGCAGATCTTCAATGTCGACGGCGGACAAGTGTTCCGGTCATGAGTGAGCGCAACGAGCGAACAATCGGCACAGCTGACGAATTGCCGGTCGGGTTCATCGGTTTGGGCAATATGGGCGCCCCGATGGCCAAAAGTCTGCTGTCCTGGCCCGGCGGCCTCACTGTCTGCGATATGCGGCCCGATGCGGTCGCGCCGCTTCTCGAAGCCGGTGCGGCAGCGGCCGTTTCTGCTGCCGAGATCGCCGAGAAGGCGGCCGTCATCTCGGTGACCGTACTGGATGACGCGCAGGTGCGGGCCGTGGTCACCGGACCGGACGGGGTGTTGCGAACGGCCGCCCCTGGCACGGTTGTCGCGGTCCACTCCACCATCAGCGACCGGACCGCCGAGGAGCTGGCGGGCGAATGTGGCGAATATGGCGTCGAACTGGTGGACGCACCGATCAGCGGTGGTGCGGTCGGGGCCGCGCGCGGCAAGCTCGCCGTGATGGTCGGCGGCAGCGATACGGCATTCGAGCGGGTGCGCGGTCCTTTCGGCTGCTTCGCCGATCTGGTCGTGCACGCCGGACCGGTCGGTGCGGGCACCCGAATGAAGTTGGCGCGCAACCTCTTGCATTTCATCGCATTCACCGCCGCCACCGAGGCGCAGCGGCTCGCCGAGGCCGCGGATCTGGATATCACCGTGCTGGGCAATGTCGTCCGGCACTCCGACGCGGTCACCGGCGGGCCCGGCGCGATCATGCTGCGCGACCGCACCGCGCCGATCGAACCGCATGATTTCTGGCTGCCGATCCTGAGCCACGTGCGCGATCTCGGCGAAAAGGATCTGAGCCTGGCCCTGGATCTCGGCGCGCGACTCGGCGTCGAATTGCCGCTGGCGGAACTGGCTCTCGACCGTCTCGGGCCGGGGCTCGGCGTGCCAAAGGAAAGGGAATCCAATGAGTGAGGCATCGCGTAGCGATTCGATGGGGGGTGGCGGTCGGGTGACCGGTGCGCAGGAGAACGGATCCGCCGATTCCGTGCGTCAGCGCGGGCTGGCCAAGATGGCCGAGGTCTACGGCACCGAGTTCCAGGACTACCCGGGCGACCATTTCGCCGTGACGGCAGATCACCTCTTCGCCGAAATCTGGTCGCGCCCTGGAATCACCATCCGGGACCGCCGACTGCTCCTGCTCGGTGCGCTCGCCGCCCAGGGGGCGATGGATACGGCGGGTATCCAGATCGGCGCGGCCCTGCGCAACCAGGAGCTGACCGAGGCGCAGCTGCATGAAATCGCGCTATTCCTCTGCTATTACATCGGGTGGCCGACCGGCACGAAACTCGATCTACTGGTGGGAACGATTGTCGCCCAACAGAAAAAGGCGGCACGCAAGCAGTCCGAACAAGTGGCGGAGTCCGAATCGTCTGTGCCGTCCGAAGACGTGAGCAAGTGAGGAACGCGAAACATGTCTGATGCCGCAAAGGTCCGGCCGCTGCTCGCCGACGCGGTCACCGCGTGGGATTTCCAAGCCGATGTCGTCGTCGCCGGATACGGCATCGCCGGTGTCTGTGCCGCGATCGAGGCCGCACGCGCGGGTGCCGATGTACTGATTCTGGAACGCACCGGCGGCTGGGGCGGTGCGGCGGCCATGGCGGGCGGATTCATCTACCTCGGGGGTGGCACCCCGTTGCAGCAGGCGCTCGGCTTCGAGGACACACCCGAGAATATGGAGACATTCCTGCAGGCCGCGCTGGGGCCGGGACAGGATAGAGCCAAGATCACGGACTACTGCCAGAACAGCGTCGAGCACTACAACTGGCTGGTCTCCTGCGGTGTGCCGTTCAAGGAGGAGTTCTGGGGTGAGCCCGGCTGGGAACCGCCGCACGACCAAGGACTCATGTACTCCGGTGGCGAGAATGCCGCGCCGTTCAATACGATCGCGAAACCCGCTCCGCGCGGCCACGTTCCGCAGATGGCGGATAAGAAGATCGGGGCCAAGAGCGGCGGCTACATGCTGATGAAACCGCTCGCCGATACCGCCGAAAGTCTCGGCGTCGGCGTCGAATACGACATCAGGATCCGGCGGCTGGTGATCGACGAGACCGATCGGGTGGTCGGCGTCATCGCGACGCGCTTCGGCAAAGAGGTCGCGATCCGCGCCGAACGCGGGGTCGTGCTCGCCACCGGCAGCTTCGCCTACCACCAGCAGATGATCGAAGGCTATGCGCCGCGGTTGATCGGGCGACCCGCCGCCGCCATCGAGGAGCACGACGGCATCGGCATCCTGGTAGCGCAGGCGCTGGGTGCGGAGTTGGCGCACATGGATGCGACCGAGGTGGCGTTCTTCGGTGATCCACAGCTGTTGGCGCGCGGGATCCTGGTCAACGGGCGCGGCCAGCGCTATATCCCGGAGGACACCTATCCGGGGCGGATCGGGCAGGCGACGCTGATCCAGCAGGAGAATCAGGCATTTCTGGTCATTGATGAGGAGTCGCTCGAGGCAGCCATGGCCACGGTGACGTCCACGCCGTTCTTCCGGCAACCGCCGACCTGGGCGGCCGAGACGGTCGCCGAGCTGGAGTCCGATATGGGTCTGCCGGAGCGTGCGTTGCAGGGCACCGTGGAGTGCTACAACCTGCACGCCGCCGATGGCAAGGATCCGTTGCTCGGGAAGAAGCCGGAGTGGGTCAAGCCGATCGGCACCCCGCTCGCGGCCTTCGACATGCGGGGATTCACAGCGGGTTTCACGCTCGGTGGGTTGCGCACCGATCTGGATTCGCGGGTGCTGCACGTCTGCGGTGAACCGATTCCGGGTCTGTTCGCCGCGGGCCGCTGCACCTCCGGGCTCTGTGCCGGTGGCTATGTCAGCGGTGCGTCCCTTGGTGACGGCAGCTTCTATGGCCGACGCGCCGGTCGCGCCGCCGCAAAGTAGGATCTAGACACATGTCCGAAGGTGAGTCCATCATCCTGGAGGCGACCCGGCGTCGCCTCACCGAGAAGCAGGCCGACACCGTCGACAAGCTGACCAAGGCCGCAGTGGAAGTGCTTGCGCGCGAAGGCTTCGCGGGGATGACCATCCGCATGGTCGCCGCGGCGGCCGGCGTCGGCACCGCCACGGCGTATACCTACTTCTCCTCCAAGGAACATCTCGTCGCCGAGATCTTCTGGCGTCGCCTGTTCGCCAGTTCGGCTCCCGTCAGCGATGATCCTGACCCCACGGTCCGGGTCGTCGCCGAACTGCGCAATATCGCCATGCTCGTCGCCGATGAACAGGAACTCTCGGGCGCGGTGACCAGCGCGTTGCTCGGTCGCGATCCGGATGTGGCCCACCTGCGCGCGCGGATCGGGATGGAGATCCGCAAACGCCTGGTGCGCGCTCTCGGTCCCGACGCCGACCAGAATGTGGTCGAATCCCTGGAACTCTTGTACGCGGGCGCGCTCGTCCGCGCGGGTATGGGCTACGCCTCCTACTCCGAAATCGCCGACCGCATCGAGAAGTCGGCACTGCTGATTCTGAAGTAGTTCCTCCTCCGTCACGGCGGAACCTCGGCGTCCGTGGCGATCCTCGTAACCTAGAATGGGCTAGCTCGCTTGCCGAATTTTCGGCTAGCGTGCTAGCATATCTAGTGATCGCAGAGCAGCCGACCAGGAAAGTCCTCAAGGCACTCAAGGAGGCCGGTTGGTCCCGGCTGCGCGATGGTGCCGGTAGCCACACCATCTACGGGTGTCCGTCCAGTAAACATGACGTGAGTGTCCCGGATGGCCACCGCACAATTTCGCCGGGCGTGGTCCGCACTATCAACAAGGCCGTTGACTCCTGCGATTGCGCTAAGGAGGAACAGTGAGCGAAGCCATTACCTATGACATTCACGCAAGCCGCGTCGGGCGATGGTGGGAAATCACTATCCCAGATGTGTACGGGCAAGATCCGTGCGGACAAGCACGCCACTTGACAGACGTCGGCTATGAGGCGCGCACGATCATTGCTGCGAAGCTCGACGTTCCGCTCTCTCGGGTCGAAACACGTTTGATTGTCGACGACTTCGGTGATGCGCACGATTTGCAAATGCGAACTGAACGCATTGCTGAGCTTCGCGCGAAGCTCGAAAGTCTGTCGAACCAACTCAACGATGAACAGCGTGCACTTGTGAAGGAGCTCCGGCGCGAAGACGTTCCTGACGTCGATGTCGCAACTCTGCTCGGTGTTGCGCGCCAGCGAGTAGGGCAACTGGCCAAGTGATACCGGGGCTAACGGACACGGCATCATGATCTCGCACGCCGCGCAGCTCAATGCCGACATCCTCGATTTCATCAAGGCATGAGGCCGGTGCGGTAGCTGCGGATTCTTGTCGTACCCCGCCGCTACCGTGAGTCCATGGGATTCGCGCTCTCGATCACCGTGTCGCCCGAGGACATCGATGGCAACGGGCATATGAACCAGGCTGTCTATCTGCACTATGCGGAACGTGCGCGGTGGGCCTGCCTGCGGGAGGGCGGCTTGTCCCAAGAGAAGCTGCGCGATGCCGGGGTCGGGCCGATCTCGCTGCAGGTCACGCTCGAGTTCAAACAGGAACTGTTCGTGGGCGACGAGGTCACCGTCACTTGCGATTTCGCCTGGGATGGCAAGACCCACCGGACCATTCAGGAGATCCGCAAGGCCGATGGCACGATCTCCGCCGAGATCGTCGGGGTGGGCGGTCTGCTCGATCTCACCGAACGGCGCCTGGTGCCGGACGGCGCGCGCTACTTCCGCGACCTCGCGCAAGATCCGACCGTCTTCGGTCTGGGCCGGTCGGAGTAGTTCTAAGGGTTTATTGAGACCTCGAGAGTTGGGGGAGGTCCCTGATGGCGCGGGCGCTCGATACCGGACAGACTGGATTCCATGACTTCGCACGCCCTAGGTGCCGACCTCGAGAATTCGGCAGCCGCCACTACTGTGGCGGCCCGCGCCATCGACATGACGAAGGTCTATGGACACGGAGATACGCAGGTCAGGGCACTGGATGGGGTATCGGCAGAGTTCGTGAAGGGGGAGTTCACCGCGATCATGGGGCCCTCCGGATCGGGCAAATCGACTCTCATGCATTGCCTGGCCGGCCTGGACAGTGCCAGCTCCGGAACCGTGCGGATCGGCGATACCGATCTCGCCGGGCTCTCCGATAAGCAGATGACCAGGTTGCGCCGCGACCGCATCGGCTTCGTCTTCCAGGCGTTCAACCTGGTGCCGACGCTGACCGCGCAGGAGAACATCACCCTGCCGCTGGATATCGCGGGCCGCAAGCCCGACCAGGACTGGCTGGATACGGTGATCAAGCGGCTCGGACTCACCGATCGACTCACGCACCGCCCGAGCGAACTGTCCGGCGGACAGCAGCAGCGCGTGGCGTGTGCGCGGGCGCTGGCGGGCAAGCCGGAGATCATTTTCGGTGACGAGCCGACCGGCAATCTCGACTCGCGCGCCTCGGAGGAGGTGCTGTCGATCCTGCGCGCGGCGGTGGACGAATTCGGGCAGACGGTCGTCATCGTCACCCATGAGCCGCATGCGGCGGGATATGCCGACCGGGTGGTATTCCTAGCCGACGGTCGTATTGTCGACGAGTTGCGTGATCCGACCGCCGAATCGGTGCTCGACAAGATGAAGTCGCTGGAGCAGGTGTCGTGAGCGAGCGTCAGCGAGTGAACCAAGGACACAGCGCGCCTTCGCGCACGGCGGAGCCGAGCGTCAGCGAGGCGCAGTCGTGAGCGAGCGTCAGCGAGTGAACCAAAGACACAGCGCGCCTTCGCGCACGACGGAGCCGAGCGTCAGCGAGGCGCAGTCGTGAGCGGCAAACCGATGCGCAAGGTGGTCTTGCGCAATCTCGCCGCGCACAAGGTGCGCCTGGCATTGACCCTGCTATCGGTGGTGCTCGGAACCGCATTCATCGCAGGCTCCTTCGTCTTCACCGACACCTTGCAGCGGACCTTCGACGGGATATTCGCCAATCAGGCCAAGGGCGTCGATGTGCGGGTGAGTCCGCAAAAACAACAGGCACAGGGTATTCCGCTCAGCGTGGTCGATCAGATCGCCAAGATGGACGGGGTGCGGGCGGTCGCGCCGAGTGTCAACGGACCGCTGGTGCTGCTGTATCCGGATGGCAAAAAGGCCGTACAGACCGGAGGCGCACCGACTTTCGGTCAGTCCTATATCCCGCCGGATAAGGCGGTCGCCGAGCCGGATAAGTTCGTTCAGGGTGTCCCGCCCGCGCGCGAGGGCGAAATCGCGCTCAATACCGGCGGCGCGGAACGCGCGGGTCTGCATGTCGGTGAGAAGACCAAGGTGCTGGTTCCCTCACACGGCAATCCGATCGACGTCACGCTCACCGGAATCTACGAAGTCCCGTCGGACACCGGCGGATTCATCGGTGTGCTGTTCGACGACACGCAGGCGCGCCAGCTGTTCACCGACGGCACCCATGTCGCCTATGTCGATATCGCGGCCGCTGCCGGTACTCCCGGCGACGAACTGCGCGACAAGATCGCGAACGTGCTGGTGGATTACAAGGTGCAGAACGGCGATCAGGTGCGCGCCGATCTGAAGAAGGAAGTCTCCAACGCGCTCAACTTCATCAATTACTTCCTGCTCGCCTTCGGTGCGATCGCACTGATCGTCGGCACCTTCATCATCTACAACACCTTCTCGATGATCGTGGCCCAGCGGCTGCGTGAGTTGGCGCTACTGCGCGCGGTCGGCGCGAGTCGACAACAGGTCGGCCGATCCGTGGTGGCGGAGGCGCTGGTCATCGGATTGATCGGCAGCGCAATCGGTTTGGCGGGCGGCATCGGTCTTGCCTTCGGGCTTTCGGCACTGCTCAATGCATTCGATCTCGGCCTGCCGACCGGATCGCTGACGGTGCTGCCGCGCACGGTGATCGTCGGGCTGCTCGTCGGATTGCTGGTGACGGTGGTCAGCGCCTATGCGCCCGCGCGTCGCGCCGCCAAGATTCCGCCGGTGCAGGCGATGCGCGAGGAGTTCGCCTCGACCGGTGAATCGCTGCGGCTGCGGACCGGAATCGGCCTCGCGCTGGCCGTCGCGGGTGTGGTGCTCGTGCTGCTCGGCGCGCAGAAGACCGGCGGCCACGCCGCATTGACGGTCGGGATCGGCGCGCTCGGTCTGATCTTCGCGGTACTGCTCGCCGCGCCCGCATTGTCGCGGCCGGTGGTGGGCGGTCTCGGGGTGCTGCTGCGGCCGTTCGGGTCGATCGGCCGGATGTCGCGCAATAACGCCGCGCGCAATCCACGGCGCACTGCCGCAACGGCTTTCGCGCTCACCCTCGGTCTGATGCTGGTGACCGCGATCGGCATGCTCGGCGCATCGGCGAAAGCCAGCGTGAGTGTGCTCGTCGATAAGGGGGTGAAGGCCGACTATGTGCTGGCCGGACCGCAGCTGATCGGTGTGCCGCTCGGTGCGGGTGACGCGGTACGCAAATCGGTGCCCGGGGTGGCGGATGTGGTCGGCTTGCGCGGTGTCACATTCAAGGTCGGCGATGAGCAGCTGACCGGCACCGAATTCGACGGCACGCCCGATCGCGTCATCAACTACGACATGATCAAGGGCACCAACACCCTCGGCGATCACGATGTCATGGTGTCGGAGGACGAGGCCGATAAACGCGGCTGGAAGGTCGGCGATCAGGTCACCGTGACGAGCCTCGGGTTCAAGAAGATTCCGGTCGGGGTGGTCGGCATCTACAAGAAGACGCCGCTGCTCGGCCCGTTGGTGGTCTCGCCGGTCATGTACGACGAGGTGATGCCGGTCAACTTCCGGACCAACCTGCTCATGTTCGTCAAGGCCGAGCCGGGTGCCGATCTGACCCAGATGCGTACCGATCTGGAGAATGCGACCGAGCAGTTCGTCGTCGTTCAGGTGCAGGACCGGGAGGAGTTCAAGGGCGCGCAGGGCAAACAGATCAATACGTTGCTCGCTATCCTCTACGGACTGCTCGCGTTGGCGGTGGTGATCGCCATTCTCGGCATCGTCAATACCCTGGCGTTGTCGGTGGTGGAACGCCGTCGAGAGATCGGTATGTTGCGCGCGGTCGGCATGCAACGGTCGCAGGTGCGCCGAACCATCTATCTGGAATCCATGTTGATAGCGGTATTCGGTGCGATCGTCGGGATGCTGCTCGGCCTCGGTCTGGGTATCGGCTTCCTCCGAACCCTGCGTGATCTGGGCATCGATGAGATCGCCATCCCGTGGAACCAGCTGGTGCTCGTGCTCATCAGCTCGGCCGTCGTCGGTGTGCTGGCCGCGCTGTGGCCGGGCATCCGGGCCGCCCGTACGCCACCACTGGCGGCTATCGCGGACCTGTAGGTCTACCTCGGAAAGTACGGGCCACTCCGCCGTCGGCACTCGATAGACGTCGCTCGGCGGAGTGGGCCGAGTCGGTGCAGAGGTGCGCGGCAGTCGCTCGATGATCGGACCCGCCGCGACAACGGTTTCGCTGCGCACGATCGGTTCGATGTGTCGCCGACCGGGTCGGCGGGGAGTACGGCGAATGCCCGGCAGCCAGCCTTCCGGGCCAATCGTGTGAGTGCCGCTGCGTCACACATTGAGATTCGAAGATGTCTCCGTCGATTCTGCGGTGGTCGAGTCCACGCGGGGCTGCATGCGGTCGGTGCGCAGCTGACTGGGGTAGGCCGGGGAGTATTGGTCGGTTAGGCGATCCAAGAGTCAGCTACTCGGGCGAGGCGTAGCCCGGACCGCGTTCCGGGCGCTGGTGACGTGGCCGCTGTCGTCGGGCAGCCGGGCGATCCCGAAGTCGGTCAACAGCGCTCGATCGTGCGAATCCAGTGCCCGCCGACCGTCGCGGCAGGACATTGGCGGGTTTCGCATCCCGATGCGTGTAGTCGGGTGCGGCCGTCGGCTGGCGATGACGCGCAGCGTGCGGATCATCCAGCGAGTCGAGATCGCTGAGCAGTCGAATCGAGATGTCTCTCTGGTCACAGTGTGCTGAGTCTGGCTAACGACTGATGCTACGTTAAACGGAGGTTGATACTCCGTTTAACGTCTGATAACGGCCCGGGGATGGATGGGTAAGGAGGCCGCTGGCAATGGTGGCGGTGGGTCTCGGTGGTCCGAACGTGGGTTTTTCGCCCGCGGTCGATGGCATCGGCGAGAAGATGAGGGCGGCGGTGCACGGCCGCGGCGGCGAGGCGGTTCGACAGCTCGCGTTGATCACCGTGCTCTATGTGGCCTATCGGGTCGGGCGGATGTTCACCGCCGATGACACCGTGCACGCGCTCGGAAATGCCAGGGCCATGCTCGGGCTCGAGGATAAGCTCGGGCTGCCGGAGGAGACTACGGTGCAGGCGGTATTCCTGCATCGGGATTTGCTCGCGGTACCGGCCAACTTCTATTACGCCACCGCACATTTCACGGTGGCGGTCGGGGTGCTGTTGTGGCTGTGGGTCTTCCGGCCGGAGCACTACCGCTGGACCCGCAACCTGATGGTGGCATTGACCGGGGCCGCGCTCGTCGTGCATGTGCTGATACCGCTCGCGCCTCCGCGCATGCTGCCCGATTACGGTTTCGTCGACCTCGCCGCCCTCCACGGCCAATCCGTCTATGGTTCACCGGATTCCGGCGGGCTTTCGAACCAGTTCGCCGCCATGCCCTCGCTGCATGTGGGGTGGGCCTTGCTGCTGGCCTTCGCCGTGGTCGCGGCGACCCGTAGTTCCTGGCGGTGGCTGGCATTGGCGCATCCGGTGCTCACCACGCTCGTCGTGGTCGGGACCGGCAATCACTATTGGCTCGACGCGATCGTCGCGGTGGTGCTGCTCGGGTTGGCCGCGCTGCTGCATCCGCTGGTGGTGCCCGCCTCGGCTACGGCGTGGGGTGCCATGGGGCCGGTGGGTCCGCAGCTTGTGCCGACGCGCTGACTCAGCTGGCTCCGGCATTTCGGTTGGCCCAGGCTTGGATATCGCCGCGGTCAAGGGCCAGGGCGAGCAGGTCCGGGAACTTGTCGGGGGTGCAGGCGAACGCCGGTACGCCGAGCGCGGCCAGGGCGGCGGCATTTTCGTGGTCGAAGGCGGGAGCGCCGTCATCGGAGAGGGCGAGCAGCACAACCACCTGAACGCCGGACTCCCGCATGGCGTTGACGCGGCGCAGCATCTCTTCGCGGATACCACCCTCATAGAGATCGGAGATGAGGACGAACAAGGTATCGGCCGGGCGGGTGATGAGTGATTGGGAGTAGGCGATAGCACGATTGATGTCCGTGCCGCCGCCGAGTTGGGTGCCGAAAAGGACCTCGACCGGATCGCTGAGCTGTTCGGTCAGATCGACGACCTCGGTATCGAAGACGACCAGAGATGTTTTCAGCGAGCGCATGGAGGCCAGAACCGCGCCGAAGACCGAGGCGTAGACCACGCTGGAGGCCATAGAGCCGGATTGATCGATCGCGAGGACGACATCGCGGCGCACCGCCTGCGCCTTGCGGCCGTAGCCGACCAGGCGTTCGGGCACCACGGTCCGATGTTCGGGGAGGTAGTTGGCCAGGTTCTTGCGGATGGTGCGGTCCCAGTCGATATCGCGCAGCCGAGGTCGGGTGACGCGGGCGGCGCGATTCAGCGCACCGGAGACCGCTGCGACGGTATGCGCGGCAATGCGCTGTTCGATTTCGCGGACCACCTTCTCGACCACCATTCGCGCTGTTGCCTTGGTGGTTTCGGGCATCACGCGGTTCAGGCTCAGCAGGGTGCCGACCAGATGCACATCGGGTTCCACCGCCTCGAGTAGTTCCGGTTCCAGCAGGAGCTGGGTCAGATTGAGCCGATCCACGGCATCGCGCTGCATGACCTCGACGACGGTGGACGGGAAGTAGCTGCGGATATCGCCGAGCCAGCGGGCCACCTTCGGTGCGGAGCCGCCCAGTCCGGCGGAGCGTTTACCGGATGTCTGATCATCGGTGTTGTAGACCGCGCCGAGTGCTCGATCCATCGCCTCGTCGTCCGCGGAACCCAACCCGCCGAGGGGTTGTTCGGCCGCGGTGCCGAGTACCAGACGCCAACGCCTGGACTGGGTTTCATCGATCGCGTTCATCCGGTCACTCCGGGAAGTTCGGTGACGGCACTATGTCGCCACATCGTGGTTCGGGGTTGATCGAGGGGGTCGAACGGGTGCTGAAGGAGCGTGTTTGGGCTCATACCGGCACTCCCAGGATGTCCGCGACCGTGCGCATGGCGACGAGCCCGCGTTCGATATCGAATGCCGCTTCCTCGCCGGTGCGCGCTGCGCCGGAGCCGCTGTCGCGCACCGCCTGGCCGATGGCGCGGCGCTCCCCGGATTCGAATGCGCCGAAGGTGCGGCGCAGTAGCGGCAGGATTTCGACGAACATATCGTCGCCGAGACCGCGCAGCCAATCGTCGATGAGCCGCAACAACTCTCGGTCGTGGACCAGTATCAGCCCGCGACCGCCGAGGAACCCGTCGATCCAGGCCGCCTTGGCGGCGGCCGTATTGCCGATCGAGAGCGCGGCGGAAAGCCGACGCGCGGAATCGGTTTCATCGATGCGCCCGGCATCGGCCAGTAATCGGACGGCGCGGCCGACGAGAGCGCCGTGCACATCGTCACGGTCGGCCAGGCGGTGCAGGGCGGCGAGCCATTCGCCGGTTGCCCAATCATTGTCGCGGGTGTGGATGGCGGTGTGGGCGGCATCGAGTTGGGTGCGCAGATGTTCGGCGGCGTCGGTATCGAGGCCGGTCACCGCGCCGGGCAGGCCCGCGCATATCCGCACGAGCAGACCGTCCGCGACGTGGGCGAGTGCCTCGGTATCGGTGCCGCGGACATCGCCGTAGCGCAGTGTGCGGGTCAGGCCGGGAAGGGCGGCGAGCAGGTGGGTTACGTCGTGGTCGAGTGCCGCTGCCGACTCCAGGCGGGTGATCAGGCCATTGGTGGCATCGCCGAGGTCGGCGAGCAGCGCGACTTCGAGTGCGTCGGTGAGATCGCCGACGGTACTGCCCTCGCGGCCAGCGGTATCCAGGATTTTGGCTTCCGCCGCGGTGCGAATGGTAGTGCCCCAGCGGGAGGCCTCGATGATCGCGACGGCGAATTCGGGTCGCCACCGTAGCGTCCAGGATTCGCGGAAGGTACCGGTGCTGCGCACTTCACCGGTTGTCGGTGTGCCCCAGTCGATTCCGAGCACCCGCAGCCGGTGCAGCAGTCGCGAACGCTCGACTCCGCGCTCCTTGCGCAGGTCGAGATCGAGATTGCGGGACAGGGCCTCCTGCTCGAGCCGCAGTGTGCGGATCCTGGCGCGCAGATCGGCATCCAGCGGCACGGTCGGCGTGCCATCCGGCACGGCTCCGAGTGCCTCGCCGACCACTAGTTCGGAAGCGACGAGCCGCAGCATCGTCTCATCGCCGGCGCACATTACCGACCGCACCGCCTCGGTGACCTCCGACAGTCCGGCCAGCGGCCGAGCCCGCAGCACCGCGAGCGTATCGGCGAGCCGGACGGATTCGATGATGTGCGCACTCGACACCGGCAGATCGTGGGCGCGCAGTACTCCAGCCACCTTGGTCAGCCAGCGCGCGATCGGCTGCTCGGTCTCGGTGAACAGGTGGTGATACCAGCCCGGCGAAGTAATCCCGGCACCGTATCCGGAGGTCGTCGCCAGCCGCGAATGCGTCCACGGCACCCAAGTCACCGTCGCCTTCACCTTCGGCAGCCCCTTGAGCAACTTGGTGTCTGCCGTCGCCGGACCCAACTTCCCCGCCAACGCCGGTGCATGCCATGCCCCACACACCACTGCAACCCGCCGCGCCCCCTCCTTCAACACCCTCCGCATCGTCTGCCGCATATACGCTTCACGCCGAAGTGTGTGCGTGTCGATTCCGAGGGGTTCGCGCTCGGCGTGTTCGAGCCCGATCGCTTCGCCGACAGTGTCGCCGGTCGGTGCGTTCTCACCGGCCGCCCCGTGTGCGGCACGGCCTACGGCGGTGTCGGATGCTGTGTGTTCCTGCTGGAGTCGGTCGTGTGTTGGCCCGTCGCATGTGCCGCCGGGTTCGACCTCGGTGGGGTTGGCGTCGGCCGAGCCGTGTGCGGTACGGCCTGCGACGGCGTCGGTTGCCGTGTATTCGTAATGGATTCGATCGCGTACCGACCCTTCGCGTGCGTCGCCGGGTTCGACCTCGACAGTGCCGCCAGTCGGTGTGATGTCGTCGCCCGCGTCATCGGGTGCCTCGCCGCTGGTGTCACCTGCAACTGCTTCGCGCAGTGCGCCCATTGCCTCGGTGATCGCTTCGAAAGCGTCGGTGTCGGCGACGGATTCGACTACTGCGTCCCACCAGCGTTCGGCATCGTCATAGCCGGCGGCGGCGGCCAATTCGGCGAGTGGGTCGATGCGGTCGCCCGGTTCGTCTTCGGTGGCCAGGACAGTGGTGGCGGGTAGATCGCAGAACCGCACCGGCACTGCATGTTCCACCGCATATCGCAGCGCCTGCCATTCGGGGGAGAATACGGCGAAGGGCCAGAATGCGGCCTTGGCGGGCTGATCCGGCACATAGGCCAGCAGCGCGACAGGCGGCGACATCCCCTCTGCCGCGACGTATCCGACCAAGGGATCGGCATCGGCCGGACCCTCGATCAGGATCGCGTCGGGACGAAACTGCTCCAATGCGGCGCGCAGGGATCTGGCCGAACCCGGGCCGTGATGGCGGATACCGAATACGCGGGTCACCGGACCGCTCGAGGCTGCGCTCTGCTGCTCGTCCACTGTGTTTGTCTTCCTCACCATGTCACCCCCGGTAGAACGGGCGATGTCGTCGGCTCAGATGTCGCCGCGCCCTCATCGGGTGACCTCGCGGCAGGCGCGGTAGAAGTCGGACCACTCTGGACGTTCACGCACAACGGCTTCCAGATATTCGGTCCAGATGACAGCGTCGCCCACCGGATCCTTGATGACCGAGCCGAGGACCGCGCCCGCGATATCCGAGGCACGCAAGGTACCGTCGCCGAAGTGTGCCGACAGGGCTATGCCATTGGTAATCACCGAGATCGCCTCGGCGGTGGACAGGGTGCCGGAGGGCGTCTTGAGTTTGGTGCGGCCGTCGGCAGTCATACCGGAGCGCAGCTCGCGGAAGACGCGAACAACTCTGCGCACCTCCTCGGCCGCAGCCGGAACAGTCGGAAGTTCGAGCGCGGAGCCGAGCTGTTCGACGCGGCGGGTCACAATGGCGACCTCCTCGTCCTCACTGGCGGGCAGCGGCAGCACAACGGTATTGAAGCGGCGACGCAACGCGGAGGACAGGTCGTTGACGCCACGGTCACGGTCATTGGCAGTGGCAATCACATTGAAACCCTTGGCCGCCTGCACCTCCATCCCGAGTTCCGGCACCGGCAGCGTCTTTTCGGATAACACGGTGATCAGCGCATCCTGCACATCGGACGGAATACGGGTGAGTTCCTCGATCCGCGCGATCGCACCGCGACGCATCGCCGTCATGACCGGCGACGGCACCAGCGCACCCTCGCTCGGCCCCTCCGCGAGCAGCCGCGCATAGTTCCAGCCATAGCGGATCGCCTCTTCGGCGGTGCCCGATGTGCCCTGGACGAGCAGCGTCGACGCGCCGCTGATCGCGGCCGAAAGATGTTCCGATACCCAGGTTTTCGCGGTGCCGGGCACGCCGAGCAGCAGCAGCGCCCGATCGGTCGCCAGCGTCGCGACCGCCACCTCCATGAGGCGACGCGGTCCGACGTACTTGGGGCTGATCACGGTGCCATCGTCGAGCGTGCCACCCAGCAGATAGGTGACCACCGCCCATGGTGACAGCTGCCACGACGGCGGCCGCGGCCGATCATCGATCGCTGCCAGCGCCCGCAACTCCTCGGCATACGCCTGTTCGGCATGTGGACGCAACAGCTCCGGCATCGAATCGGTAGTGGTCACTGCAACTCCTCGAGCATCATCGAGCGGTGGTTGAGGTCATGGGCGAGTTGATCGAAGGCTCGCTCCCAATGGGGATCGGTGCATCGGCGTGCCACCGCAGTGGCCGTACGCGCCGCGCTGACGGGCAGATGTACGGCCGCCGCGGACAGCAGTGACCGATGCGCGCTCGGTCCCGTGCCATGCGCTTCCGGGCGCTTGGCTGCGGCGCGTGCGCGTTCGAACAACAACAGAATCAGGTGTTGGGCAAGGGGTTCCGGCCACGGATGGCCGATGGCGGGCAGCAATGCCTCGAGCTCCGAGAGCCACGCGCCGTCCAATTGCAGCAGATGCCGAGTGCGATCGGGCAGCGGCAGCAGCGCGAATAATTCACGCCGCCGCAGCATCGCCAGATCGGTCGGCACGCCCGCGTCGAATAGCGCCCGCGCCCAGGTCGGATCATGTTGTGCCAGTGTGGCATCCACCCAGCCGTCGAACAGCGGCTGGCGGAACCGTTCGCTGATCTTGGCGCGGGTGGCCTTATCCGGCGCGCCGAGTTCGGACTCCCAGTGCATCAGCGGTGTCGCCGCGACGAGTTGCCGCAGCCGACCCGCACGCAGATCCGGTGCTCCGTCCCAGCGATAGGTGAACTCGACGGTGCGGTCGTTGATGCCGTCCCTGCGGTCGGCGTCATCGAGCTCCTCCGGAATGCGGACAACCAGATTCGGGTGCAGCAGCATATGTTCGACCGTGACCCATGCGCTCGCGCGCCGAGTCATGCGCTGGGTGAATGCCGAATTCGGCAGCAGTGGTAGCAGTGCGGCCGCGACTCGCCGCACATCAGATCGCCGATCGTCCAATGCGGCCTCGAGCAGTGGTTCGTCGTCGGCCGAAATCCCATCGGCGAGTATGGCCAATAGCTCCGCCTTCAGCGGACCGGATTCCTTCGGCCAAGACGCGATCAGTGCTTCCCGTGCGGCCTTGGCATCTCGGCCGCGCAGCTCGGTCAGCCATTCGCGGCGCTCGGGCGGTTGGCCGAACAGCCAGCTCTGCTCCGTCGGCGCATCGGAAGGTCCTTGCCGCACCAGGTCGCGCCAGTCCGGATTTTGATCGGCGAGCCAGCGGCCGCGGGTTCCGGCCAGGCGCAATAGCGGCTCGCGCAGTTCGGTATCGGCCTTCGCCTGCTCGAGCAGCAGCGCGCACAGTGCATCGGGGGCGCGATAGTCGAATGGTGCTGCGGCCGTAAGCCATTCGGGCAGAAACGGGGACCGATCCCGCAACAGGCGGGCGAGGCGGGATGCCGCGGCGCGGGGCAGCAGTCGCCGCGGGTCATCCACGGCGGGTTCGGGTTTGGCCGCCGTGCTGACGGATACGCCGCCGCGCGCGAAAGCCCCACGCAGCGCGGCGGATTCGAGCAGCAGCAGTGCCGGATCGGTGCGCAACCTGGTCGCGGCGGCCGCCACCGGAGCCTCGAGTCGAGCGGGATCGGCTGCCCTGCGAGCAGTGCCGAGCAGTGCCACCGAGGTCAGCTCCTCGGACACCAGCGCATTCGATGCCCCGCGCGGCCCGAACTCCGCACTACCCACATCGACGACCTCACCGGCGGTGCATACCGAGATCGGCACCAATCCGGCCACACCCCATTCGGCGGCCAGTGTCAACGGATGGCCACCGGAGACCCCGAGCAGTCGCCACGGCTGCTCGGCGGCCGCAACAGGTAGCGCGGTGCCATTGGATTCGGTGATATACCAGCCATTTTCAGTCCATACCGGCATGACATCGGTGAGCAGCAGCGGCCGCGATCGCAGCCATGGATCGCCCGCGAGCGCCTCGGCATGTTCGGCCAATGCGCCAGCGATCGTACCGTCGGCGACCGGCAGCGTGGTGAACGGTTCGGCCGCACCGTGCCGTTCGCCCCAGAGCGCCCGCAGTGGCGCGCCGCCCGGGTAGTAGTGCAGATCGGCTTCGGCCATCATCCCCGGAAGTGGTACCTCCGCCGAGAAGCTCGGCGAACCGAAGGAATGCTCGAGCAGCAGTGCCCAGCGGCGAGTCCGCCTGCCGTACAACCAGGTTCGGCGCGTATAGAGGCGCTCCTCCTCGCTGGTCCGGATGCCGAGTACCTGCCACTGATCCCGAACCGCCGGTTCGGCGCGCACGGATTCGGCGGACGTCGGATAGCCGATATGGGTACGGACGCTTGCCCGCAGCTCCGGCGACAATTCGTCGAGGCGGCGGTGCGCGGCGATCAGCAGATGCAGTCTCGCGTATTCGGCGAGTACGACATCCGGCCAATCCGCCCTGGTCACCACGGTGGTCGGCAGCTGACGCAGCGCGGCGGCGACGCCGGGTGCCTGCGCGTCCACCATCCGGGCCGCGATCGCCTCGAAGGCACGATATGAGCGGTCTGTCTGGGCCAGTCCGGTCCGCACCTGATCGCCGAGCCAGATATCGAGCTCCTCGAGCCCCGCCGTCACCCGTACCCGCCGCTGTTCGGCGGTCGCCGGATTGGCCCTGCGGGCCTGCGGGTCGGCGGGGGGCTTGGCCGCGCGGACCGCGCGTGCGTTGATCCACTCCGCTGCGAAGTCCGCGATCGTGGCTTCGGCGACCGCGCCACCCGACCAGGCGAGTAAGAGCGACAATGCGTGCTTGCACGGGAACTTGCGGCTGGGACACGAGCACTTATATGCCGGACCCGCCAGATCCACGATTGTCTGATAAGGCTTGGAGCCGCTGCCCTGACACAGGCCCCACAGTGCGGTGTCCGACTGTCCGGTGCCGTGCCAGCGCCCGGCGAGCTTGCGCGCGGCCGATAGCGAGCTCGCATCCGGTGCGAGCGCGCTGACCTGTTCCTCGGTCCACGGCGCGGTCATGTGTTGGCTCCCGCCTGGTTCATCCGGCGGCCCCGGATCGACTGTATGTCATGTCTTCCCCCGTTACTAGGTTGCCGAATTTCTACCGCACCCCACCGACAAGTTAGGTGGTGAGCGGGTGTTTTTCCTGGAATACGCTGCGCGGACGGCAGATTCGGCGGCAACCGCGCCTTGCGCTGGTTGTCCGATTCTGGCATTCTGTCCTGTTCGGCTCCGACCGAGCCGCCCGAATCGGGTGACACACCATCGAGCTGCCCGCCGGGGTTGGCGAGGGGTGGACATCGAGCGGGGCCCAGCCTGTTCGATGGCCATACCATCCCCGCGGGCAGATTCGTATTTCCCCTTCCGACCAGGTGAAACGGCACCGCGGTGGGCGAATTCGACGCCATCGGGTAGCGTTTCGCTCAACTTTCAACAGTGATACCCGTGCGGGGTTGGAGGACATGCCGCGGTTCGGTGGCGTAGGGGGTTACGCATGCGTACAGATCCCGGAACCGATACTGCGCCGGTGCCGCGCCTGACCGAAGTGGTATCCCGGCGGCTCGCCACCGATCCCGCCGTCACCCCCGATGTGGCCCATACCGTGCTCCGCGCTCTCGGTGGCGGCGAGCCCGATGATCTGACAATCGAATTCGACAGTTCGGGCATATTCCTGCGTGCGATTCGGGTGCGCGGTTTCCGCGGCATCGGACCCGAGGCAACACTGGAGCTGTCGCCCGGCCCTGGTCTCACATTGGTGGTGGGCCGCAACGGAAGTGGCAAGTCGAGCTTCGCCGAGGCCGCTGAACTGGTGCTCACCGGTAGTAATCGCCGCTGGGACGGCCGATCCGCGGCGTGGCGCGAGGGTTGGCGGAATCTGCACGATGGTGGTTCGGCGCGGATCGAACTCGAATTGCTCACCGCCGGAGACGATCCTGAGCTGACCATAGCCAAAGAGTGGTCACCACAGGCTGATTTGACTCAGGCGCACTGGACGGAGCGGCGATCCCGCAATACACCAACGGATTTCAATGGCGACCGCTGGGCAGGTCTGCTGGAGTTGTATCGACCGTTTCTGTCCTACAGCGAACTCGGCGCACTCGTCGACGGCAAACCGAGCGATCTATTCGACGCGCTGCATCGGCTGCTCGGTCTCGATGAATTGACCGTGGCGCAGGAACGGATTCGCAGTCGCCGACTGGAACTCGAACGCGCCGCGCGGGATTCGCGTCTGGAACGCATCGAACTGGTGACCGCGCTCGGTGCGGTGGCCGACGACCGTGCCGTGCGGATGGCGGCACTGCTGCGCCCGGACCGTCCCGATCTCACCGCCATCGGTCGCGAAATACTCGGCACCGCAGAGAATCCGGTCGGACCGGATGGGCTGCGGGCAATCGTGCGGCTGGTCTTGCCGTCGGGTGCCGAGGTCGAGGCCATCGCCGCGCGCCTCGAACAGTGCCGCGCGGTCCTGGCTCGCAATTCGACCGCGGATGCCGAGGCCGATCTGCGGGTGCTGGAGTTGCTGCGGCGGGCACTCGATCATGTCGGTGCCAGCGGGGAATGCCCATGCCCGGTCTGTGGACGTGGGGAACTGGATGCGACGTGGTCGCGCGGTGCGCAAGCCTCGATTGCCGAGCTGACCTCGCGGGTCGATGCGCTCGCGACCGCACGCGCCGCACTGCGACAGGCCCTCCGCGACGCCCGCGCGCTACCGGAGCATATTCCCCCGGAACTCGATTTCGATCCACGCAATCCGCCCACCGTCGACACCACCGCCGTGCGTCGCGCCTGGACGGACTGGGCGGCGCTGACCGGTGCCGACTACTCGCCGGATCTGCCCGATCGCCTGCGCGGTGCACATACGCGTCTGGTCGACGAACTCGAACTACTGCAGCAGGGCACCCGCAAGGAACTGAACCGCCTAGACGAGGTGTGGTCGCCCCTGGTGCCACGCATCAGCGGGTGGCTGGAGGGGGCGCGCGCGGTCGTCGCGAACGGCAGCGAACTGCGCACGCTCAAGCGTGCCGAGGATTGGCTCAAATCCGCGACCGCCGGATTGCGCGAGGAGCGGATGGCGCCGCTGGAGACCACGGCGCGCTGGGTCTGGCGCACACTGCGTCAGCAGAGCAATGTCGAACTCGGTGCCATTCGTTTGCAGGGCAATGCCGGAACCGCACGTCGGGTACTGCTCGATGTCACCGTCGACGAGGTGGACGGCGCCGCGCTCGGCGTGATGAGTCAGGGCGAATTGCACGCCCTTGGACTTTCGCTGTTCCTGCCGCGAGCGACGGTGGAGGACAGCCCTTTTCGCTTCGTCATGATCGATGATCCGGTGCAGGCCATGGATCCGGCGAAGGTGGATGGATTGGCCAGGGTGCTCGAGGTCATGGCGTGGACGCGGCAGGTGATCGTCTTCACCCATGACGAGCGGCTGGCCGAGGCGGTACGGCGCATGCAACTGGACGCCAGCGTGCTGGAAGTGCAGCGCCGCGAGCGCTCGGTAGTGGAAGTACGGGTCTCCAGCGACCCCATCCGCCGCTACCTCGACGACGCCCGCTCCCTCGTGCGCACCCCACAACTTCCCCCGGCGATCGCCGACGAACTGGTGGCCACCTGCTGCCGCTCCGCCGTCGAAGCCGCCAGCCTGGCTCGAGCCCGGCGCAATCTGCTCGCCGACGGCATGGACCACCGCGACGTCGAACGCCATATCGAAGGCGCACAAACCACCCGCGCAATGGTCGCACTCGCGGTAATGGGTATCGACGGCCGAGTAGACGACCTCAACAAGCACCTCGCCCGCGAAGGCAAATGGGTGGTCGACGCGTTACGCGACGCCACCGCGGGCGCCCATGTCCCCATCGGCCGCAGCATGCGCGACCTGATCGCGGACACCGAAAAGTTCGTCGGCTGGCTACGACGATGAACGGCTGCTGCGTCTCGATAGCTCGGAAGATATCGATAGCTCGGGGGCGGCGTTGAGCGCGGCGCCTGAAGACGCGGGCACATCGGACGAGGACGAGAGTCGCGCGCCGGATAGGGATCCATTGCGCGGCGCGCAGTCGCACGGCATCGGCGATTCGGGGCGCACCGGGGATCAGTGGGATGGTGCTGGCCGGAAGGGGGATGCGGGCGCGCGGCACGGCGGAAGTGCTCTGGCAAGAGGGCGAGTCGATGTGGGTGGGGCCGACGATTCGGGGGGTAGGCAGGGCGACGGAACTCGGCACGGCGGAAAAGGTCGGGCGGGAAGGCGAGTCGGGGTGGGTGGGGTGGATGCCTTGGGTGGGGAGAGCGGCACGGTTCGGCAGGGCTACGCGGCTCAGGAGGGTGGTGGGGCTCCAGGGGCCGGAAAAGGTCGGGTGGGAAGGCGAGTCGGGGTGGGTGGGCCGGATGCCTTGGGTGGGGAGAGCGGCACGGTTCGGCAGGGCTACGCGGCTGGGGAGGGCGACGCGGCACGGCACGGCGACGCGGCTCAGGACGGTGATGGGGCTCCAGGGGCCGGAAAAGGTCGGGTGGGAAGGCGAGTCGGGGTGGGGGGGCCGGATGACTCGGGTGGGCAGAGCGGTACGACCCGGCAGGGTCGTACAAGTCGGCAAGGCGAGGGGGCCCGGCAGGGCCGTATGGCTCGGCAGGGCGAGGGGGCTGGGCAGCGGAAGGTAGGGGGTGTGGAACGGCGGGGTGGTGGGCGCAAGCGAGAGGCGACACGGAAACGGCATCCACCGCGGCCGACGGTGGCTGAGCGGTTCGATGCGGTGGATCGGCTGCTCGACGGGGCGGTGACCGATGCCGACGGGCTCTGGTCGCGGGCGACGGTGTGGATTCTGCGGCTCGCGCTCGAACAGTCCGTCGACGAGCTGTGGTCGAAGGTGGCACCAGAATTGGCGCGCTGTCCGATGCGCGCACAACTGCTCGCCCTGCGCGTATTCGCGGGCGACGCCACCGCCGCGCAGGTCGCGACGGTATGGGCCGCTCTATCCCGCGCCGCCCACCACCACGATTACGAACTCGCCCCGGGCGTCACCGAATTACGCCGCTGGCGCGAACAGACCGCCGCGATCGCCACCACCCTAGCCACAGCCGCCCCCCGCTGACCGCCCCCCGCACATGTGGATCAAGATCAGGTGGAATCTGTGCAGGCGCCAAGCGAGTAGCCCCTCCACCAGCGCCACCTGATCTTGTCTTGATAAGCCCGGCCCCAGTGCACGCGGTGATTGCGGGACGAGCAAGATTTGGAGTCATGGATCAGTCGCGGCCATGCCCGTGTAAGCGTGGGGAGGCGTTCGGTGCCTGTTGTGGACCGGTGCTGGCAGGGGAGCGGTCCGCGGCGACTGCCGAGGCGCTGATGCGTTCGCGCTACACCGCATTCGTGGTCGGTGATACCGAATATCTACTGCGGTCCTGGCATCCGCGCACCCGACCGAAAACGCTCGAACTGGATCCCGACCAGCGCTGGCTGTTCCTGGAGATCCTGCGCACCGAGCGCGGCGGACCATTCGACGACACGGGCATCGTGGAATTCATCGCCCACTACAAGACCGATCGACGCGGATCCCTGCACGAGGTCAGCACATTCACCCGCGTGGACGGCGCTTGGGTCTACCTCGACGGCGTCATCGAACCATGACGGGTAGCGTGCCAACCATGCCGCGAATCGCGATCGAATACTGCACCCAATGTCGCTGGTTGCTGCGCGCGAGCTGGATGGCACAGGAACTGTTGAGCACCTTCGCCACCGAACTCGGTGAGGTGGCGCTGATCCCCGGCTCGGGCGGTGTCTTCCGCATCACCATCGACGGCGACCAGATCTGGGAGCGCAAGGCGGACGGCGGGTTCCCGGATATCGCGGTACTCAAACAGCGCGTGCGCGATCGCGTCGCACCGGAGCGTGACCTCGGCCACGTCGACAAACGGGACTGACCCAACCGAGCCTGATATCGACCACGCCGGATTCAGGAACAGCAGCCGCCACCGCAGCATCCACCACCGGCGGGCCGCGGCGTGGGCGCGGGTGCCGCCGCACCCCTGCTGACCGTGCCAAATGTGGTCAGCAGCTTGACCGTGTCATCGTGACCGTTCGGGCAGGCCGCCGGATTCGACGCCTCCGCCATCGGACGGTTGACCTCGAAAGTGTCGCCACAGCTGCGACACCGGAAGCTATAACTCGGCATCAGCCCAGCGTAGCGCCAAGGGTGAGAGCTACATCGCCCTATCCCGCTGTCCAACTGGACGTACTCTCGATAAGAGATCGCTAGGTGCTTGGACCCGGCCGGAGCAAACTCACAGCGCACTGCCCGGGTCGTAGGCAGGAGGTGCTGAACATGACCACGCAGTTCGATATCGAACCTGGCTCCGAGGTCGGTGACACTGAGCCGGTCGCGGAAACGACCTGGGGCCGCGTGAGTGGACGGTGGGACGGACCGGTCGCGGTGTGGCGCAGCATTCCGTACGCATCCGCGCCGTCGGGTCCGAATCGGTTCCGGCCGCCACTGCCGCCGCAGCCATGGGATGGCATCCGCGAGTGCACCGCCTTCGGCGAAATCGCCCCGCAGACAATGGGCAATATGGTCCCGGTCGATTCCGACCTGCGGATGGGCGAGGACTGCCTGTGGCTCAATGTATGGTCCCCGCGCAGTTCCGCCGATACCGGTACGCCACGGCCGGTCCTGGTGTGGTTGCACGGCGGCGCCTACTGCCTCGGCACCGCGGCCCAGGCGATCTACGACGGTCGCAAGCTGGCCGAAGCCGGTGACGTGGTCGTGGTGACGGTCAATTATCGCCTCGGCGCGCTTGGCTTCCTCGACTTGTCCTCGCTCTCCGACGCTTTCACGCCGAATCTCGGTTTGCACGACCAGCTCGCCGCACTCGAGTGGGTCCGCGACAATATCGCCGCATTCGGCGGCGATCCGGGCAATGTGACCCTGTTCGGTGAATCGTCCGGCGCCGGATGCGTGACCGCACTGCTGACCGCACCGCGCGCCGCTGGTCTGTTTCACCAGGCGATCGCGCAAAGCCCGCCCGCGACAACAGTTTTCGGGCAGGCGCGGGCTGCCGCGGTGGCCCAACGCTTTCTGGAGTTGATTGAATTACCGTATTCGCGCGCAAGCGAATTGCTGGAGTGCCCGATCGAACGAATTGTCACCGCGGCGGGCTTGCTGCTGGATGAGATTCCGTTGAAGGAGCCGGGCCGACTGGCCGCCGCGCCGGTGGTCGACGGCGATCTGGTCCCGACCTATCCGATCGACCGCTTCCAACACGGCCAGTCGCATCGTGTGCCGCTGATCATCGGCACCAATAAGGACGAGGCCTCACTGTTCCGCGTTTTCCGCTCACCGATCATGCCGGTGACCCCGGATGCGGTGAACGTCATGCTGCGCGATGTGGCCGCCAGCCATCCGGATATGTCGCCCGAGCGCATCGCCGAAATCACCTCGGCCTATCCGGATCTCGCGAAGACCCGTGGCGCACTTGCCATGTCCACCGACGCGGCCTTCCGCATGCCCGCCCACTGGGTCGCCGACGGCCACGCCCAGCACTCGCCGACCTGGATGTACCGCTTCGACCATGCCACCCCGATGCTGAAGGCCGCCCGCGTCGGCGCGGGTCACGCCACCGAATTACCTTATGTCTTCGGCAATTTCGGCACCCTGAACCACGATCCGACCTTTTGGCTCGGCGGGCGCAAGGTCGCCATGGAAGTCTCCGGTCGCATGCAACGCCGCTGGCTCGCCTTCGCCACCCACGGCGTCCCGGCGGCCATCGACGGCTCCAAACACTGGCCCCCCTACCGCCCCGACACCCGCACCACCCTTCTCATCGACAATATCGACCGCGTAATCGACGACCCGGACCGCGACCTGCACACCGCCTGGGGCGAACAAGCGGTCGGCTTCAGCTGACGCCCGCCCCGCGCCTTCCCGACGCGAGGGCAGCCAAGGTTGGCGGCACGGGGAACGCCGCCCTCGGTCTCGGCCGTGCCGGTCACCTAGGCTGCGCTCGCCCACGAATTGCCGGTGTGGCGTGAGTATGTGGCCGGGCTGCGGGTCGCGGCTGTCGCACGCACAGTGGTCGATCTTCCTGGAACCGTGCCGTTCTCACATGCGGCGGTAAGGGATTTCATCGCGCCCGCCGAATACCTTGTGCGCCTCGAGATCAGACGTCCGTAGAGAAGCGAATTCCGCCGTCTGGGATGTCGACGCCGGGCCAGATGCGGGCGCCGCGCAGTAGTTCGCAGCGGGCGCCGACATTCGCGCCGTCACCGATGACGGCGTCGCGGACGAGGGCGCGGGGACCGATGCGCGCACCGAAGCCGATGATGGAGCGTTCCACGGTGGCGCCCGCTTCGATGCGGGCGCCATCGAAGAGCACCGCGCCGTCGAGGCGAGCGCCAGCGCCGACTTCGGCGCCGCGACCGACCACGGTGCCGCCGATGAGCAGCGCACCGGGGGCGACGCCAGCACCCTCATGAACCAGCGATTCGCCGCGCTGACCTGGCAGTGCCGGGGAAGGGGCGATGCCGCGGACCAAGTCGGCCGAGCCGCGGACGAAGTCTTCGGGAGTGCCCATATCGCGCCAGTAGGAGGAGTCGACGTGTCCCTGCACGCGGGCGCCCTCGGCGAGCAGCGCCGGGAACACCTCACGCTCCACCGACACCGGCCGCCCCGCCGGAATCTTCTCGATGTATTCGCGCCGGAAGACATAACAACCGGCATTGATCTGATCGGTCGGCGGATCCTGCGTCTTCTCCAGGAACGCGGTGACCCGGCCCTGCTCATCGGTCGGCACACAGCCGAATGCGCGCGGGTCGCTCACCCGAACCAGATGCAGAGTGACATCCGCGTTCGTGGACTCGTGAGTGTCCAGGATCGCGCCGAGATCGGTGCCGCCGAGCACATCGCCGTTGAACACCATGATGTTGTCGGCGCGCAGTCTGGGCAGCACATTGCGGATACCGCCGCCGGTGCCGAGCGGTTCGGTCTCGGTGACGTACTCGAGTTCGAGTCCGAGCTCGGCGCCGTCACCGAAGTGTTCCTCGAAGACCTCCGCCTTGAACGAGGTGCCGAGCACGACGTGGGTGATTCCGGCGTCCGCGATGCGGGCGAGCAGATGGGTCAGGAACGGCAGTCCGGCCGTCGGCAGCATCGGCTTGGGCGCCGACAGGGTGAGCGGACGTAACCGCGTGCCCTGGCCGCCGACCAGAATCACGGCGTCGGTGCCTGCATTTCCTGCCATCATGCTCCCTGTTCACAGTGGATCGTGTGCTCGGTGGTGCGCGTCAACACCACAGACACCAGTCTCGGTACCCAGCGACACGGGTTCGGCACCGTTGCGTGCCGAACTCGTGACGTTAGCTCTGGGCTTCCCGTGCCTGTTGACGCAGCGCAGATCGAACCGCAATTCGGGAACGGATCGCAAGTCCGGCCCGCAACGCCAACCGCAACGGCGCCTGCCACCAGTGCGGATGCCGATCGGCCTGGAATCGGTACGCGCTCGCGTGGTGCGCGGGCAGCATCACCTCGGGATGGCGGCCGGCCGCATGCCCCTTGGCGTGGGTCACCTCGGCGTCGGGCACGAAGACGTTGTGCCAACCGGCCCTGCCCATCCGGTCGCCGAAGTCCACGTCCTCCATGTACATGAAGTAGCGCGAGTCGAAGCCGTCGATCGAATCGAAGGCCGCGCGCCGCACCAGCAGGCACGAGCCGGACAGCCAGCCGACGGCCCGCTCGGAGATCTGCTCGTTGTCCTGGCGGTATCGCAGGGTCCACGGGTTGGATGGCCATACCGTGCCGAGAATGGCGTGTCCGGCGCCGTCGAGCAGACCGGGCACCGAGCGTGCGGACGGATAGACGCTGCCGTCGGGCTCGCGCACCATCGGTCCGAGCGCGCCGGCTCGCGGCCAGCGCTTGGCGGCGGCCAGCAGTTTGTCGATGGAATCGGTGCCCCAGCGAATATCCGGGTTGGCGATGACGATGAATTCGACACTCGGATCGATCTCCGCGACCGCCCGGTTGATCGCGCCGCCGTAACCGATATTTCCGCCGGTCCGCAGCAGTCGCACGTGTGCGTTGGCCTCAGCGGCCAGCTCCGGGGCACCGTCCACCGAACCGTTGTCGGCCAGGATTACCTGGGGTTTTTCGCTGGTGGCTGCGGCCAGGGTGGTGATGAAGTGCTCGAGGTGCTCGCCGGGTGAATAAGTCACCGTGACGACGACAAGCCCGCCTGGGGCCGCTCCGGAATCACTCACGACCGTGCCTCGCTGACGCTCGGCTCCGTCGTGCGCGATCGCACGTTGTGTTGATGGTTCGCTCGCTGTCGCTCCCTCACGGCCATGCAGCCTACTGTGACAACCCCGCAAGCGCGTCCCCGAGTGCGACCTCCCATGGCCGCAATGGCGTAAGTCCGGCATCGGCCCAGGAACGGTTGGACAACACCGAATATGCCGGGCGCCGTGCGGGTCTCGGAAATGCGGTCGAGTCACATGGGCGCACCCGGGTCGGATCCGCGCCGACTCCGGCGAATATCGCCCGCGCGAATGCGAACCAGCTGACCTGGCCGGAATTGGTGGCGTGCAGCACTCGCGGCGCATCCGGTCGACCCGTCAACTGCAGCAGTCCGGCGGCCAGATCGGCGGCGTATGTGGGCGAGCCGAGTTGGTCGTCGACCACGTCGAGGGTGTCGCGTTCGCGTTCCAGCCGCAGCATGGTCGCGACGAAATCGCTTCCGCGCCCGGTGTATACCCACGCCGTGCGCACCACATGCGCGTGCGGCGCGGTTTCCAGCACGGCCTGTTCGCCTGCCAATTTCGATCGGCCGTAGACGGTGGTGGGTTCGGTCGGGTCGGCGGTGTCGTACGGCTCGGTGTGGGTACCCGCGAACACATAGTCGGTCGAAATATGGATCAATCGAGCGTCCAGCCTCGCGCAGGCGGCGGCGAGTACGGCCGGTCCGGTCGCATTGACCGCGAAGGCGGCCTCGGGATCGGATTCGGCCTGGTCGACGGCGGTATAGGCGGCGCAGTTCAGCACAACATCACCCGGTTCGAGTGCGGCGCGCACAGCGGCTGCGTCCGTGATGTCCAATTCGTCGCGACTGAAGGCGTGGGCGTCGGGTGCGCGGCGCAGCAGTTCGCGTCCCAGCTGCCCACCCGCTCCGGTTACGACGAGGCGCGCGGCTACGGTCGAGGAGGGCGATATCGCGGTCACGGGCACGAGTCTGGCACGCCGTGGCACCTGCGGTTGAGGTCCGCCGCGGTAGCCGTCGGTTAGCCTCGGGGCAACGGAGACGGGGGCCACCGGAGGCGGGCCGGTCGAGTCAGCGACGCGTCGGCTTCGACGAAACCGGCGCTGCACAGTCGGAATCAGCTGGGAGCGCGCGGGCAAGCGCAGCATGGTGCTTGGGCAGGATGCTCGGTTTTTGGCGAGAGGATGCAGTGGTGCCGCAGAAGATGAGGGCGACAGCGTCGTCGCGACTGTCCGAAGGCGGGAGCGGCTTGGGTCCGCTGCGCGCGTTCGTCGCGGTCGGGGCGGTGCTGGTCCTACTCATCACCGGATTCGCCTGGCACAGCGTGGACGCGCTGATCTCGAATATCGAACGCATCGGCGGCCTCGGCCTCGGCGGTGGCAGCGATGGCGCCGTCGACATACTGCTGGTCGGTGTGGACAGCCGCACCGACGCGCACGGTAATCCGCTGAGCAGCAACGAGCGCGCGATGTTGCACGCGGGCGATGAGGTCGGCACGAATACCGACACCATCGTGCTGGTTCGTGTCCCGAACGACGGCCGCTCCGCCACCGCCATCTCGATTCCGCGCGACTCCTATGTCGACATTCCGGGCATGGGCAACGGCAAGATCAACTCGGCGTATGGTTCGACCAAGGAGGCCCAGCGGCTCAAGCTCATCAACCAGGGCGTTTCGGAGGCCGACGCGGATAAGCAATCCACCCAGGCGGGGCGCCAGGCGCTGATCAAGACCGTGGCCAATCTCACCGGCATTACCGTCGACCACTACGCCGAGGTCAGTTTGCTCGGGTTCGTGCTGCTCACCGATGCGGTCGGCGGTGTCGATGTGTGCCTGAACAATCCCGTGGACGAATGGATGTCCGGCGCCGACTTTCGGGCCGGTCGCCAGCAGCTCGACGGGGCACAAGCTTTGAGTTTCGTGCGCCAGCGCCATGATCTGCCACGCGGAGACTTGGACCGGATCGTGCGCCAGCAGGTCTTCATGGCGCAGTTGGTCGGCCAGGCGCTCAGTGCCAAGACGCTGAGCAATCCGGGCAAGTTGCAGCACCTCAGCGATGCGGTCGGGCGCACCGTGGTGCTGGACGACGATTGGGATGTGTTGGCGTTTCTGCAACAGCTGAAGGATCTTTCGGGTGGTCAGGTCAGTTTCGAGACGATTCCGGTCGCCGATCTCAACGACACGACCAGCGACGGCGAGTCCGTCGTGCGGGTGGATCCGAAGGCGGTCAAGTCGTATGTGGCGTCGCTGGTCGACGGCAAGTCCGACGATCATGCCGAGCCGACCATCGATCCGGCCTCGGTGAGCGTCAGCGTGTTCAATGCGAGCGGAATCGGCGGGCTTGCGGGACAGGTGGCACAGGTATTGACGGCCAAGGGTTTCCAGGAGGGATTGGTCGGCAACTACACCGGGCCCAGCGTCACCAGCAGTCGAGTCCTTGCGATGGACACCTCGAATCCGAAGGTCAAGGCGGTCGCACAGGCGCTCGGCGGGCTGACGGTCATCGCCGACAGCACGTTGTCCCCGGATTCGGTCAGCGTCGTGCTGGCAAGCGACTATTCTGGTCCGGGCTCGACCGCGGGCAGCATGTTCGACTTCTCCGGAACGTCGAGCACCGCGACGCCCGTGCCACCGGCTCCACCGATCGACGCAGGCCAGAACGGACCGAAATGCGTGAATTGACCATGCGTGTATTGACCGATGCGTGACCACGACCAGGTACTGACACTCACCGAGGCGGTGCTGGATCCGATCCTCGAGCGCGATCCGGCAGGTCCGCGCGTCACCTACTACGACGATGCGACCGGCGCCCGGATCGAACTATCCGGGCTGACCCTGGCGAACTGGGCGGCCAAGACCGGCAACCTGATCCGCGACGAGTTCGGGCTCAGCCCGGGTGCGCGCGTCGCGGTGCTGCTGCCCGCGCACTGGCAGACCGCCGCGGTGCTGCTCGGCTGTTGGTGGGCCGGGACCGAGGTGGTGCTCGGGCCCGATCCGGATGCCGATCTGGCGCTGGCGACCGCCGAACGGTTGGCCGAGACCGACGGAATTCCGGAGGCCGCAGCGCTGTCCTTGGATGCCTTCGGCATGCCGGTGCGTGATCTGCCGATCGGCGTCACCGATTTCGCCACCTCCGTGCGGGTGCACGGGGACCAGTTCATGCCGCGCGGCGCCGGGGTGGCACTGGACGGCATGCCCGTCTCCGAGGTACTGGCCGAGGCGAGGAAATCCGCTGTGCTACAAGGGTTTTCCGAGGGTGACCGGGTGCTGTCGAGCACGTCCTGGGATACCCCGGCCGAGCTGATCGACGGGTTCGTTTCGGTGCTCGTCGCGGGGGCCTCGCTGGTACAGGTGGTGAATCCGGATCCGGCACTGCGCGAGCGGCGCATCGAATCCGAGCGGGTCACCGCGCAGCGCGGCTGAGTTCCTACCCTGGTATAGGTCGGCGTCCGACCTTGGGACGTTCCACTCTGCCCGGGCAGTCCGTACGGTGGAATTGTCGCGCAACGATGGGGTTGGTGAAGTGATGAAGCCGCAGTATTGGTTCCGGTGGTTATCGGTGCAGGGTGCGCCACGCTTGGCGCTGCGTACCCAGGCCCGGCGCGGCGATCCGTTCGCCCAACTCATGGGCGGACCAGACGGTCTCGCCGACCCCTACCCGCTGATCGAGCGGCTGCGCGGACGGGGTCGGGTGCAGCGCACCTCGATCGCGTGGGCGAGCTTCGATTACGATCTGTGCCGAGCGGTGCTGCGGGACAACCGATTCGGTGTTCGCACTACCGACACGTTCAATATCCCGAAGCCGCTGCAGTTGCTCGCCAAGCGACTTCCCTTGCCGCCCAACCCGGTCGAGCCACCGTCCATGCTGGTCATCGACCCGCCGGAGCATACGCGGATGCGAAAGCCGGTCGCCGCGGCCTTCACCCCGCGCGCGATCGGGCGATTGCGCGATCGGGTCGAGTCGGTCACCGAGGAACTGCTCGGTGCGCTGCCCGCGGGCGGTTCGGCCGATCTGATCGAGTCGTACGCAGCGCAGGTGCCGATCGCCATCATCTCGGAAATGCTCGGCTTCCCGGAAAAGGACCGAAAGTTATTCCTGGAGTGGGGCGATCGGATGACACCGCTGCTCGATCTCGGGATTTCCTGGCGGGCATTCCGGCGTGCGCTCGGCTCGATGGAGGTGATGAACGATTACCTCGACGGACATATCGCTCGGCTGCGCCGCGAACCGGGCGACGATATTCTCAGCAGTCTGGTCACCGCGGATGAACTGGACGATTTCGCCTTGAAGGCGACCGCGAGTCTGTTGATGGGCGCGGGGTTCGAGACCACGGTCAACCTGATCGGCAACGGTGTCGCGCAATTGGTCACCCATCCGGAACAATTGGATCGATTGCGGGCCGAACCGTCTCTCTGGCCGAATGCGATCGAAGAGGTGCTGCGCATCGATGCGCCGGTGCAGACGACGGCGCGAATCGCACTGACCGACGTGGACCTCGAGGGTGTGCAGTTGCACAAGGGCCATACTCTGGTGTTGTCACTGGCAGGCGCGAACCGCGATCCAGCGGTCTTCGAGGATCCGGATGTCTTCGATGTCGGACGTTCGAATGCCAAGGAGCACTTGACGTTCAGCAGTGGCATCCATGCCTGCCTCGGCGCGAGCCTGGCCCGAATGGAAGCCACCTACGCGCTGCAGTCATTGTTCGAGCGGTTCCCGGACCTGCGACTGGATGGGACACCGCAACGGCGAAAACTGTTCACGCTGCACGGATATGAGCGGATGCCGGTTCGGCTCGGTCGCCGGGCCAGCACCCCGGCTCCCGAGCCGACGACGGTCTGAGTGCCCTACGCAGTCGCGCTCCGGGCATAGTGAAATGGTGGTACGGCAACCGATCGGAACCGCTATTTCAGTGACTCGACGACTCGACGGCATTGCTGGGCGACTCGGCTGCGGCGTGGCAGCGTCAGATGCCGTGCCGCCGGTCGCCCATCACCTCCTCGCACAGGCGCGCTTCGGTCGCGGCTGAGAAGGAAGCGCGCAGACCGGCGACAGCTTCCGCGGTCTCTTCGGCGACAAAATCGGCGTTGATCTGGGCTGCGGCGGCTGCGCCCGCTGCCGCGGCCGCGCCGACCTGGGCCGTCATATCGGTGACATTGCCCGCGGCCCAGATGCCGGGCACATCGGTTCGGCCAGTGGCATCGGTGGGGATGTATTCGCCGACGCCAGCCGGGTGTTGGGTGGGTCGCAGGCCGAGTGCTTCGAGGAAGTTCGCTCGGGCGACCATCCGGGAGCCGACCACCGCGACCTCGCGAGGGACTACGGTGCCGTCGCTCAACCGCACTCCCGCGAGTCGGTCGTCGACGATCTCGAGTGCAGTTACTGCACCACGCACCACGGGAATACCGCGGGCGTTCAACTCCTCGGACTGTTCGGCCGTCAATGCCATGGTGTGCGAGAAGTAGGTGACATCCGCGCTGAGCTGACGGAACAGCAGTGCTTGGTGCACCGCCATCGGGCCGGTACCGAGCACGCCGATGGCCTGGTCGCGGGCCTCCCACCCGTGGCAGTACGGGCAGTGGATCACATCGCGGCCCCAACGTTGCCGCAGTCCCGCGATCTCGGGCAGCTCATCGACGAGCCCGGTGGTCACCAATAGCCGACGCGCGCGCACCGACCTGTCACCGAGGCACACCGCGAATCCGTCGGCATCCCGCGCGACCGTGATGACCTCGCCGTTCACCACATGCCCGCCATAACCCCTGACCTCGGCTCGACCGCGTTCCAGTAACTCGCCCGGCGGCGTTCCGTCCCGGGCGAGCAGTCCGTGCACCCCCTCGGCCGGAGCGTTCCGCGGTTGTCCCGCATCGATGACAACCACCGACCGACGCATCCTGGCCAGCATCAGCGCACCGCTCAATCCGGCCGCGCCACCCCCGATCACCACCACGTCATAGCCGTCCTTCAGATCGGTCACAGCTTCGCCTCGCTGGCGCTCGGCTCCGCTGCGACCGTTGGTGCTGTATTGCTCGGTCACGTGACCACCTCCTCGAGACGACCATGCAGGAGAGTCGGCGATAATGGCAAACAACCTTGCCGATATGGCAAACTGGGTGGCATGGACAACGACCTCGGCCGAGCACTCGACGCGGTCGGACCTCGGTTACGCACGCTGCGCCGCCAGCGCGAAACAACACTGGCCGACCTCTCGACGGAAACCGGTATCTCGGTGAGCACCCTGTCGCGCCTGGAATCCGGAGACCGCCGCCCAACCCTCGAACTGTTGCTGCCGCTGGCCAAGGCGCACGGGGTCACCCTCGACGAACTCGTCGACGCCCCGCCCACCGGCGATCCGCGCATCCATCTGCGCCCGACCACCCGCCACGGCATGACCTACTTGCCGCTGACCCGCCGAGCAGGCGGCATCCAGGCCTACAAACTGGTCATCCCCCCGAACATCCGCCGCGAGCCCGACCCGCGAACCCACGAGGGCTACGAATGGCTCTATGTCCTCAATGGCCGCCTCCGCCTGATCCTCGGCGAACACGACGTAATCCTCACTCCAGGCGAAGCCGCCGAATTCGACACCCGCGTCCCGCACTGGTTCGGCACCGCGGCCCCCGAACCCGTCGAATTCCTCAGCCTCTTCGGCAAACAAGGCGAACGCGCCCACCTGCGCACCACCCCCAAAGCCCGCCCTGAGTAAGAAATTTATTCTGCGCGGGGTTTCCAGATGTAGCGGGTTTTGGGGCGGCCGGCTCGGCCGTAGTCGGATTTGCGATCTACCAGGCCGTCTTCGGCGAGCTTTTCCAAGTACCGCCAAGCCGTGATGCGTGAGACGCCGACGGTGCTGGCTGTGTCGGCGGCGGTGAGGCCGCCGGGGGCGTCGCGGACGGTGCGCGAGATTTCGTCCAAAGTGTGGGGGGCAACGCCTTTGGGGGCGGTGGCGCGTTGGTCGGAGGTGCGTAGGGCGCTGAGGGCGCGGTCGATATCGTGTTGGGAGATGGCGGTTTCGCCCGCGGGCAGGGCGGTGCGGAATTCGCGGTAGCGCTCGAGTTTGTCGCGGAAGGCGGCGAAGGTGAATGGTTTCAGCAGGTAGAGGACCACGCCGTAGGAGACGGCAGTGCGCACCATGGCCAGGTCGCGGGCCGAGGTGATGGCAATGACGTCCGGCCGGGGGGCGAGCCCGGTCAGCGCGGCGGCCACATCCAGGCCACTGGCATCGGGAAGCCCGATATCCATGAGGACCAAGTCGATCGGCGCATTCTCGGCGGCCGCATCGGCGGCGGCGCGCATGGCCTCACGACCGGTGTGCGCGACCGCGACCGCGCTGAAGCCCGGAATCCGTTCGACGTAGGCGCGGTGCGCCTCGGCGATCAATGGCTCGTCCTCGACGATCAACACTCGGATCATCGCGCGTCCTTTCGTGGGATCGTCACGGTCACGGCACTTTCCGGATCGCGTTCGGTGCCGATCACGCCGCCGTGCCGATCGACCAGGCGATGGACCAGTGCCAGCCCGAGGCCCTGATGGTCGGCCTTGGTGGAGTAGCCGCGTTCGGCGGCACGGGCGAAGGCTTCGGCCGACATGCCGGGTCCGCTATCCGCGACACGCACATACAGTGCCGAATCGTGCGCCGGTCGCACCGAATCGAATGCCGTCGTCAACTCTATGGGCGGTGCTGGCGCAGGATCCACGGCGGCAGACGAATCCTGTTGATGCACAGTAACTTCCACCCATCCAGCGGCACCGTCGGTAGCCGCATCGATAGCATTGTCGATCAGATTGCCGACCAGCGTCACCGTCTCCTGCGCGGACAGCGGCGTGGTCGAGTCGAGCGCCGTATCTTCGGTGATCGTCAACTCGATGCCGCGCTCGGCCGCCTGGTTCACCTTGCCGAGCAGCAGTGCCGCGAGAGCCGGATCGCCCACCGAGGTGAGCAGCCGATCGATGAGGGCTTGGGACAGTTGGAGTTCCGCGGTCGCGAACTCCACTGCCTCCCGATAGCGCCCCAACTCCACCATGGTGATCACGGTGTGCAACCGGTTGGCCGATTCGTGCGCCTGTGCGCGCAGCGATTCCGCGAAACCGCGCACCGAATCGAGTTCGCCCATTACGGTGCGCAATTCGGTGTGGTCGCGAATGGTGATCACGGTGCCGATCGGCCGCCGCTCCCAGGTGACGACATCCTGATTGACCAGCAGAATTCGGTCCGTGGTCACATGCATCTCGTCGCGGACCACGCCCCAACTCATCCGCTGCATCGAAATCGGCAGATCCGCACGGGAGACGGGCCCATCGGGCAGATCCAGTAGCCTGCGCGCCTCATCGTTGACGACCTCCGCGCCATCGCCATTCGGACCGAACACCACGAGCCCCTCGTGGATCGAATGCAGTACTGCATCGTGCTGTTCGTACAGCGTGCGTAGCTCATCCGGCGCGAGACCGTGCGTCTGGCGACGAATCCGGCGACTCAACAGAAACGAACCCGCCGCCGCTACCAGTAGACCCGCCGCGGCCACGCCGAGAATCAACGGCAATTGCGTACCGACCTGAGCGCCGATCCGCGCCCGCGTCACACCCGCCGAGACCAATGCGACGATGCGCCCGTCGTCATAGACCGGTGTGACCGCCCGAATGGAGGGCCCGAGCGTTCCGGTATACGTCTCGGTGAATGTTTCCCCCGCCAGTGCCCGATCGATATTGCCGCTGAACGGTTGCCCGATGAGTGCGGGTGTGGTGTGGGTATAGCGGGTCCGATCCGTCGCCATCACCACGATGAAGTCCATCCCGGTCGCCATGCGGGTCCGTTCGGTCACCGGTTGCAGCAGGGCGGTGGGGTCGGCGGTGCGCAGCGCTTCGATGGTGGAGGGCGCGTTTGCGACGGTCATCGCAACATCGGTGACCTCGCGCGTGGTCGTGACATCGCTGTGGTGCCTGGTGTCCAGTACGGCTAGAACGGCGCCGATTCCGATGACCAGGCCGAGTACCACGAGCTGGAGCACGAAGGCCTGTCCGGCCAGCGATAGCCGACCGCGTCCCCCGTGTTTCTCACCGCGCAACACTTTCTTCCCTCGTGCCATTTTGAACGTAATGCACCAAAGCGTGACCGCCATCACCTCTAGCAGCCAACATTGTGCACGTGAGGGCGTGAGCCACCTCACGCCGGTACCACTTGAAGGGGACTTCACCCACCATGAGCGATAGCAGCGACCGAACAACGGTCACCGCCGAAACAACACAGCGGCCGGTGCCACGCGACCGCACCCATTGGCTTTATCTGGCCGTCATCGTCGCCGTCATCGCGGGAATTCTGGTCGGTTGGCAGGCCCCCGAATTCGGTCAGGATGTCGGCCCGCTCGGCACTATGTTCGTCAATCTGATCAAGATGATGATCGCGCCGGTCATCTTCTGCACCATCGTGCTGGGCATCGGCTCGGTGCGCTCGGCCGCCAATGTCGGCAAGGTCGGCGGACTCGCGCTCGGATACTTCCTGGTCATGTCGACCGTCGCGCTCGGCATCGGCATGGTCGTCGGCAACCTGCTGGAGCCGGGCTCCGGCATGAATATCGCCAAGACAGCCAAACAAGGCGCGAAGCTGGCCGATCAGGCGCATGCCGCAGGAGGCACCTGGGATTTCATCCAGGGCATCATTCCGACCACACTGCTGTCCTCGTTGACCACCGGCAGCGTATTGCAGGCACTGTTCATCGCGCTCCTCGTCGGGTTCGCGCTGCAGGCGATGGGAAAGACGGGTGAACCAATTCTGCGCGGTGTCGCATCGCTGCAGAAACTGGTGTTCCGGATTCTGTCGATGATTCTGTGGCTGGCCCCGATCGGTGCGTTCGGCGCGATCGCGAATGTGGTCGGCAAGACCGGACTCGATGCGGTCAAGCAACTCGCACTGTTGATGATCGCGTTCTATCTGACCTGCCTGGTGTTCATCTTCGGCGTGCTCGGCGTGCTGCTGTGGGGCGTCTCGCGGGTGTCGGTCTTCCAACTGGTCCGCTACCTGGCTCGGGAATACCTGCTGATCCTGGGCACCTCCTCCTCGGAGTCCGCACTGCCGAGGCTGATCGCCAAGATGGAGCACCTCGGTGTCGAACGGACCACCGTCGGTGTCGTTGTGCCGACCGGATATTCGTTCAATCTGGACGGCACCGCCATCTACCTGACCATGGCGTCGCTGTTCATTGCCGATGCGATGGGCAAACCGCTCGGCATCGGGGAACAGGTCGGCCTGCTGTTGTTCATGATCGTCGCCTCCAAGGGCGCGGCCGGTGTTACCGGTGCTGGTCTGGCCACGTTGGCGGGCGGCTTGCAGAGCCATCGTCCTGAACTGCTCGACGGCGTCGGCCTCATCGTCGGCATCGACCGTTTCATGTCCGAAGCCCGCGCGCTGACCAACTTCTCGGGCAATGCCATCGCTACGGTGCTGGTCGGTACCTGGACCAAGACCATCGATGTGGACCGGGTCCACACGGTCCTCGATCGCAAACTGCCCTTCGACGAGCGGACCATGGTCGACGATGACCACGGCTCGCAGCCGCAGCAGGACGACGCCAAGGATCTGGTTCCGGCCTAGCTGTACCCGTATAACGAAGGGGCCCGCAGGATCTGCGGGCCCCTTCGTGGTGTCGGTGGGTCGGTCGGCCCACTTCTTCGTGCTGGGCAGTCGCGGTGGCGTGGCCGTGGCGCTCAGGCGTTGACGGCGGTGCGTTCCTGCCGGTTCGCGACTATCCGCTCGCGGATCAGCAGCACGCCGGTCAGCGTGACCAGTGCGGCGGTCAGCCCGTGGATGCCGAATGCGGCCGCGGTGGAACCGTCCCAGCTGAGGACGGTGAGCATGTCGCCGATCGGGATCAGCGCGATGACCAGGGTGACGATGCCGAGGGCGTAGCGCTGCGCGGTGGCGAGCAGTACCAGAATGATCAACCCGGAGACGGTATCGCGAACGCCCTTGAGATTCATGAACGCGACCGCGTCACCCGTCGGCCATTCCGGCAGCCCGAATCCGGTGGCAATGGTTTCCGGGGTCACCAGGTAGCTGATGCCGATGTAGAGAATGAAGGCGGCACCGATGAGGGAAAGGGCGGTGGCGATGCGCGAGATGGTCATGGATGCTCCCGAACTGCTGCTCTGTAGCGATGCTAGGGCTTCGAGCAAAGATAATAGAGCTACGATAGTTTGTCTAGCGTTGCTAGAATTCTGAGCGTGACCATGCGGGACACATAGAACGCGAACGCGCCCGACGAAATCAGCGCAATCCGGTTGTTGCTCGGCCGTTTGCCGAATCAGGGAGCGAATCGGTGATCGATACCTCGCAGGGATGACGGCACAGCCCGGGGCGGCCCGGCAGAATCGAGGTATGCCCGATGTCGTCGTGGTCGGTTCCGGTCCCAACGGTCTCGCCGCGGCGGTGATCCTGGCCCGTGCCGGTCTCACCGTCGAGGTGTACGAGGCGCAGCCCACAGCGGGTGGCGGCAGTCGCACCGCTGAGCTGACGCTGCCCGGATATCGACACGATGTCTGCGCCGGTGCGCATCCGATGGCCTTGGCGTCGCCGTTCTTTCGCGCCTTCGACCTAACCGCGCACGGTGTCGAACTGCTCGCGCCCGAGGTGTCCTACGCGCATCCGCTCGACGGTGGCACGGCCGGACTGGCATGGCGCGATCTGGACCGCACCGCCGCCGGTCTCGGCCGCGACGGCGCCGCATGGCGCGCGCTCTTCGAACCGATGGTCCGACAGTGGCAGCAGGTCGTGGATCTCGCGATGTCGGATCTGCGCCGCCCGCCCGCGGATTTGCTGACCGGGCTGCGCTTCGGACTGCGCGTGCTCGAACAGGGATCGCCACTGTGGAACCTGCGATTTCGCGAGCAGACGGCACCGGCACTACTGACCGGCGTCGCCACGCATGCGATCACACCGCCACGCGCCATCCCCGCGGCAGGGGCAGCCATGCTGCTCGCGACACTCGCCCACGCCGGAGGTTGGGTGCTGCCACGCGGCGGGAGTCAGGCCATCGCGGACGCACTGATCACCGAACTCGAACGGCTCGGCGGCAAGCTCGTCACCGGACACCGCGTCGAATCGCTGGACGAATTCGGCGGGGCGCGTGCGATTGTGCTGGACACCGCGCCCGCCGAACTGCTGCGCATGGCGGGGGACCGGCTGCCGCAGCATTACGCTAACGGGTTGCGCCGCTTCCGTTATGGCGGCGCGGCCTGCAAGGTCGACTTCGCGCTGTCCGGTCCGGTGCCGTGGGAGGCACCGGGCTGCGAACTCGCCGGGACACTGCATCTGGTCGGCACTCGCGCCGAGGCAATGGCCGTCGAAAAGACCGTCGCCGCAGGCCAACACGCCGATCGTCCGTATGTCCTCGCCATCCAGCCCGGCGTGGTCGACCCGACGCGTGCGCCAGCGGGTGGTCACACGCTCTACACCTACGCCCACGTTCCGAACGGGTCTACCCGCGATATCAGCGCCGCCGTCATCGCCCAGGTGGAACGCTTCGCCCCGGGCTTCACCGACCTGATCCTGGCCGAGAACGTCGTCACCGGCGCCGAAATGCCGACGCACAATGCCAACTACATCGGCGGCGACATCTCCGCGGGCGCGATGACCCTGCGCCAGTTCGTCTTCCGCCCGGTCCCGCGCTGGAATCCTTACGCCACACCGCTACCCGGCGTCTACCTCTGCTCCGCCTCGACCCCGCCCGGCCCCGGTGTCCACGGCATGTCCGGTTCGAATGCCGCGCGGCACGTGCTGCGCACGGAGTTCGGCATCCACACCAACCCATTGGATCTACTGCGCACACCGAATCACCCCTGAGCATGCACTATGGCAAGAGTCCCTAGATCAGGCCGCAGCCAGACCGGATTGCGTGGCAGGACGCGCGAGCGAGCCGACTCAGGCCCGCGGCGTCCGGTACAGGTCGGGTTCCAGATACATCACCCGTGCGGCAGGCACGGCCGCCCGCACCCTGGCCTCCGCGTCATCGATGGCCGCGGCGATATCCTCGATATCCAGATCCGGCACGATCGAGATCTTGGCCGCTACCAGGATCTCCTCCGGCCCGAGATACTGCGTCTTGAGATGGATCACGCGATCGATGCGCTTGCCGTCGACCAGGTTGGCGCGAATCGCCTTATCCTCCTCCGGCGTCGCGCCCTCACCGATCAGCAGGCTCTGCATCTCCACGATCAGGATCACCGCGATAACGCCGAGCAGTGCGCCGATGGCCAGGGTGCCGATGCCGTCCCAGACCGGATCATCGGTGAGCATGGTCAGCCCAACGGCTGCGAATGCGAAGACCAGACCCACCAGCGCGCCGGTGTCCTCCAGGAGCACCACCGGCAGTTCTGGACTGCGCGAATTGCGGATGAACCGCCACCAACTCGAATTGCCCTTGAGCGGGATGGATTCCCGCATCGCCGTCACGAAGCTGAAGCCCTCCAGGCAGATCGCGAGAAACAGGATGACGATCGCGACTATTGGATTGGTCAGCTCCTCCGGATGCTGAATCTTGTGGATGCCCTCGTAGATGGCGTAGATCGAGCCGAGTGTGAACAGTACAAGCGCCACGATGAACGAGTAGAAGTAGCGATTGCGCCCGTATCCGAACGGGTGCAGTTCATCGGCATCCTGCGCGGCCCGGCGCTGACCGAGCAGCAGCAGCCCCTGGTTGGCGGTGTCCGCGACCGAGTGCACCGCCTCGGCCAGCATTGATCCCGAACCGGTGATGAACGCGCCGACGAACTTCGCCGCCGCGATCCCCGCATTCGCCGACAATGCGGCGATAATCGCCTTCTTGCCACCACCAGCCGACATGTAGGTACTTCCTCCTGTGTTTAATGGCAGCGCCTTCGGCGCTGCGTGTTCGCGGCCCCCTGGTGTCTCGCGTCCGAGCCGTCGAGACTCGCGCCTGCGGCGCCTGCGCTTCGACGACTCGGCTGAGTCGATGGCCGCGCCTTCGCGCGGACGCGAGACGGGCCGCGAACTCCTCGCTCGTAAGACTCGCTCCGGTGTGGCCAGGTTAGGAGGCCGTCGAACGAACAGCCTAGGGGAGCAGACGGGCGAACTGGGCGACAGGTCAGTTAGCGCCACCAACGCACGCGCAGAACAACTGGGCGTCAGCCTCCAGGGCCTGGGCGCGAATCTCGGTGTCAGCCGCGGATATCCACGCCGCCGCGCCGCGTTCCAGCACCAGCTCACTCACCCCTTGCGACAGTCGCACCCGACCCTCCGTGCACAGCATGATCCCCGGCCCCGCGGATGTCAGCGGCACCTGCCCGGATTCGGCGGTCAGGTCGAACCGCCGAAGCGCGAATTCCGGTGCGGGTGTCGGATAACACAGTGATCCGTCGTCGGCCGGTTCCGGCAGCACCACGGGCAGATCGATCGGCTCGAAATCCAGTACTCGCAGCAATTCCGGCACATCGACATGCTTGGGCGTGAGACCGCCGCGCAGCACATTGTCCGAGTTGGCCATGATCTCCACACCGAGTCCGCGCAGATACGCGTGCAGATTGCCTGCCGCGAGAAACAGTCCCTGGCCGGGTTCCAGCGTCAACCTATTGAGCAGCAGCGCGGCCAGCACACCGGCATCGCCCGGATATGCCTCGGCGAGTTCGAGTGTGGTGCGTGCCTCTGCGGTGAACTCACGAGTGCCCTTCTCCGAGAGGTAGCGCACGCACCCGTCGAGCACTTGGGGCAGCAGGGTACCGAGGACACTCTGCGGCAGCGTGATCCAGGTCGTGAACAGCGTCCGCAGCCCGGCCGAATCTGGTTGGGCGGCAAGCAGATCAGCATACGAGCGCAGCCCGAGCACGTTCAGTGCGCGCAGCAGCTCGACCGTGCGCCGTGGATCCCGGAATCCGGCCAGCGCCTCGAACCGGTCCAGCGCCACAACCAATTCCGGCTTGTGGTTCTCGTCGCGGTAGTTGCGCATCGGCGAATCCAGCGGTACCCGTGCGAGGTTCTCCCGTTCGAATCCGACCCGGGCCTGCGCCGAACTCGGATGCGCCTGCAGTGATAGCGGTTCCTCGGCGGCGAGAATCTTCAACAGGAACGGCAGCCGCCCGCCGAATTCCGGTGCGGCGGGACCCAGTTCGCGCTCCGGATCGTCGGCGACCAATTCCAGCAGCGAGCGGGTGCTGTTCTCCAGGCGGACATGCGCCGGATCGGCGGGATGCGCGCCGAACCACAGTTCCGCCTCCGGATGCGCGGAAGGGACCGGTCGGCCGCACAACTTAGCGAGTGCGGTGCGTGAACCCCAGGCATAGGAACGCAGCGCACCAACGAGTTCGTGCACTAGTAGTGTCCCCCGTCGAGCTGTTCAGTGGACGGTGCCGCACCGCCACGCGAGCCGATCAAGCGTAGATAGGCGGCGGCCATTTCCAAGCGCAGCGCGAGCACCGCGAGTTGTTCGAGTTCGCTGGCGTGGGCGATAGTGCCGGGCATGGGTGCACCCGAATCACCCACCAGGGCGGGCATCGGCGCCACGGGATCGGTGAGCGAGGTGTGTAGCAGTGCGACATCCGCGCTCACCAGATCGGCGTCGACCAGACCCGATCCGTTGCCGCCGAAGACGGCGAGCCGGCGACGCACGGCGGCCTGATCCAGATCAGCGCTGAGCACGAACACCTGGATGCGTTCCACCGGCACGGGTCCGTCGAGTTCCTCATCGTGGAACAGCGGATCGAAGTTCGGCGCGGATTGGCCTGCGGCCTCGACCATTCGGGGATTGGCGGCAACGGCCTCGGCCAGATGCACCGCGGTGGCCACCTTGCCCGCCGCCTGCAACAGCACCTCGGCGCCGTGCTCGGCGAGCTCGCCGGCGGCAGGGGAATCCCCGGCCAGCACGATGGCGCGCTGCTGCATGCGGGCGGCCAGCGTCTTGGCCGGATTGTGGAAGACCTCGTTGTGCGGGCCATCGCGCAATGCCTCGGCATCGAGCACAGCGGCCAGCTCGGTCAGATCGGGTACGACCGCACCGGAGCGAGTCGGATCGACGATGCGCAGCACCGCGATACCGGCGGCGAGGAAGCGCAGCAGCCGATTGTGGTCCAGGACCGGAATCCGCGGCTCCAGCAGGGAGGTGCGCCCTGCCGCCGCGGCCCGCAGCGGGCCTTCGTGCGGCGCCGCGACCACGACCTCCGCACCCCGGCGCTGTGCCCTGTCGACCGCATCGATCAATCGGGGATCGCCCGCGTCGTCACCCGCGACGAGCACCACATCCAGCGGACCGACCCATGGCGGAAGGGCAGTGACCGGGACCAGGGGTAGGCCCGCGCGGTCACCGAGTGCGGCGACGATCAGACTCGCGGCGCGCGCGGCCCGGCCTGCGCCGGAGACCAACACCACACTGCGTGGTCGCAAATCCGCGAGGCGCGCGAGCGCGTCCTCGGTGACCGCGGCAGCGGTCGCACGTACCTGCGCGCCGCCGGATGCCGCGGAGCGCAGAGCGCCGCCGACATCGGCAGCCTCGAGCGAAGCGGCATCATCGAGGTCGAGCACCGGTGTTCCAGCGATCATCGGGCATCCCACCTCCCCTCATCGCGGTGTGTGCGGTCCCGCCCTGCTCCCACCCGGGCTGCCGATTCGGAGGGATCGGCAGGGGCGCCCAGGTCGGGCGAATCCAACGTCTGTAATTCCACTATTCCAGTCAGGAGCAAACGATGCTCAGAATCTCGGTATCGGGCTGAGTCGTCTACTGCCTCGGGCGTCGAATTCTGAGCCTGCACGTCCATTCCGGGCTGTGCTTCCACTATCCCAGTCAGGACCGGACGATGCTCAGGATCTCGGTCACCAGTGCGCTTACTTCCTCCGTCGAGCGGGCTTCCACGTTCAGCCGCAGCAACGGTTCGGTATTCGACGCGCGCAGATTGAACCAGGCGTCGTCGGCAAGCACAACGGTTACCCCGTCCAACCGGTCCACCGACTTGGCCCGATCCCTGAACGCGTCCACTACAGCCATCGTCCGCTCCTTCGCGTCCGCCACTGTCGAGTTGATCTCTCCGGAGGCCGCATATGTTTCGTACGACGACATCAGCTCCGAGATCGGCCGGTCCTTCTCGCCGAGCGCCGCGAGCACGTGCAGGGCCGCGAGCATGCCGGAATCGGCGCCCCAGAAATCGCGGAAGTAGTAGTGCGCGGAATGCTCGCCGCCGAACACCGCGCCGGTGGCGGCCATCTCCTGCTTGATGAACGAGTGCCCGACCCGGGTGCGCACCGGGGTGCCGCCGAGTTCGTGCACGAGTTCGGGCACCGCATGCGAGGTGATCAGATTGTGGATGATGACCGCACCCGGCTCCTTGGCCAACTCACGCTCGGCGACCAGTGCGGTGATGGCCGATGGCGAAATCGGATTGCCGTTCTCATCGACCACGAAGCAGCGGTCGGCGTCGCCGTCGAAGGCCAGGCCGATATCGGCGCCGGACTTGCGGACCAGATCCTGCAGATCGACCAGATTCTTCGGATCGAGCGGATTGGCCTCGTGATTGGGGAACGAGCCGTCCAGCTCGAAGTAGAGCGGCACCAGGGTCAGCTGCGCCACGGTGCCCAGCACCTCGGGCACGGTGTGTCCGCCCATGCCGTTGCCCGCGTCCACGGCGATGGTGAGCGGGCGGATGTTGTCGAGATCGACCAGCCCGCGCAGGAACTTCGCGTAATCGGCCAGCAGATCGATTTCTGTGGCGCTGCCCGGTGTTCCGTCGTAGCCGGGTACGCCGTTGATCACCTCGTCCTTGATCGTCGCCAGGCCGGTGTCCTGACCGACCGGAAGCGCCTTCGCACGGCACAGTTTGATGCCGTTGTAGCGAGCCGGATTGTGGCTGGCGGTGAACATCGCGCCGGGACAGTCGAGGTGACCGGAGGCGAAGTACAGCTGATCGGTCGAGGCGAGTCCGATGTGCACCACGTCGAGGCCCTGGCCGAGCACGCCGTCGGCGAAGGCACCGGCCAGTTCCGGGGAGGATTCGCGCATATCGTGTCCGATGACCACGCGGGTCGCGCCCTCGGCGCGCATCAACCGCGCGAACGCGGCCCCCACATCCTTGACGAATTCTCCGTCGATCTGTTCACCGACGACGCCGCGAACGTCATAAGCCTTGATCACCGCGTTCACGAATTCGGCAGAGCGGGCCACTGTCATGGTGACCACCCTAGTGGCTGGCGCCGACGCCCCTGACACGGTCCCGTCCGACTGCTAACTCGGCGGGTCCGGGAGTACTCGAAGGTGGCCGCGCCGCCCGGTGCGCGTGGCGCGCGGTGCGGGCGGGGCGTAATCGGAATAGCCACGCTGGTCGTGCTCCGAGGGACGGCGGCGCAGGCCCGCCTCGCGGACCGCTTCGGCCAATGCCGTCAGATCATCGTCATCCGGTGTGCTGGAAGAGAATCCGCCTTCGTGGCGAACCATTTCCCAACCCTTTGGCGCGGTGATGCGGGAAGCATGTGTTTCACACAGATCCCACGAATGCGGTTCGGCCACCGTCGCCAGTGGCCCGACCACCGCGGTGGAGTCGGAGTACACGTAGGTGAGCGTCGCAACAGCGGGATTCTTGCAACCTGGTCGGCAGCAACGACGCATGGGGATCACGCCGATGAGAGTAACGCGCTCGACGTTGCGATGTGCTCAGACACGCTAAGGATTCGGCGATTTCGGGCGAGTTCAGCTGCCCTCGGCGGTGTGTTCGTCACGCGCCTTCGGGATCGATGATGTCCGGATCGACGCCGAGATAGGTCGCGATCTGTTGCACGAGGACTTCACGCAGCAGATCGACCAGATCGTCCGGATCGCCCGCGCGCAGTTCGAGTGGCTTGCGGAACAACACAACTCGGGCGCGGGTGGCCACTCCGTGCCGGTCCACTCCGGCCGGAATGAGCCGGGAAAGCGGCACCGGTCCATCGGCCACCACCTCATCCGGCCAGGTAACCGAATCCGGGTGCAGCGGACGAATTTTCGGCACATCGTCCACCGCGATATCGAGTTTGGTGAGTCGATCGTGCCACCGGGTGTCCAGCGGCGCGAACGCCTCGAGGACCAGTCGGTCGAACTGCTGCCCCCTGGTTCGCCATGCCGGCACCGTCGGTGGGAGCATCGGCCCGCGCACCCCGCGCCCACGACGGATCACCGATCGTGCGGTCGGTGGACGACGATTACGTGAACGGGCCATGACTAAAACTTAGGCTAATCCGCCTCCTCTGACCTTCGGCGCCCCATCGGGTCCGCGTGCGCCGCGTCGGCGGCCGAGGGTCGGGTGCGGTTCGACTTCTGGGCGTGCCCCCGGAGTTACCCGCGGTAACTCCGGGGCATGCCCCAAGTCTCTAGCCGATGCCGCGCTTCAGGCGGCGCCGCTCTCGTTCGGAGAGGCCGCCCCAGATACCGAAGCGTTCATCGTGTGCGAGTGCGTACTCCAGGCACTCGTCACGTACCTCGCAGCCCATGCAGATCCGTTTGGCCTCACGGGTCGAGCCGCCCTTCTCGGGGAAGAACGCCTCCGGATCGGTCTGTGCGCACAGGGCACGTTCCTGCCACTGCTCCTCGATCGATTCGAACATCTCGTCGAAGCCCGTCACGACCAAGCTGAGCCGGGGGGCTGACACTCCGTCGGTCATCTCAGGCCCGATCCGGTCCGGTTCGATCCGACCGATCTCTGCGCAGACGCCACGTGCTGCGCCTGCTGTGGAATCGGTTTGCGATACGCCGCCCGGCATGCCCGAAGGGGTCATGCCCGAAGGGACCAGCTCATTGGCCATCGCTCCGCCTCCTCACTGTGTGTTAGCGCAGAATGATTCTTTCCGTCGGACCAACACGCACACCGACGGCCGTACCCCGCGACGTTGTCCCGCGGACATCCCCGAGCTTGCCACCCCGGTGCGAACACTTGTTCGAAAAGCTGTCCGCGCCTTGAACTCTCGCGCGAACCCGAAATGACATGACTGTGATTAGACACGCCGGACGTGTCGATGGTCAAGCCGCCGTCGCAATTCCGTTACTATCCGCTACCGCTTTCCGTAGCTGATCTTGAACATGGAATAGCAAATGAGCAGCAAATACGCGGTGAACCGCGGCCGCTCCGGCAGCGCATAGGCTGTGTCGATGTGACTCCACAACAAGCGGACACCGCACCCGCAAGTGGGCCCAAGATCGCCGTCCTGGTGGGCGGGGTCGGTGGCGCGCGCTTGCTTCAAGGCGTCCGGGAACTCCTGCCCGATGCGGACGTTTCCGCCATCGTCAATGTCGGTGACGACGTCTGGATGCACGGCCTCCGGATCTGCCCCGACCTCGATACCTGCATGTACACCCTCGGCGGTGGAATCGACACCGAACGCGGTTGGGGTCGGGTCGCAGAAACCTGGCACGCCAAGGAAGAACTCGCCAAATACCATGCCCAACCCGATTGGTTCGGTTTGGGGGATCGCGATATTGCCACGCACTTGGTTCGAACCGAAATGCTGCGTGCCGGGTACCCGCTCTCCGCGGTCACCGAGGCGTTGTGCAAACGGTGGCAGCCGGGCGTAAAACTCATCCCGGCTACCGACGATCGCTGCGAAACACATGTCGTTGTCAGTGACCCCGACAACCCTGGCGAACGCCGCGCGATCCATTTCCAAGAGTGGTGGGTTCGCTACCGCGCGGACATCCAGACGCACGGATTCGCCACAATTGGGGCCGATGAAGCCAAACCGGCACCAAATGTGACGCAGATCATAGCCGAGGCGGACGCGGTGCTATTGGCCCCCTCCAACCCCGTGGTGAGCATCGGCGCCATCCTCGCCGTGCCCGGCATTCGCGGGGCGCTGCGCACCACCGAGGCCAAGGTGATCGGCATCTCCGGCGTGATCGACGGGAAGCCATTGCGCGGTATGGCCGATGAATGCCTTTCGGTGATCGGCGTGGAAACCAGCGCCGAGGCGATCGGACGGCACTACGGCGCGCGCTCGGCCACCGGCATTCTGGACGGATGGCTGATCCACAGCACCGATACCGCGGATGTGCCCGGTGTCGAAGTGCGCAGCGTGCCGCTATTGATGACCGATCCGCCGACCACCGCCGAGATGGTGCGGGAGGCGCTCGACTTGGTTGGGGTGAAGCCATGACTATGCAAGGGCCATTGACCGGACCCGCCGATCACGCGGCAGGCGAATTGCGGATTCTGCCGATCACCGGTCTGCCGGAGTTTCGGCCCGGCGACGATCTCGCCGAACGCATCGCCGCCGCCGCACCCTGGTTGGTCGACGGCGACATTCTCGTCGTCACGAGCAAGATCGTGGCCAAAGTCGAGGGCCGCATCGTCGAGGCGCCGCTGGATCCGGAGGAACGCGATACCGCGCGCCGCGCGTTGGTGGAGCAGGAGGCGGTGCGCGTGCTCGCGCGCAGGGGCCGCACGCTGATCACCGAGAACAAGCTCGGGATCGTGCAGGCCGCCTCCGGGGTGGACGGCTCCAATGTCGAGCAGGGTGAGCTCGTATTGCTGCCATCGGATCCGGACGGGAGTGCGAAGGCGTTGCGCACCGCGGTGTCCGAGCGGCTCGGGGTGGATGTCGCGGTGCTCATCACCGACACCATGGGTCGTGCTTGGCGCAACGGTCAGACCGATACCGCCATCGGCGCTGCCGGATTGCGGGTATTGCACGACTACGCGGGCGCGGTCGACGGACAGGGCAATGAACTGCATGTCACCCAGGTGGCGGTGGCCGATGAATTGGCCGCGGCCGCGGATCTGGTGAAGGGCAAGCTCGGCGGCGTGCCGGTCGCGGTGGTACGCGGGCTACCGGTCATCGACGACGGGTCCTGCGCCGCGGATCTGCTGAGGGGCGGCACGGATGATCTTTTCTGGCTCGGTACCGCCGAGGCGATCGAACAGGGGCGTTCAGAGGCGCTGCTGCTGCGCCGCTCGATTCGTCAATTCGCCGAAACCCCAGTCGATCCCGAACGGATCCGCACCGCGGTCGCGAAGGCGCTGACCGCGCCCGCGCCGCATCACACCCGCCCGGTGCGGTTCGTCTGGGTTCGTAAGCCCGGCCTGCGCGCGCGACTGTTGGAGGCCATGGCCGAGAAGTGGCGAGCCGATCTCACCGCGGATGGTCTCGATCCGGAGCGGGTGCAACGCCGAATCGCCCGCGGCCGCATCCTGCACGACGCACCCGAGGTGATCATCCCGTTCTGCGTGCCCGACGGCGCACACGACTATCCGGATGAGCGGCGGCGCGGCAATGAACGCACCATGTTCACCGTCGCGGTGGGTGCGGCGGTACAGGGCCTGCTCGTCGCGTTGGCCACCGAGGGCATCGGCAGCTGCTGGATCGGGTCGACCATCTTCGCCCCGGACATCACCCGCGAAGTTCTCGGCCTCGCCGATGACTGGAACCCCTTGGGCGCCATCGCGATCGGTCACCCCCTGGAAGAACTCACCCCCCGCCCCGTCTTCGGGCCCGGCCCCGGCCTGGTCGAGCTGTGAGCGTGCGCGAGCGAGTGAACCGTGAACACGGTGCGTCGCCGGGTACGACGGACCCGAGCGCTGGCGGGGTGCAGTCGTGAGTGAGGGTCGGCGAGGGAACCGTGAACACAGTGCGTCCGCGCGTGCGACGGAGCCGAGCACTGGCGGGGTGCAGTCGTGAGCGTCAGTTCGCTGCACCTCTCGGCAACGCGGTTGCTCGAGGCGTGGAAGCCGACGGGTATCGATGCCTCGCTACGCGAGGCGATGCTCGCCTTCCTCGGATCCGCACCGCGCGGGTGTCTGCGCGAGCACGCACCCGGTCATATCACGGCCTCGGCCGTCGTCTTCTCGCATGACGAGCGTGAAGTGCTGCTGACGCTTCATCCGCGGGTCGGCCGTTGGATCCAGCTCGGCGGGCACTGCGAGGAGGGTGACGAGACGGTGGCCGATGCGGCACTGCGCGAGGCGACCGAGGAGTCCGGGATGACGGGCCTGCGCTTGGATACCGACCTCTATGGCGCGCAGGCCCATCCGATCACCTGTTCCCTTGGCATCCCGACCCGGCACCTGGACCTGCTGTTCCGCATCGTCGCGCCGCCCGGTGCGGTTCCGGTCCGCAGCCACGAATCCACCGACTTGCGCTGGTGGCCGATCGACGCACTGCCCGCCAACGCCGACGTCTTGCTTCGCTGAATCTCCACAGCTCGATCGCCGCGTCATCCCGTACTCGATGGGATGACGCGGCGATCGTCGTATCAGGCACGCCGCGTCCGATTTGCCGTTTTGGCCAGAGTTTACAAAATCATAAATTTGTCTAGACAGAAGACAAGTTGATCTCTAATGTCCAAGTAAGTGGTACTGCGCATCACATGTGATGTGCCGCTTGGATGAGGAGACAATGATGTCCACGGAAACCCATGCACCAGGCCGCCAGGCGGCGGCGACCGATTGGCGCGACCGCAAGCGATACCTGTGGCTGTGGGGGTTGTTCGCGCCGACCGGGCTTTTCACCATCGGCCTTCCACTGGTCTGGGCATTCAACGAATTCGGCTGGCACCGGCTGGCTCAGGTCCCGTTCTGGCTGGGCCCGGTGCTGGTCTACGTGGTGATTCCGCTGGCCGATATCTTCTTCGGCCCGGACGGCGACAATCCGCCGGACGAGGTGATGGAGTACCTGGAGAACGACCGGTACTACCGCTATCTCACCTATCTCTACCTGCCGTTCCAGTACGCCACGCTGGTCATGGGGTGCTACTTGATCACGGCGGACAACCTGAGCTGGCTCGGCATCGACGGCGGGCTGCACATCATCGATAAGATCGGCCTGGCCATCACCATCGGCATGATCGGCGGCATCGGCATCAATACCGCGCACGAACTCGGCCACAAGAAGGTCGATCTGGAGCGCTGGCTCTCGCGTATCGCCCTGGCCCAGTCCTGCTACGGCCACTTCTACATCGAGCACAACCGCGGCCACCATGTGCGCGTCGCGACGCCCGAGGATCCCGCGAGTTCCCGAGTGGGCGAATCGTTCTGGGCGTTCTGGCCGCGCACGGTATGGGGCAGCTTCATCTCGTCGTGGCGGCTGGAGAAGACCCGGCTGGATCGGCTCGGCAAGAAGTCGTGGAGCCTACGCAATGAGGTGCTCAGTGCCTGGCTGATGTCGCTGGCGCTGTTCGCGGTCCTGGTCGCGGTATTCGGAATCGGGCTGCTGCCGTATCTGATCCTGCAGGCCATCGTCGGATTCAGTCTGCTGGAGGCGGTCAACTACCTCGAGCACTACGGTCTGGTTCGCCAGCGCACCGCATCCGGCCGATACGAGCGGCCTGCCCCGGTGCACAGCTGGAACAGCGACCACATCGTCACCAATATCTTCCTGTACCACCTGCAGCGACACAGTGATCACCACGCCTACCCGACCCGGCGTTACCAGACGTTGCGCAGTTGGGACGGTGCGCCGAACCTGCCGAGCGGCTATGCCAGCATGATCCTGCTCGCCTACTTCCCTCCGCTGTGGCGGCGCGTAATGGACAAGCGGGTGCTCGCGCACTACGGCGGCGATATCACCCGCGCGAATATCCATCCGGCCAAGCGGGACAAGGTGATCGCGCGCTACGGTACGGCCGGGTCGGAGGCGTGATCATGAGCAGATTTCGTTGTCCGGTTTGCGATTACGTCTACGACGAGCTGAAAGGCGCACCGCACGAAGGGTTTCCGGCGGGCACGACGTGGGAAAAGATCCCCGACGACTGGTGCTGTCCGGACTGCGGCGTGCGCGAGAAGATCGACTTCGAACCGATGGGGGTTCCCAAATGAGTGAATACAAGCTGTTCCAATGCATCCAGTGCGGCTTCGAATACGACGAGGCAAAGGGTTGGCCGGAAGACGGAATCGAGCCCGGCACCCGCTGGGATGACATCCCGGACGACTGGACCTGCCCGGACTGCGGCGCCGCCAAGGCCGACTTCTATATGGTCGAGATCGAACGGTCGTGAATTTTGACTGCGGCAACCACCCGTGACAACCTCGCGGGTATGCCGCGCAACGGACCCAGAGTTTCCTATCAGGAGGCGGCGCGGGAACTTCTGCGCACCTCCGTCCTGGATTCGATGCGCGAGCTGCTGACGGAGCGGGATTGGTCCAAGATCACCCTCGGTGATGTGGCCACCCGCGCCGGTGTCAGCAGACAGACCCTCTACAACGAATTCGGTTCGCGCGCCGGGCTCGCGCAGTCCTATGCGTTACGCCTGGCCGACGATCTGGTGGATCATGTCGGCTCCGCGATCGATGGCAATATCGGCGACGCGCGTGCCGCATTCGAAGAGGGACTGCGCGACTTCTTCCAAGCGGCCGCCGCCGACCCGCTGGTCCAATCGCTGATCGCCGGTGAAGTGAAACTGGATCTGTTGCGGCTCATCACCCTCGAGGCCGAGCCGTTGGTCGAACATGCGACCGCACGGCTGTCCATCGCGTTCCAGCACAGCTGGGTACAGGCGACGGTTGCCGAATCCGATGTGCTGGCACAAGCTCTGGTGCGGATCGCGCTGAGTTACATCCCGACGCCGCCCGCGGAAGGTCGCAATGCGCCCGCCGAATTGAGTGCCGTTTTCAGCCCGTATGTCGAGGCGATCCTGGCAGCCCGCGAGCGGCAGTGATTCCACCACTGGGAAATTGACTGTTTGCGGTGAGTATGCCCGGATCATGGCCACACGTGAAGGTGCTAGAGAACCGACTGGCACGCATGTAACGGTTGACAACTTTCGACGCCGTGCTGCTGTGTAACGGACGTAAGGTCTGTATGTATTCTCATGCGTCGGAGTTCATGGAACTTATTTAGCGGGGCAAACGTGCAAACGGTTGGCAAACCGGCGGGGTCGCCCGACCCCAAACGCCATCTGTGGGTTCTCGGGCTCATCGCGCCTGCGATCGCGCTGTTGCCGTCGCAGCTGGTCCTGCATACCGGCACGCCGGTCTTCTGGTGGATCGGGCCGATCATCGTGTTGATCGTTATCCCGGTGCTGGACTGGGTGGTCGGTGTGGACGGCACCAATCCTCGCGACGAGGATTACGAGTTGCTGTCCAATGATCGGTACTACCGCTGGTGTACCTATCTTTTCCTGCCGGTTCAGTTGATCGGCCTGGTCATCGCCGCCGTCATGTGGGCGGGCGACGAGTTGGCCGTGGTCGATAAGCTCGGGCTGGCAATGACTCTCGGGTTCGTCAGCGGTATCGGCATCAACGCCGCGCATGAACTCGGGCATCGGGTCGAACATCTGGAGCGCTGGTTGGCCAAGATTTCGCTGGCGCAATCCGGATACGGACACTTCTTCGTCGAGCACAATCGCGGTCATCACGCGCGCGTGGCGACACCAGAGGATCCGGCCAGCGCCAGGATGGGCGAATCACTCTGGGAGTTCTTGCCGCGCAGCATTTCCGGCGGGTACCGCTCCGCCATCCGGCTCGAACGCGAGCGCCTTACCCGCAAGGGTAAAGGCTGGTTCACCTTGGACAACCACATTCTGCAGGCGTGGGCAATGAGCGTGGTGCTGTTCGGCACGCTCATCGCGATCTTCGGCTGGCGCGTGCTGCCGTATCTGGCGCTGCAGGCGGTGATCGGCGTCATGCTGCTGGAGACGGTGAACTACATCGAGCATTACGGGCTGCTGCGGGCCCGCCGACCCAATGGCATGTATGTGCGCTGCTCGCCACGCGATAGCTGGAACAGCGACCATCTGGTCACCAACATCTTCCTGTTCCATCTACAGCGCCACAGCGATCATCACGCGAATCCGGGCCGTCGGTACCAGACCCTGCGCAGTTCGATGCAGGCGCCGCAACTGCCCGCCGGATACCTGTCCATGATCGTGTTCGCGGCCATTCCGCCGCTGTGGCGACACATCATGGATCACCGCGTACTGGCCCATTACGGCGGCGACATCACCCTCGCGAATATCCAGCCGCGTAAGCGCCGTCGGATCCTGATGTCCCATGGCGTGACCGCGTAGTCCGTCGGGTGCGCTCAGCGGTTAGCCTTGACCCGATACTGACGAATCAGGAGAGGCTGATAGAGGCAGATGACGACCTCAGAACTTCCCGCACGCACGTCCCTGACCGCCGATGTCCGCAACGGCATCGATTACAAGGTGGCGGACCTGTCGCTGGCCGAATTCGGCCGCAAGGAGATCCGCCTCGCCGAGCACGAGATGCCCGGCCTGATGGCGCTGCGCCGCGAATACGCGGAGGTGCTGCCGCTCAAGGGTGCGCGCATCTCCGGTTCGCTGCACATGACCATCCAGACCGCGGTGCTGATCGAGACGCTGACCGCGCTGGGCGCCGAGGTCCGCTGGGCCTCCTGCAACATCTTCTCCACCCAGGACCATGCCGCGGCCGCGGTCGTCGTCGGACCGCACGGCACCGTGGACGAGCCCAAGGGCACCCCGGTCTTCGCCTGGAAGGGCGAGACCCTGGAGGAGTACTGGTGGGCCGCCGAACAGATGCTGACCTGGCCGGGCGAGCCGGCCAATATGATCCTCGACGACGGCGGTGATGCCACCATGCTCGTGCTGCGCGGCGCGCAGTTCGAGAAGGCCGGCCTGGTGCCGCCGGAGGACGAGGACCACTCGACCGAATACAAGGTCTTCCTGAACCTGCTGCGCGAGCGCTTCGAAACCGATAAGACCAAGTGGGGCAAGATCGCCGCGTCGGTGCAGGGCGTCACGGAGGAGACCACCACCGGCGTGCTGCGGCTCTACCAGTTCGCGGCGGCGGGGGAGCTGGTGTTCCCGGCGATCAATGTCAACGACTCGGTCACCAAGTCCAAGTTCGACAACAAGTACGGCACCCGTCACTCGCTCATCGACGGAATCAACCGGGGCACCGACGTTTTGATCGGTGGCAAGAAGGTATTGATCTGCGGTTACGGTGACGTCGGCAAGGGCTGCGCGGAATCGCTTGCGGGACAGGGCGCCCGGGTCCAGGTCACCGAGATCGATCCGATCAATGCACTGCAGGCGCTGATGGACGGCTACGACGTCGTCACCGTGGAGCAGGCGATCGGTCAGGCCGATATCGTCATCACCTCGACCGGCAACAAGGACATCATCACCCTCGACCATATGAAGGCGATGAAGGATCAGGCCATCCTCGGCAATATCGGTCATTTCGACAACGAGATCGATATGGCGGCGCTGGAGCGTTCCGGCGCAACGAAATTGAATATCAAGCCGCAGGTCGACCTGTGGACGTTCAAGGAGTCCGGCAAGTCCATCATCGTGCTGTCGGAGGGCCGACTGCTGAATCTCGGCAATGCGACCGGACATCCGTCGTTCGTGATGTCGAACAGCTTCTCCAACCAGGTGATCGCACAGATCGAACTGTGGACCAAGCCCGAGGAGTACGACAACGAGGTCTACCGCCTGCCCAAGCATCTGGACGAGAAGGTCGCGCGCATCCATGTCGAGGCGCTCGGCGGCACGCTGACCAAGCTCACCAAGGACCAGGCCGAGTACATCGGCGTCGACGTCGAGGGCCCGTACAAGCCCGACCACTACCGCTACTAGTAGGATCACCCGTCGGCCCGAAGTGGGCCGACGGGCCCAGGTAACAACTGATTTCGGTCAGTACATGGGTACACCAAGAACTCACTCGGATCCGGACCGCTGGCCCGCGACGTGACTGTCGAGGCACCGACGACCGGCAAGGCGCGGGGAGGCGGAGCAGTCGTGTTGATTGCGGTCGAGGGTCTCGACGGCGCAGGGAAGCGGACGCTGATCGACAGCGTTGTCGCGAATCTGCGCGGACGAGGTCTGCGCGCGCAAACACTTGCGTTTCCGCGCTATGGCCAGTCCATCCACGCGGATCTCGCGGCCGAGGCATTGCGCGGCGCCCATGGCGATCTGGCCGATTCGGTACACGGCATGGCGCTGATGTTCGCGCTCGATCGGGCCGCGGCCCGCGATGACCTGTCGAAGTCGCTGGCCGACAACGACATCGTGATCCTGGACCGCTATGTGGCCTCCAATGCCGCGTATTCGGCTGCGCGCCTGCATCAGTCGGCCGACGGCGAAATCGTGCGCTGGGTGGGCGAATTGGAGTTCGGTCGGTTCGAGTTGCCGGTGCCGAACCTGCAGCTGTTGCTGGACGTGCCGACCGAGGTCGCGGCCGAGCGTGCCCGCCTGCGTGGCGAACTCGACGACAGTCGTGCCCTCGATGCCTACGAGCGCGACGGCGGACTCCAGCGGCGCACCGGCGAGGTGTACCGTGAGCTGGCCGAACGGGACTGGTACGGGCCGTGGTCGAGATACCGATCCGGTGACGATCCGACGACGCTCGCTACGCGTTTGGTCGAAATTGTTGCCGGATAAGGTTGGATGTGCGGCGGGATTGCACCAGTGTTGGCGTGGCGGCCCGTTCCGAGCGCGAGAGATGACAACATAGTACTTATGAAGCCGAAGATTCTGGTCGTCGACGACGATATGGCACTCGCTGAGATGCTGACGATCGTCTTGCGCGGGGAAGGGTTCGACCCGCATGTGGTCGGCGACGGCACGCAGGCGCTGGCGGCGGTTCGGGAGATTCGTCCCGATCTGGTGCTGCTCGACCTGATGCTGCCGGGCATGAACGGTATCGACGTATGCCGGGTGCTGCGGGCCGACTCCGGAGTTCCGATCGTGATGCTCACGGCGAAGACCGATACGGTCGACGTCGTGCTCGGTCTGGAGTCCGGTGCCGACGATTACATCGTCAAACCCTTCAAGCCGAAGGAACTCGTCGCCCGCGTGCGTGCTCGCCTGCGGCGCACCGAGGAAGAACCTGCCGAGCTGCTTTCCATCGCCGATATCGTCATCGATGTGCCCGCGCACAAGGTGACCCGCGGCGGTGCGCAGATCTCGCTGACACCGCTGGAGTTCGATCTGCTCGTCGCCCTGGCCCGCAAACCGCGTCAGGTCTTCACCCGTGAAGTGCTGCTCGAGCAGGTCTGGGGCTACCGGCACGCAGCCGACACCCGACTGGTGAACGTGCACGTGCAGCGGTTGCGCGCGAAGGTCGAGAAGGATCCCGAGAATCCGGAGATCGTGCTGACCGTTCGCGGTGTGGGTTACAAGGCCGGACCCCCGTGATCGGAGGCGATGCGGATCGTTCGACCGCCTCGCCCGGTCTCGTGCAGCGTCTCGAACGATCCCTCGCACCGGTGGTCGCTTGGCTCAAAGAGGTCGGCAGCGCCCTCGGCCATGTTTGGCGGCGTTCGCTGCAGTTGCGCGTCATCGTGTCCACACTCACCCTGTCGCTGATCGTCATCACGATCCTCGGCGTGGTGCTGACCAGTCAGATCACCGATCGGCTGATCGACGCGAAGATCAACGGCGCGGTCGAGGAGATGGATCGGGCCCGCAATACGGTGGAGAGCCAGCTGGCCGGTGTGCACGATATCGGCACCCAGCAGCAGCGTCTGATCGATGCCCGCAATGCGCTGTCCAATCGCGGCAGTACGGGTCAATCCACCGGTGTCGCAGGCAGTTTCGATTCGGCGCTGAGCATTGTCGGCGGTACTCCACAGCAGCCGATCTCGACCGGGCCGATCCAGGAGGTGCCCGAGGAACTGCGTCGCTTCGTCGCGCGCAATCAGGTCAGCTACCAGTTCGCCACGGTCGCGGATCCGGATGGCTACCACGGCCGGGCTCTGATCATCGGCAGCCCGAGCGCGGAGATTCCGACGCTACAGATCTACCTGATCTTCCCGCTGGCCAATGAGGAGCGCAGCCTGTCGCTGATGCGCGGCACCATGTTGATCGGCGGCGTCGTGCTGCTGGTGTTACTGGCCGCGATCACCGCACTGGTTACCCGACAGGTGGTGCTGCCGATTCGCTCGGCCGCGCGGATCGCGGGACGCTTCGCCGACGGCAGGCTCAAGGAACGCATGCTGGTGCGCGGCGAGGACGATATGGCGCGGCTGGCCCAGGCATTCAACGAGATGGCCGAAAGTCTGTCCAACCAGATCAACGAGTTGGCTGAGTTCGGAAATCTGCAGCGCCGCTTCACCTCCGATGTCAGCCACGAGCTGCGCACCCCACTGACCACCGTCCGCATGGCCGCGGATCTCATCCACGGCAGCAGCGACGATCTCGATCCGGCCCTGGCCCGCAGCTCCGAATTGCTGGTCACCGAACTCGACCGCTTCGAAGGTCTGCTCAACGATCTGCTCGAGATCAGCCGCCACGACGCCGGTGTGGCCGAACTACAGATCGAATCGCTCGACGTGCGGATGTGTGCGCGGGCGGCGATCTCCACCGTGCGACATCTGGCCAAGGAATCCGGTGTCGAAGTGGTCATCGATATGCCCGATGACCCGCTGGTCGCCGAGGTCGATCCGCGCCGGGTGGAGCGCGTGCTGCGCAATTTGCTGGCCAATGCGATCGACCACAGCGAGGGCAAGCCCGTACTGATCCGGATGCGTGGCGACGTCGAGGCCAATGCGGTCGCGGTCATTGTGCGCGATCAGGGTGTCGGCCTGCGGCCCGGCGAGGAGAAATTGGTTTTCAACCGGTTCTGGCGCTCGGATCCGTCGCGGATGCGGCGCTCCGGCGGCACCGGACTCGGTCTGTCGATCAGCGTCGAGGACGCCAATCTGCACGAGGGCAAACTCGAGGCGTGGGGCGAGATCGGTATCGGCGCCAGCTTCCGACTCACCCTGCCGCTGGTGCGCGGCAAGAAGATGGGTGCTAGCCCGTTGCCGCTGGAACCGGGGCTGCGCAAGGCATTGCCGGCGCCGCGGGTCGATCCGGATCCGGCCGGGGATCCGGGCACCGACAAGACGACCGAAGCGACGGTCACGGATCTGTCGATGATCCGCGTCGAGACCAACGGTGGCGAATCGGCCCCGAGTGAAACCGATGCGGTCGCGCCGGATTCGACGGACACCGACTCGGCGGATGTGAACGGGGGCGGGCCGATCGAATCCGTACCGACCAATGGCACGGGACCGGAGGCCGAGCCAACCGAATCCACCGAACCGAAGCAGACCGGGCACAGCGTGCCGGGTGACGGCGGGGACGTACAGTCATGAGGATGCGTAGCTGGTATCCGATGCGCAAAACGCTACGGCTGTCCGCGCTGGGTGCGGCCGCCGTGGCCGCGCTGTTGGTACTTTCCGGATGCGCGAGCCTGCCGGAATCCTCCGCACCGCAGGCGCTCGGCACCATCAACCGCCAGCCCACCTCCGAAGGCCCGCCGGCGCCCATCGGCGGTCGCGATCCGGACCTGCTGTTGCGCGATTTCCTGCAGGCCACGGCGGATCCGACCAACCGGCATGTGGCCGCACGCCAGTACATGACGCCGTACGCGTCGTCGCAGTGGGACGATGCGGCGGGCACCCTGATCGTGGACAAGGCAGATACCCTGCGCGAATCGCGCTCGGGCGATAAGGCGACCTATGTGATCCGGGCGCACAAGGTCGGCGAACTGGCCGCCGACGGCGCCTATCGAGCCATCGACGCGCCGCTGGAAAACAAGATCGAAATGACCAAGATCGACGGGGAATGGCGCATCGACGAGCTGCCCGACGGCGTGGTGATGGAGCAGACCGCCTTCGCCAAGTCCTATCGCCGCTACGTCCTGTACTTCGTCGACCCGACCGGTACCACCGTTGTCCCGGATCTGCGTTGGATCTCGGTGGCCAAGAACCAGCTCGCCCAGCGTCTGCTCGGGCTGCTGGCCGAGGGCACCCAGCCTGCGCTCGCCCCGGTCGTGCGCAATGAGCTCGCACCACCGGTGACGCTGCGCGGTCCGATAACCAAACCGAACAACGACGACAACGACGTCGGCGTCGGGCTCGGCGGGGTGCGTATCGATTTCGCCGGTGCTTCCGGATTGTCCCCGCGTGACAAGGAGCTGCTGGCCGGACAGGTGGTGCTCACGCTCGCGGGCGCGGATATCCTCGGCCCGTACATGCTGCTCGCCGATGGCAAACCGTTCGACGACCGCTTCGCCGCCAACGGCTGGTCTGTCGCCGATGTCGAACAGCTGAGTCCAGCTGTCTACGCGCGCAACCAGATCGGACTGCACGCGCTGCGCAACGGCTCGCTGGTACAGGTCACCGACAGCGGAATGATCACCCCGCCCGGCTACTTCGGCGCGGTGAACAATCTACAGTCGGTCGCGCTCTCCCCGGACGGTCAATTGGTCGCCGCGGTCGCCGACGCTGGACGGCCGCCACCGGAGCCGCCGCGCACACTGATGATCGGCAGCTACGGCGGCAACGCCTTCCCGGTCGCCGCGGGTTCCACCATCAGCCGACCGTCCTGGAATGCCGACGGCACCGCCGCCTGGGCCGTCATCGATGGCGAACGAGTCATCCGCGCGGTCAACGATCGCGCAACCGGAAACGTCTCGGTGCAGGATGTGGACATCTCGGCACTGATGGCCTCGGTACAGGGATCGGCGCTGCGGCTTCCGATTACCGAGTTGCGGGTCTCGCGCACCGGCGTGCGTGCGGCGCTCATCGCCGACGGCAAGGTCTATGTCGCGGTGGTCGAACGACGCCCGGATGGCAAGTACGCACTCACCTCGCCACTGCCGCTCGCGCTCAGCCTCAGCACCCGTGCGGTTTCGTTGAGCTGGCTGGCCGCGGACACCATCGTCATTGCCAGGGAGGGCAATGTCGATCCGCTCTCGACCGTCTCCATCGACGGATCGCAGTTCGCACCGCAGACCAGCCAGAATCTGACCGCGCCGGTCCGGGTGGTCAGTGCCTCGCCGGAGACCGAGTACGTCGGCGACTCGCGTGCTGTGCTCCAACTGCAGTACAGCGAGCAGACCTCCGACCGGTTCTGGCGCGAGGTGCCCGGTCTCAACGGCGACAACTCGGTCCCGGTGCTTCCCGGCTGATCGTGGCACCGAAATGGATACCGCGACACCGGCATTCGCGTATCTGTCGGTGGGAGGGCGCAGACTCGGGCGATGCGGACCCTGTTGGATCTGATCCTGGCCACGGCCTGTGCCGGATGCGGTGCGGTCGGGGTTGGCTGGTGTGCGGACTGTGCCGCGACCCTGATGCGGCCGCCGATGCGGGTACGGCCGCGCACCGATCCAGGTGTGCCGTGCTGGGCGCTCGGGAGGTATGCGGGTCCGGCCCGGCGGGCAGTGCTCGCGGCCAAGGAGCACGGACGTCGCGATCTGGCCGAGCCGTTGGGGCTGGCACTTGCCGACGGTCTGGCGCGGTTGCGCGATGACCAGCGGCCGCTGATATTGATCCCGGCGCCGAGTCGACGGGTGGCCGCACGTCGCCGCGGCGGGGATCCGGTGGCGCGCGCGACGCGGGCGGCGGCGCGGTGGCTGCCCGATAGCCGGATGATACCGATGTTGCGTGTGTGGTGGGGTGTGCGCGATTCGGTGGGCTTGACAGTCGGTGAGCGGCAACACAATCTGCGCGGTCGGATAGTGGCTCGACCCGGTTCGGGAACCGGGTCGGAAATCGCGGCGAATGCCGAGGTTGTACTGGTCGATGATGTGCTCACGACAGGTGCCACGGCCCACGAATCGGTACGCGCGCTGGACCGGATCGGGGTGCCGGTACGCGCCGTGCTGGTGACGTGTTCGGCTTGACTCCGGGAAATTTGCGTGAACAGTGGCGGACCGCCCGTTGACGTACTAGCGTCGCGGTCACACACCCGAACCGGGAGTTTGGAGGTGGCGCCTCGGACATCAAGTGCCGAGAGATTGTCAATCGGCACGGCTCATCCCGCCGCACGCACGCTGGTCTGTGCGGCCATATCCGGGAGGTACGCGTGACGACTTCTTCACGACCTTCAGTGAAAGACGCCCTCGCTGTGAAAGAAACACAGGCCTCGGTGCTGGATGACAGCACCCTGGATGCGACAGAGCAATCCACAGCGGACCGACCTCGCGCGCCCCGCGGCGATGTCGTGGTGAAGGGCCGCAATGTGGAGGTTCCTGACCATTTCCGAATTTACGTCGCGGAGAAACTCTCCCGTGTCGAACGCTTCGATCCGTCGATATTCATCTTCGATGTGGAGCTGTTCCACGAACGCAACCGTCGTCAGCGTAAGGCTTGCCAACGCGTCGAGATCACCGCACGCGGCAAGGGCCCGGTCGTCCGGGCGGAGGCATGTGCGGACAGCTTCTACGCTGCCCTGGAATCAGTGACCGCGAAGCTGGAGAGCCGACTGCGTCGAACCAAGGATCGCCGCCGCGTCCACTACGGGGACAAGACCCCGGTCTCGGTGGCCGAGGCGACCGCCGATCTGATCGATGAATCACTGTTCGCCCAGGCTGAGGGCGCCACCGCGCATGAGCATCCCGAGGCCGAACGGAGTCGGCCCGAAACGGAGGCTCCGGATTACGCGGCCGGCCCCGGCCATATCGTCCGAACCAAGGTCCATTCCGCGACACCGATGTCGGTCGACGACGCCCTCTACCAGATGGAGCTCGTTGGGCACGACTTCTTCCTCTTCCAAGACAAAGAGACCGACCGGCCGTCGGTCGTCTACCGCCGCCACGCATTCGACTACGGCCTTATTCGGCTCGCGTAGTCAGTCGCCACCGTTGTTCTCCGGGTATTCAGCGCGAGTTGGATGCCCGGAGAGTCGCATTATCTGCCTGCTCGGCATAACAACGGATTTCCCCAGCACATGGGTAACTCATCGGGTACGTCCATCCCCTTGGCCGGGCTTCGCCCGGTCCGCGGCAGTCAATCTCCGGCATGAGGTCCGGGGAAGCGGGGGAGCCGTTCACGAAAAAAGGTTCTGTGCAGCAAGGAATCTCGGCGCTGCGGGCGCATGGCCTGAAGCATGACCAGGTCGGCGAAGGTTTCGGCATCGCGCTCGCGGGCGGTTGTGTAATCGCTGCGCCCGAGCACGTAGGCGATGGACTCCGCGGAGATCGAGGGGAGCAGTTCCGCGAGGGCCGACATCGGCTGTGGCGCGGGGGTTTCGGTCGCCGATTCCGGTCCGTGGCCGAGCAGCATATGACCCAACTCGTGGACGATGATGTGCTCGGCATGCCATTCGGTGGTGTCGGCGCCGTAGACGACGATGTCGCTGTCGCGTTTGGCAATCCACAGACCGCTGCCGGTACCGCAGCCGGTGCCCGTGAGCAGCGCGGTATCGACGGGTTGCAAGGTGATGGGGCGACCGCGATGGTCGGCGACGGCATCGAGGTATGCGGTCAGATTCCAGGGGGACGGTATTGGTACGTCCCGGGCTACTTCCCGGAACCGGCTCTCCATACCGGGCATTCGTTGGCAATCTCCTACAGCGCTGCGATCCCGCCCGTGCAACCGACGATGCTACCGAGTGTTCGGAAACTGCCCAGTCTACGGTCGCTCGACCGGTTGATCCGTGCGGTGGATGAGTGCGGTCAGCGTGGCGAGATCAATATCGGATCCGCGCAGCGCGATGCTTGCGACATTGGCATCGCGCATGGTGGCCAGCAATTCGAGTTCCTGATCGATCGCGGCCGCCGCCGAGCCCGTGGTGGTCAGGTAGTCGGCGCGCACGCCGAAGCACTGTGCGATGGCGGTGAGCAGTTCGGATCCCACCGGCGCGGAATCGAATTCGCCGCGCCGCAGCCGATCGAGCTGCTCCTGCGGGACGGTGCGGCCCAATTGCGCGCCGATCTGTTCGGCCACCGCTGCCGTCGTTCGCTCGGGCTCCGACCGCGGGTGCACGGTCGCGAATAGTCGATTCACCTTGTGGCTGAGCGTCAGTGGCGCTCGGTTCGTCGCATCGTCAGTCATCTGTATGCCTCTACTGCTTGCCGTTTCGAATCGATGCCGCACCGGGATTGGCCGCCAGCCAGCGTGCGCGGAAGCGGCCCTCGGTGCTTGCGTCCAGATCCTCCGCACGTCCGGCCAGCCAGCGGCGATAGCGGCGTTCCTCCAGATCGGCGGGATCGCTGGACTCGGCGGGCACATCGAGCAGATGCGAGAACGCCATCGCGACCAACGGGTGCAGGGATTTTCCGGGTCCGCCGTTGCGTTCCAGCATCGCGGTGGCATAGCGCGCGGACAGCCGGGAAACAACCCCGTTGAGTTCCGAAATGGCCGATATCACATGGGGTTCGGTGGTCCGGCCGCGCTCCACCGCGTCGTTGAGCCGCCCGGCGGCGGCGAGCAGTCCGGTCAGATCGGAGAGTTCGAAGCGGATCGAGTCGGGCCCGGAGACGATCGACTCGTCAGTGCTCGAGGCGTGTGAGGCGAGCTCGTGCGCGGTCGGATCGCCGCCCGCATAGGTGCGTGCCGCACTTCCGGGAAGCCAGCGCAGCGGCGCGTCGAGTTTGTTCAGGGTGTGCGTGCTGATGGTCGCATCGCCGTCTTCGATTTTGCGGATCGTCGGCGCCGAGGGCCCTCCCAGATCGCCGATCTGCATCTGGGTGAGGCCGAGTTCGTCCCGGCGTTCCTTGATGATTCGGCCGAAGCGCTTATGTCGCGACAGCTCCGAAGGGCTTTGCATAGTGACCATCATGGTAGGCCGCTTTTGGGAGAAAAGACAAGTTTATAGAAAGTATTTGAAAAACTAATGAAAAGATTGCTACTGTTCCTTCGCGCCGAGTGGTGTCGACGTCGACCTTGCGGGTTCCGAGACGAGCAGGGGCGTTCGCCGGGACGGGCGCCGCTCATCCGCCTCTGCGTGCCTTGTCGGCCGCGGACGCCCCGACAGTGTCGTCGTGGGCGGGCGGTTGAGTGCCGGGCTCGCTTACGGGCGTGCCCGATGAGTTACCGATGTGCTTGCGAAATCAGTGCGCAGCGGGTCTGAGGAGAACGCCCGGCTCAGCGGCGATGGAGGGGATCGCTGAGCCGGGTTCTCCGGGGTCTGGACCTCGAACTTACTTCCGAGTAAGTTTGTGGGATAGATTTCTCGAGGAGGAAAATCCATGGCTACCAACGCTGCTCGCCGTGCCGTCATCGTTTCCGGTGCGCGGACGCCGTTCGTCAAGGCGTTCGGTGATTACACGCGGATGGATTCGATCGCGTTGGCCGATGCCGCGGTGCGTGGGTTATTGGAGCGGACCGGGCTGCCGGGAGCGCAGGTGCAGGCGATCGTATGGGGTGGCGTCATCCTGCCGAGTGCCGCGCCGAATATCGCGCGGGAGATTGCCTTGGATCTGGGTCTCGATCCTGGGTGTGAGGGCTACACGGTGACGCGGGCCTGCGCCTCCGGACTCCAGGCGATCACTTCGGCGGTGGCGGCCATCGAGCGCGGCGAATACGACATCATGATCGCCGGTGGCAGCGATTCGACCAGCAATGCCGAGGTGAAGTTGCCGCAGAAGCTGGTGCATGCCGGTGCGCCGCTGGCACTGGGCAAACCGAAGCCGAAGGACTATCTCGCGGCGGTGCGCCAGCTCGCGCCGTTCACCGATCTGCTGCCGAGCCGGCCGAAAATCGCCGAACGCACCACGGGTGAAGTGATGGGGGAGTCGGCCGAGAAGATGGCTCGCATCCACGGCATCAGCCGGGCGGATCAGGACGAATTCGCGGCGCGCTCACACCACCGGGCCGCTGCGGCCATCGACTCCGGCCGCTTCGATGACGAGGTGCTGCGGGTGCGCACCCCCGATGAGGCCGATGTCACGCGCGACGGACTGGTGCGCGCGAATACCAGTATCGAGAAGTTGGCCGACTTGAAGCCGGTCTTCGCCCGCGACGGCAGCGTGACCGCGGGTAATGCCAGCCCGCTCACCGACGGTGCGTCCGCGGTACTGCTGATGAGCGAGGAGCGGGCGCACGCGCTCGGCTACCGTCCGCTGGCCGCCTTCCGCTCCTGGAGCTACGTCAGCGTTGACCCGACCGATCAAGTACTGATCGGCCCGGCCATCTCCATGCCGCGCGCCCTCGACAAGGCCGGAATGTCGCTCAGCGATATCGATCTGGTCGATATCCACGAGGCATTCGCGGCCCAGACCCTGTCGGTACTGGCCGCGCTGAACAGCGACGAATGGGCCAAGACCCGCCTCGATCGCGATACCGCGGTCGGCGAGGTCGATATCGACAAGCTCAATGTGCACGGCGGTTCGGTTTCGCTCGGGCATCCATTCGGCGCGACCGGCGCACGCATGGTCACCACAATGGCCAACGAGTTGGCCCGCACCGGAAAGAACGCCGCCCTGCTCGGCATCTGCGCCGCAGGCGGAATCGGTGCATCGGCGGTGCTGGAGCGCGTCTGACGGCCCTGGGCATCCTCCCCATAGATTCGACCGCGCAATGGCCGAGCCTATTGCGAGCTAGAACCGCGCTTCGACTCAGCTCGGTAGGGTGCGGAAAGTTTCTTGGTGGACGGCGTCGGTGAGGGGTCGGCCGGTGCGCCAGCCGAAGCGTTCGAGGTCGGGTACGCGTTGGAATTCGTGTACCGGGCCGACGCAAAGCCAGGCGACGGGGCGAATGCCGTCGGGTAGGCCGACCAGGTCGGTCAGGAATTCGGCATCGTAGAACGAGACCCAGCCGACGCCGATGTGCTCGGCGGTGGCGGCCAGCCAGAGGTTCTGGATGGCGAGAACCGCCGAGTAGATGCCGGTTTCGGGGACGGTGGCGCGGCCGAGGACCTGCGGGCCGCCGCGGTCGTGGTCGTAGGTGACCACAATGCCGGTGCCACTCTCGGTAATGCCCTCGATCTTGATCGGATCGAAGGTCGCCGCCCGGTCCGGCGGCAGTGCGTCCCGGAATTCGATCCGCTTCTGCGCGACGTGGTCGGCGAATTTGCGTAGCGTCGCGCACTCGCGCACCACCACGAAGTCCCATGGCTGTGAATTGCCGACACTGGGCGCGCGATGTGCGGCATCGAGTATCCGCCACAGTGTCGCATCATCGACGAGGTCACCGGTGAACTCGGCCCGCACATCCCGCCGCATCCGAATGGCCTCGTAAACGCTCAGATCTTCAGCACACACGCCCTCAGTCAACCAGCCACAATCGGCGCTCCCGCCGAGGGCCAGGCATATTGCCGGCGCGGTGTGCCCGGAATACCAGTGCTTCGATATGACCCACCGAAAGGCGAAGGCGCCCACGGGCTTCCATGGGCGCCTTCGCACGTCTTCGGCGACATCCGGGCCGAACCGATCAGGGTCGCCGCGTAGGAAATCCTGGAAGAGCGGCCCGAACCGAACTCGCGTCAGCCGACGGCCGCGGCCCGACGGGTGAACCGGCGGCGGCCATCCTTCAACGCCGTGCGCAGGCCGCGGCGCTTGCCGGTGACCGGGTCGAAGCTCGGCATGGTGGTGCCGTCGAATTTGCGCTCCGAGGCGGTCTCGGGGGCATCGTCGGCGGTCGCGCGCAGGTACTTGTTCGGCAGCGCCAACTTCAGGATGGTGCGCCAGGACTTGAAGTACTGCACCGGGAGCGAGCCTGTGGTGTAGGGCAGGTCGTACTTCTCGGCCAGGGCCCGCACTCGCACTGCGATATCGGCATAGCGGTTGCTCGGCAGATCCGGGAAAAGGTGGTGTTCGATCTGGTGGCTCAGATTGCCGGTCATGAAGTGCATGACCGGCCCACCGGAGATATTGGCGCTGCCGAGCATCTGGCGCAGGTACCACTGGCCCTTGGATTCGCCGTCGATATCGGCCTTGGTGAATTTCTCGGCGCCGTCCGGGAAGTGCCCGCAGAAGATCACCGCATTGGTCCAGACATTGCGGATGATATTGGCGGTCAGGTTCGCGGTGAGCGTCGAGAAGAAGGCGGGCCCGGTCAGCAGCGGGAACAGCAGATAGTCCTTGCCGACCTGCTTGCCGATCTTGACCAGCACCTCGCGACGTTTGACCTCGAATGCGGCCCGCTCCGGCGAACCCTCCTTCAGCCGATGCACCTTGCCCAGCTCCAGATGCTGGACCGCAACGCCGTATTCGAAGAACAGCTGCAGCACCAGGTTGTAGACCGGATTGCCGATATTGAATGGCTTCCACCGCTGATCCCGGGTGACGCGCAACAGGCCATAGCCGATGTCGTCGTCCATGCCGAGCACATTGGTGTACTTGTGGTGCAGATAGTTGTGCGTCTGCTTCCAGTGCTTGGACGGGCCGGTGTTATCCCATTCCCAGGTGCTGGAGTGGACTTCCGGATCGTTCATCCAGTCCCACTGCCCGTGCATGACGTTGTGCCCGATCTCCATATTCTCGATGATCTTGGCCGTGCTGAGCAGGGCTACACCGGCGAGCCAGGCGGGCGGCAGGAAACTGGCGAACAGCACCGCGCGGCCGCTGATCTCGAGCGCACGCTGCAGGCGGATGACATTGCGGATATACCGCGCGTCCCGAGCGCCGCGCGTGGACTCGATATCGCGGCGGATCGCGTCGAACTCCGCACCGAGCGCCTCCACATCGGCTTCGGTGAGGTGCGCGTATTCCTTGACATCCGAGATCGCCATGGCGGTTACAGTACCGTAAGTTACGAGACCGTAGGTTGCGAGGACCCTTTCCGTGTTGTGGCAAATCCCGCATTGCGAAGGCGGCCGGGGAATGCTAGCTCATCGGCGCCGTCGGATGCGCCGGATCGCCCGCTCACGCATGGCCTTACGCTGCAGTGTCGCCTTCTCCTGACGTGCCTTTTCCTGCAGCGCCAGCTTGGCCTCGCGCAGCACTTCCTTCTCGTGCCGAGCCTTTTCCCGCAAGACCACCTTGGCCTCGTTGAGCGCCGAGCGTAGGCCGCGCCGCTTACCGGTCTCGGGGTCGACGGGCAGCCAGTGCGTCTCGTTCCACTTGTCGGCCCAGCGCTCGGCATTCGGCATGGACGGCATGGCGGGCAGTGAGACGCCGGCGAACTTGCGCTCCGATGAGGTCTCCGGTGCGTCATCGGCGGTGCGCTTGAGGAAGCGGTCCGGCAGCGCGAGCTTGTGGATGGTCCGGAAGGCCAGCAGATACTGCTTACCGAGGGAGCCGGTGGTGTAGGGCAGGTCGTATTTGTCGCACAGTTCGCGGACCCGCTCGGCGATTTCCGGATACCGGTTGCTCGGGAGGTCGGGGAACAGGTGATGTTCGATCTGGTAGCAGAGGTTGCCGCTCATGAAGGCCATCGCGGGCCCGGCCTTGAAGTTGGCGCTGCCGAGCATCTGGCGCAGATACCACTCGCCGCTGGTCTCGCCCTCGAGCTGTTCGATGGTGAATTTCTCGGCCCCGTCGGGGAAGTGGCCGCAGAAGATCACCGCATAGGCCCACAGGTTGCGCACCAGGTTGGCGGTCGCGTTCGCCTTGAGCGTCGACATGAAGGCCGGTCCGGTGAGCGCGGGATAGAACAGGAAGTCCTTGGCTACCTGGCGGGTGATCTTGCGGGCGAACTCCTTGTTCGGCTCCGACATCAGCTCCTTGGGCGGCACGCCGGAGAGTTCCTTCTCGATGCTCCAATCGTGCAGCGCGATACCCCATTCGAAGGTGGCCGCGAGCAGGATATTGGCCAGCGGCTGCACCAGATGGATCGGCCGCCACTGCTCGTCGCGGGTCATCCGCAGGATGCCGAAGCCGAGATCCTCATCCTTGCCGAGCACATTGGTGTAGGTGTGGTGCGAATAGTTGTGCGCCCGCCGCCACTGCGCCGACGGCCCGGTCATATCCCACTCCCAGGTGCCGGAGTGGATTTCCGGATCGTTCATCCAGTCCCATTGCCCGTGGCTGATGTTGTGCCCGAGCTCCATATTCTCGATGATCTTGGCGACCGACAGCAGTGCCGTCCCGGTCAGCCAGCCCCACCGATTCCGGCTGCCGAACAGCACGCCGCGCGCGAGCACTTCGAGCACGCGCTGCGCAGCGATCGTGCGCCGGATGTACTTGGCGTCACGTTCGCCGCGGGACAGTTCGACGGAACGCCGGATGGAATCGAGTTCCTGCCCCAGTGTTTCGATGTCGGCGGCTGTGAGATGAGCGAACGCCTTGATATCGGTGATGGCCACCGGGGTCCTTTCCCTGACTGGATGTATCTCGAGGGTACCTGTCGGATCCCCCCCGACGGTGCGTCTGCGAGCGTCGCTGTCTCAGACGTCGAGGGTGCAGTCGCCCGCCGCGGCCGAGATACAGGTCTGCACCTTGTCTCCCTCGCGGCGCTCATCACCGTTGCGCAGATCGCGGGTATGTCCGGAAGCCAGTGTGACGACACAGGTTTGGCAGATGCCCATCCGGCAACCGAACGGCATCTGCACACCGGCGGATTCGCCCGCCTCCAGCAGACTTGTCGCACCATCGACCTCGACAGTGCGCCCGGTCTTGCCGAAGGTCACGGTGCCGCCCTCGCCGACAGCGGAGCGCTCGATCTCGAAGCGCTCGACATGCAACCGGTCGCTGATGCCCGCCTCGCGCCAGTGCTGCTCGATCTCGTCCAGCATGGCGGCCGGACCGCAGGCCCAGGTCTGGCGCTCGCGCCAATCCGGGAATTGTTCGTCCAATGTCGTCAGGGAGAACCGGCCCTGCTCATCGGTGAGGTGCAGATGCGAGGAGAAGCTGGGGTGGCGATCGTGCAGATCGCGCAGTTCGGCGCCGAACATCACATCCTCGCGGGTGCGCGCGGAATGCACGTGCACCACATCGGTGACCACATCGCGACGATCCAGCGCGCGCAGCATGGCCATGACCGGGGTGATACCGCTGCCCGCGGTGAGGAACAGCACCTTCTGCGGCGGCGGTGACGGCAGCACGAAACCGCCCTGCGGCGCGGCCAACCGGACGATGGTGCCCGCGGCGACCCCACTGACAAGGTGGCTGGACAGGAAACCCTCGGGCATCGCCTTGACCGCGATCGAGATCAGGCGCTTGCCACGATGTTCCGGATCGGTCCAGTTCGGCGGACAGGTCAGCGAGTACGAGCGCCAGTGCCAGCGGCCGTCGACCAGGATGCCGATGCCGATGTACTGACCCGGCTCGTACTTCCAGTCGAAGCCCCAACCCGGTTTGATGACGAGGGTGGCCGAATCGGCGGTTTCCTTGCGCACTTCGACAATCCGGCCGCGCAGCTCACGGGCCGACCACAACGGATTCGCCAGATGCAGATAATCGTCGGGCAGCAGTGGCGTGGTAACGCGCGCGACGGCGCCGCGCAGCACATTCAGCCGTCCACCGCGTTCGGCGACTTCCGCCGCCGGAGCCTCCAGCCACTCCCGGACCGTGCGCACCGAGAGTGCCGCTTTTTTCAAGACCATTGCCGCCGTTCGTCTCCCGTCGTAGCGACCGGTGAGGCCGCCTCGCAGCCAGGTTACGGCATCGTAGGTTACTACGGGATGGGTAGGTTGCCCGTCACAGTAATTCGAGCAGGAACGGCAATTCCTGCGCCGCATACCACGCCAGCTGATGATCCTCGGCATCCCCCAGCACGAATTCGGCATCGGCATCGCCGAGGTCGGCGGCATCGACGACATCGACCGCTTTGGCCACCTCGGGTTCGGCCTCGGCCAGGTCCACGTGCACCGAGGCGATCCGGTCGTAACTGATCGATCCGGCCAGTCGGACTACCGCGTCGTCGAGGTCGGGGCGCAGCTTGGCGCCGGTCACATCGGCGGCGATGACCGCGCGTCGATAGACCGGGCTGTGGTAGGTGGTGGCCGGGTCGCCGGCGTCGGTGTCCGCATCGTCGGACGCCTCGGTGGCCTCTTCACGCTCGGCGGCCAGCAGGCGCAGCGAGGCCCGCGCGGCCTCGGCCATCGCCACCTCGGCCAATTCGTCGTCGTCACCGGAGGCATAGGCCTCGCGCAGTGTCGGCGTGACGGCGAAGGCGGTGCCGCCGACCGGGCGCAGTTCCCGGTTCTCGACGAGCTCACGCAGCATCGGCACGGTGGCCGGGATATAGACCCGCATGGTGTTCTCAGACGCAGGCACCGAGCATCTCCTCCATGGACTCGTGCACCGACGCGGCCAGCACGCCGATATCGGCCATCGCGTCGCGGTCGGCGTTGAGTCCGTAGAAGACGCGTCCGTCATAGGACGTGATCCCGATGCTCGAGGCCTGGTTGCGCAGCAGCGGCGACACCGGATACATCTCCAGCATCCGCGCGCCGCCGATATACATCGGGGTCTGCGGACCCGGTGCGTTGGTGATCACCAGATTGAACGTGTGCTCTGCGAAGGTACTCGCCGCACGCACACTCATCGCATGCAGGCTCGCCGGAGCGAAGCCGGCCAGGTGCACCAGGGTGCGCGCCCGCACCCCGCGCCGATGCCGGCTATTGGCCTCGGTGGCATGGGAGATGTGCGATAGGCGCATCACCGGATTCGGTTCGCCCACCGGCAGATCGATCAGGAAGGAGGAGACTTCGCTGGCCGGTTTCAGCTGGTCGTCGATGCCTTCGACGTAGACCGACATAGGCACCACCGCGCGCAGCACGGTCGATTCGGTGAGTGCCTCACCGCGCGAGAGCAGCCAATTGCGCAGTGCCCCGGTGACGACGGCCAGGATCGTATCGTTGATCGAGCATTCGAAGCGCTTGCGGATCTTGCGGTAGTCCTCCAGATCCGTGCGCACCACATCGAAGCGGCGATTGCGTGAGGTCTTGGCGTTCAACGGGCTGTCCGGTGCGCCGATGGCGGCGGTGCGCACGGCCGAAACCATCGAATCCACCGCCTTACCCGCGGTCGCGACCACCGAGAACGCGTGGGCGCTCACATCGCGGGCCACCTCGAGCGCCTCGCGCGGCTGCGCCGCGAGTTGGGAAAGCGCGCCGATCATCAGTTCCATCTCGTTGGGTTCGCGCGGGGCCACCCAGGCGTCATCGGCGATACCGCGCGGTGATGCGCTGGTATCGAGGATGACGTGCCCGATCTCGAGTGCGGTATCCCCGTCGACGAGCGCCGAATGGGTTTTGGTGAAGATCGCGGACCGGCCCTGCGCCAGGCCCTCGATCAGATACATCTCCCACAGCGGGCGACTCTGATCGAGCGATCGCGATGCCAGCCGGGCCACCAGATCGTGCAGCTGGCAGTCGTTGCCCGGAGCGGGCAGCGCGGAACGGCGGATGTGATAGCTGATATCGAAATGGCTGTCCTCGACCCAGACCGGGCGGCCGAGCGCGAACGGGATTTCGCGCACCTTCCTGCGATAGCGGGGGACCAGGGAAAGCCGGCTCTCCACCAGATCGACCAGTCCGTCGTAGTCGAGCGCCGTTTCCCCCTGTGCCGAGTCGCTACCTCGGACGATCGCGAGAGAGCCGATATGGATTGGATTGCTGCTCGACTCGAGCCGATAGAACGACGCGTCCTGCGGCGTCAATCTCGTGATCACGCTGCCCGGTGCTCCTTCCGATGTGGCTCCCACCCGAGCCGTCTCATCGCCCATTGTGGTCGCCCACAACGGTTCGTCCTGCCCCCTGTGGCATATCCAGCGATATTCGCGCATCCCTTTACCCACGCCTGGTTCCGTGGAAGGCTGCCCTGGTTCGAGAGCGAGGAACTCGATTCGCACACATTAATCGGGGTGCCGCATAACGGATGCCTTTTGAGCCGCGCTGCCCCTTGGGTGTCGTCGCGTGCCGTCGGATAACGGGTCGTCCCTGGTGGACCAGGTCACGGCGTCCGGCACGACGAACGACTTACATCGTATGACACCTGCGCTGAAACAGGTTCCGGTCCAGCGGATTCCCATCCGCTCCGGTGGCCGCCACGCGGGTACGGTGAAAAGAAACGGCCATCGCCTCGGCGGTGGCGGCGGATGCGGCGCTATGTCGCTGGTCATCGGCACCTACCATGGATGCCGCATTACCATGAAGCGTGCTGCGGATCCCGCCATGCTCGGCGGGGGCCACATGCACACTGCCCGCCCCGGGTGACGGCCGAACATTTGACACACCGACCAGAGGACTGACGAGACCCGTGCCTGCGCTGACACTGACGAGGTTGCTACGGATTGGTGAGGGACGCACGGTCAAGCGGCTCGCCCACCTCGCGGACGAGGTCCTCGCGCTCGGGCCCGAGGTCGAGGAGCTCACCGACCACGAGTTGCGTGCCAAGACCGACGAGTTCAAGGAACGCTACGCGGACGGCGAATCGCTGGACGATCTGCTTCTGGAGGCGTTCGCGGTAGCCCGTGAGGCGTCCTGGCGGGTGCTGAACCAGAAGCACTACAAGGTGCAGATCATGGGTGGCGCGGCGCTGCACCTCGGCAATATCGCCGAGATGAAGACCGGTGAGGGCAAGACCCTGACCTGTGTGCTGCCCGCCTACCTGAACGCGATTTCCGGCGACGGCGTGCACGTGGTCACGGTCAACGACTACCTGGCCAAGCGCGATGCCGAGTGGATGGGCCGCGTGCACCGCTTCCTCGGGCTGAGCGTCGGGGTGATCCTGTCCGGTATGACCCCGGCCGAGCGTCGCGAGTCCTACAACTCCGACATCACCTACGGCACCAACAACGAATTCGGCTTCGATTATTTGCGCGACAATATGACCCACTCGCTGGATGATCTGGTCCAGCGCGGGCACAACTTCGCCGTAGTCGACGAGGTCGACTCCATCCTCATCGACGAGGCCCGCACCCCGCTGATCATCTCGGGTCCGGCCGACGCCTCCTCGAAGTGGTATGCCGAATTCGCACGCATCGCTCCGCTGTTGAAGAAGGACCTGCACTACGAGGTCGACATCAAGAAGCGCACCATCGGTGTGCACGAGGCGGGTGTCGAGTTCGTCGAGGATCAGCTCGGTATCGACAACCTCTACGAGGCGGCCAATTCGCCGCTGGTGAGCTACCTGAACAACGCCATCAAGGCCAAGGAGCTCTACCACCGGGACAAGGACTACATTGTCCGCGACGGCGAGGTCATCATCGTCGACGAATTCACCGGCCGCATCCTGGTCGGGCGCCGCTACAACGAGGGCATGCACCAGGCGATCGAGGCCAAGGAAGGCGTCGAGATCCAGCCGGAGAACCAGACCCTGGCCACGATCACGCTGCAGAACTACTTCCGCCTCTACGACAGGCTCTCCGGTATGACCGGTACCGCCGAGACCGAGGCCGCCGAGCTGCACCAGATCTACAGTCTCGGCGTTGTCCCGATCCCGACGAACAAGCCGATGATCCGCGCGGACCAGTCCGATCTGATCTACAAGACCGAAGAGGCGAAGTTCGCGGCCGTGGTCGACGATGTCACCGAACGGCACGAGAAGGGTCAGCCGGTGCTGATCGGTACCACCAGCGTCGAGCGCTCGGAGTACCTGTCCAAGCAGTTCACCAAGCGCGGCATCGCGCACAACGTGCTGAACGCGAAGTTCCACGAGAAGGAAGCCGAGATCATCGCCGAGGCCGGTCGCCCGGGCGCGGTCACGGTGGCGACGAATATGGCCGGTCGTGGTACCGACGTCGTGCTCGGCGGTAACCCGGACATCATCACCGACATCATCCTGCGCAAGGAGGGGCTGGATCCGGTGGAGACGCCGGAGGAGTACCAGGCCGCCTGGTTGCCGACGCTGGAGCGGGTCAAGGAGCAGACCGCCGAGGACGCCGACGCGGTGCGCGAGGCCGGCGGTCTGTATGTGCTCGGTACCGAGCGGCACGAATCGCGGCGCATCGATAACCAGCTGCGTGGTCGTTCCGGTCGTCAGGGTGACCCGGGTGAGTCCCGGTTCTACCTGTCGCTGGGTGACGAGTTGATGCGGCGCTTCAACGGCGCCGCGCTCGAGGCCATCATGACCAGGCTCAACCTGCCCGACGATGTGCCGATCGAAGCGAAGATGGTCTCCAAGGCCATCAAGAGTGCGCAGACCCAGGTCGAGCAGCAGAACTTCGAAATCCGCAAGAATGTGCTCAAGTACGACGAGGTGATGAACCAGCAGCGCACCGTCATCTACAACGAGCGCAACCGGATCCTGCGCGGTGAGGATATGGAGGGCCAGGTCCAGGAGATGATCACCGACGTGGTCACCGCCTATGTCGACGGCGCCACCGCCGAGGGCTACGTCGAGGATTGGGATCTGGAGAAACTGTGGACCGCGCTGAAGACGCTGTACCCGGTGAGCGTGGACTACAGGGAGCTGACCGGCGAGACCGGTGTCGGCGAGGCGGGGGATCTGACCAAGGACGAACTGGTCGACGCGCTGCTCGATGACGCGCACAATGCCTACGCGAAGCGCGAACAGCAGATCGACGGTCTGGCCGGCGAGGGTTCGATGCGCAATCTCGAACGCCAGGTGCTGCTTTCGGTGCTGGACCGCAAATGGCGCGAGCACCTCTACGAGATGGATTACCTCAAGGAGGGCATCGGCCTGCGCGCCATGGCGCAGCGTGATCCGCTGGTCGAATACCAGCGTGAGGGCTTCGACATGTTCGCCGCGATGCTAGAGGGCCTGAAAGAGGAGTCGGTCGGCTTCCTGTTCAACCTGCAGGTCGAGGTACAGCAGCCGCAGCCAGAGGGCGTCGCGGTCGATCCGGGCCTGCGCTCGCCGGTCGGCGCCACCGCACCACGTCCACTGCCCACCCAGCAGACGCCGGTAGCCAATGGCGCGCCGGCGGCGTTGCGCGCCAAGGGAATCGGTGATTCCCGGGCCAACAACGGCTTCCACTACTCGGGTCCGGACGAGGGTGGACACGCCGCGGTGCACAGTGACGTCGAGGAATACGGCGACGGCGGCACCCGCCGTGAGCGCCGCGAGGCGGCACGCGCCGAATCGAAGGGCAAGCGCGCACCGAAGTCGCGCCGTCGGCACTGATCGCCGAATCACGAACGCGCCCATGAATCTCCATGGGCGCGTTTCGTAGTGGCCGCCCCGCGTCTAGCGTTCGTAAATATCGCGACGGTGTCCGGTGGTAACAACCAGGATGATCAGCTTGCCGTCGTCAACCTCGTAAACCAAGCGGTAGTTGCCAACTCGTAGCCGGAATCCTGGCCGGCCGGTAAGGGCCCGGACGTCTACCCCATCGCGTCGGTATGGGTCGTCGCCCAGCAGCGTGAGCGCGATCAGCAGGCGCATGGCATCGGGATGCGGAATATTCCGCAGTGCACGACGCGCGGCTGGGGTCCAACGGAATTCGTATTTCACGCCGCACCGTGATGGTCAGCGGCGAGGATCTCATCCATCATCTGGCCGAGGGTGATATTTTCCGGTTCACCACCTTCGGCGAGTGCTTCGTCGGCCATGCGTCCGAGTTGCTCATCTTCCCACTCCTCGAGCTTGGCGAGCATGTGCAGCGGGATGACTGCGGCGGCGGGTTCCCCGGCACGCGTAATGACGGTCACGTGCCCGTCCTGAACCGCGGCGTTGACGACGGCAGGAAGCTGGGCGCGGGCCTCACGAATGCTGAGCTGGTCTTCCATATCTGGAGTGTACACCCGGTCGTGTACACCAGACCCGGGGCGGCGGGCGGGAGCTACCAGGGATCGTTGGAGTTCAGGGCGCCCAGCAGCAGGCGAATCGCGGCGACGCGGCGTTCCTTGCCGAGCAAGGTATCCAGGGCGCATTCGGGATCCGCGGGCGGACCGAGATGGGTGCAGCCTCGGGGACAGTCCTCGATGGCGGCGGCCAGATCGGTGAAGGCGGCGATGACATCGTCGGGCGTGATGTGGGCAAGCCCGAAGGAACGAACACCGGGTGTGTCGATGACCCAGCCACCCCGCGGGAGCGGTAAGGCGACGGATTGGGTGGAGGTGTGTTTGCCCTTGCCCACGCCCGAGACCTCGCCGACCGCCCGATCCGCGTCGGGCACAAGACGATTCACCAAAGTGGATTTGCCAACGCCGGAGTGGCCGATGAAGGCGGTGAGTCGGTCGGTGAGCAAATCCAGGACCGGTTCCAGGGGATCGTCGATGCCGCCGTAGATGATGGTGAGGTCGAGATCGTCGAAGGCCGCGGCGAATTCGGATTCGGCGGCCAGATCGTGTTTGGTCAAACACAGAATCGGTTGCAGCCCACCGGCAAATGCGGCGACCATGGCGCGCTCGACGAAACCGGTGCGCGGCGGCGGATCGGCGAGGGCGACCACGATGAACAGCTGTTCGGCATTGCCGACGACGATCCGTTCGAACGGATCGGTGTCATCGGCGGTGCGGCGCAGGACCGTTCGGCGTTCGCCGACGCGGACGATGCGGGCGAGGGTATCGGGTTTCCCGGACAGATCGCCGACCACGTCGACCTGATCACCGACGACGATCGGGGTGCGGCCCAGTTCCCTGGCCCGCATGGCGACGATCAGCTTGTCCGGATCGCCGCCGAGCACGCAGCCCCAACGACCGCGGTCCACCGAAACGACCATGGCCGATTCCGCATCATTGTGCCGCGGACGGGTTTTCGTGCGTGGACGAGAGGATTTGCCCGGGCGCACCCGGACATCCGACTCGTCGTAATCGCGTCGTCTCAGCGGGCCGCTCCCTGATCGGTGAGCGTGGGATCGAGCATCTGCTCCCATAGGCCGACGAATCCGGGCAGCGTCTTGGCCGTGGTGCCGATATCCTCGATCGCCACGCCGGGCACCCGGAGTCCGAGAATCGCACCAGCCGTTGCCATTCGATGGTCGGCATAGGAATGCCAGTTGCCGCCGTGCAGCGGGGCCGGGGTGATCTCGAGTCCGTCCTCGGTCTCGGTGACATTGCCGCCGAGCCGGTTGATCTCGGTGGACAGCGCCGCGAGCCGATCGGTCTCGTGGCCGCGCAGGTGGGCGATGCCGCGCAGCCAGGACGGCGAATCAGCGAGTGCCGCAAGGGCAGCCACGGTCGGAGTCAACTCGCCGACCTCGTGCAGATCGATATCGATACCGGCCAGGCGCTCCGGGCCGCGCACGGTCAGCACGCCGTCGAACCGGGTGACCTCCGCGCCCATGCGCACCAGGATCTCCCGGATCACGTCACCGGGCTGCGTGGTCAGCCGCGGCCAATGCGGGATGCGGACCTCGCCGCCGGTGATCGCGGCCGCGGCCAGGAATGGCGTGGCATTGGACAGATCCGGTTCCACATCCCAGTTCACCGCGCGAATCGGGCCGGGGGCGACGGTCCAGGTCTGGGCCTTGCGGCTGTCGGCGGGGGCATCGACCGCGACGTCGGCGCGCCGCAGCATCTCCACCGTCATCTCGATATGCGGCATCGAGGGCAGCGCCTTGCCATCGTGATGCACCACGATGCCCTCGTCGAACCGGGCCGCCGACAGCAGCAGCCCGGAGACGAACTGTGAGGATCCGGAGGCATCGATGGTGACCGCGCCCCCACGCAGCGCGCCCTTGCCGTGCACCGTGAAAGGCAGCGCGTCGCCCTCGATGTCCGCGCCGATGCGGCGCAGTGCCTCCAGGATGGTGCCGAGTGGGCGAACCCGGGCCTGCTCGTCACCGTCGAAGGCGACGTCGCCGGTGGCCAGGGTCGCGACCGGTGGCAGGAACCGCATGACGGTGCCAGCCAAGCCGCAGTCGACGGTGCCGCCGTGCAGCGGCGCCGGTGTCACGGTCAGCGTTTCGGCGTCGCCTTCGATCCGCGCACCCAATGCGCACAGGGCGCCGATCATGAGTTCGGTATCGCGGCTGCGCAGCGCGCCGGAAATGGTCGAGGGGCCCTCGGCGAGGGCAGCCAGGATCAGGGCCCGATTCGTGATCGATTTAGATCCGGGCAGGGTCACGGTCGCGTGCACGGGGACATCGACTTGGGGCGCTGGCCAGAAACTCACCCGTCCATCTTCACCCATCGCGTCACCGGACACGCGGGCTGGGCTGTGTTTGATTTGCCGCGGCTGCGCCGCGGCGTGTTCGCGGCCCCCTGGTGTCTCGCGTCCGAGCCGTCGAGACTCGCGCCTGCGGCGCATGCGTTTCGACGGCTCGGACGCGAGACGGGCCGCGAACGGTCGCTCGTAAGACTCGCTTCGTTGTGGTTGGGGATGGCGGGGCCGTTCGGCACCTGGCGCACGCATCCGGGAAGGGCGAGTCCCGCGCCTGCGGCGCATGCGCTTGGACGGCTCGGACGCGAGACGGGCCGCGAACTCCCCGTTCGGAAGACTCGCTCCGTTGTGGTCGAAGGGCTCGCCTCGAAAGGCGAGCCCGGCGGGTGGGGCGGCTATTTGTGGCGGCCGTGCACGATCGGCACCAGGCGGCGCAGCAGCTTCATAGTGGACTGGGTCCGGGAGTAGCTGAGCAGTGCCATGCCGGGAATCGCGAAGCGCTGCACCGCGATCGAATGCGGACGGGAGAATTCGCGCAGGCCGGGCTCGCCGTGGATGCGCCCGATTCCGGAATCGCCGACACCTCCGAAGGGCAGTCCGGCGATGGCGGCGAAGCCGAGCACCGAGTTCACCGAAGTCGCGCCGACGCGCAGCCGTCGGGCGATCTCCAGGCCGTTCTTCTTCGAGTAGACCGCCGAGCCGAGGCCGTACTTTGATTTGTTGGCCAACTCGACCGCCTCGTCGACGCCGTCCACCGTCCGAATGGTGACGGTCGGCCCGAAGGTCTCCTCGGCCACGGCCTCGGAGTTCTCGTCCACATCGACCAGCACGACCGGCTCGATGAACGGACCCTTGACCGAGTCCGGGCCGCCGAGCACCGCGGTGCCGCCGTTCTTCAGCGCGTCATCGATATGGCGGCGCACGATATCGATCTGGCTGGGCATGGTCATCGGACCGTAGGCCGCATCGGCGCCCGAGCCCGGCTTGACCTCGCTCAAGATGCGCTTGACCTCCGCGACGAAGTCGTCGCGCACCGAGCGTTCCACGTACACCCGCTCCACACCGGCGCAGGTCTGGCCACTGTTGGCGGTGGCGCCCCAGGCGACCGCATCGGCCGCGGCCTTGATATCGGCATCGCCCGCGACGATCACCGCGTCCTTACCGCCGCATTCCAGCAGTACCGGGGTCAGCGTTTCGGCGGCCGCGGCCATGATCTTCTTACCGGTCGCGGTGGAGCCGGTGAACGCGATCTTGTCCACCCCCGACTGGACCAGCGCGGCACCGGTCGCGCCGTAACCATTGACGGTTTCGAAGACGCCTTCCGGCAGTTCCGGATTGGCCTTCTTGAACGCATCGGAGAGGAAATTGCCGATGCCGGTGGAGAATTCGCTCGGCTTGAAGACCACGGTATTGCCCGCGGCCAGGGCGTAGGCGATGGAGCCGTTCGGGGTGTAGACCGGATAGTTCCACGGGCCGATCACGCCGATGACACCGAGCGGACGCTGCTCCAATCGCGCGGAGAAGTTCGCCATGAACGCGCCGGGGGCGATCTTCTTCGGCGACAGCACCTTCTTGGCATTCTTGGCCGCCCAGGCGATGTGCTCGAGCGCGAGCATCAACTCCAGGAACGCATCATCGAGTGGTTTGCCGTTCTCCTTGTGGATGAGCGCGGTGAACTCCTCGGAATCCGCGACCAACTGGCTCGACCAGCGCAGCAGATGTTTGCGCCGCTCGTCGAAGCCGAGTCCGCCCCAGGTCGCGGCGGCGGTACGGGCCTTGGCGACGGCGGCGCGCACCGCGTCGGCATCGGCGATGGTGTGGGTGGCAATGACCTCTCCGGTGGCCGGATCGACCGATTTCAACGCCGTCTCCGGTGCCGTTGGGGTGGTCTCGATGGTTGTCACGGTTGGTCTCTCCTCTTGCCGAGATAAGTTAACGGCCATTCTCTGAGATGATGCTATGTCAGAACTCTCACCAGGTCACCCCCACCGCCAATTCTTCCCGAGTCTGTCGGCGCAGCGTGCAAGTATCGAGATATGTGCGGCAGATACGCGACAACTACCGATCCCGGTCGGCTCGCCGCCGAACTGGATGCCATCGATGAGACGCCGACCGATAACAAGGGTGGTTCCGCCAACTACAACGTCGCACCGACCACCCAGGTGCTGACCGTTGTCGAGCGGCATGAGCACGACCACCCGGACGACGACCCCAAGCTGCGCATCCGGCGCATGCGCTGGGGTCTGATCCCGGTGTGGACCAAGGCCGCCGAGCCGGGCGTACCGGTCAAGGGCAAACCGCTGTTCAATGCCCGCGCCGATAAGGCGGCTACCACGGCATCGTTTCGCGATGCGGTGAAGTATCGCCGCTGTCTGGTCCCGATGGACGGCTGGTACGAGTGGTTGGTCGAACCGGATGCCGGGGCGAAGGGTAAGGTCGCCAAACATCCGTACTTCATGTCGAATGCCGATGGTTCGCGGCTGTATATGGCCGGATTGTGGTCGGTATGGCGGGACCGTTCGCAGCGGGAGAGCGAACCGCTGCTGTCGTGCACCATTCTGACCACCGACGCCGTCGGCGAGTTAACCCGCATTCACGACCGGATGCCGCTGCCCATGCCGCAGGAGCATTGGGCGGACTGGTTGGATCCGGATCATCCGGCACCGGCCACGCTGCTGGAGACGCCGAGCGTGGAATCGGTGGCGGGCATTGTGGCGCGTCCGGTTTCATCGCTGGTCAACAGCGTACGCAATAACGGTCCGGAACTATTGGCGCCGTTGGACACTCGGGGCGGTACGGAAAAGGCCGGGCAGATCAGCTTGCTGTGATCGCCCGGCCCGGCCGGTCATCGGCTCAGAGCTGGCATTTCACGCTGTCGGTCACGATATTCAGCGCGCACTTGACGATCCCGCCGCCCAAGTCGATCACCTTGCGGGCGACGCCGCCGCCAAGGTCGATGACCTTGCCGGCGACGCCGCCGCCCAACTTCTCGGCCTTGTCGGCCTTCTCATCCTTCGTCGGAGGTTTGTTCTTCTTCTGCCCGTCGTCAACGACATGCTCATCGAAGGGGAAGTCGTTGACGTCGATTACCAGGGGGCCGCCCGGTGCGGCGGTGGCCGCAGGCGCTGGCAGCGCGACCGGGCCGGTAGTGAGCAGGAGAACTCCGAACAGAGTGACGATGACAGTGCTGCACAATCGCTGGCGCGCGGACATTTCGCATCACATCCTCGAGTCGGACGATATGGGCCCGTTCAGTAACGCACAAATGTTGCTGACATGGTACGGAGTTATACGGATGTGACTGGTGAGGTTACCGCGTCGGTGAGCCGGATCAAGTCCGCAGGGGCCAATTCGATCTCGAGACCCCGCCGTCCCGCACTGCAAAGCATGCGGTCCCAGGCCAATGCCGAGGCATCGACGACGGTGGGCAGCAGCTTGCGCTGACCGAGCGGTGAGATGCCGCCGAGGACGTAACCGGTGATTCGCTCGGCCTTCGCCTTATCCGCCATGGCCGCCTTGGGCGCGCCGAGCGCCGCGGCGGCGGCCTTGAGCGACAACGTATTCGGCACCGGCAGCACCGCGACCGCGAGCGCACCGGTCGACAATTCGATCACCAGCGTCTTGAAGATCTGCGCCGCCGTCACCCCGACCTCGGCGGCGAGCGCGTCGACCGCCTCGGTGCCATAGGAATCGGTGCGTGGGTCGTGCTTGTACGCGTGCACGCGATGGGCCACACCGGCCTTGGCCAGGGTGCGGATCGCCGGGGTAGAGGCTCCTGCCATGCGGGTCACCCTAATGCCGGTGGGCAAGGGGTTTTCGGCGCACGGAGTTCGCTGTGGGAACACAGTCGGGCGCGGACATGTTGCATGCGATACGAAAGCCGTATGGCGGCTGTAGGACGTGAAGGAGAGGTCGGTGTCGGTTCTGCTCGACGAACGCCCCGTGACGTCGCTGGTGCTCGATCTGCGACACCCCCGGCGCCCTCCGGGGTCACGCTCGACTACCGCCTCAGGGCGCGTCGAGAGCGCCGCGGCGGACGCTCAGTTCTCACTCGATCCGGCCACGCCTGTAGATTTGGCAGGTACGGCGATCGAAGGGATTGGTGTGACGAGCGACGATGACGTGGTGACCGACGGTGCGGTCGGCGCCGCGGTCGACGATACCGAGCTGGTGCAGCGGTTCGAGCGCGATGCGCTCCCGTTGCTCGACCAGCTCTACGGTGCCGCGCTGCGCATGACCCGGAATCCGGCCGATGCTGAGGATTTGGTACAGGAGACCTACGTCAAGGCGTTTCAGGGCTTCAAATCCTTCAAGGAGGGCACCAATCTTCGTGCCTGGCTCTACCGCATCCTGACCAACACCTACATCAACTCCTACCGCAAGAAGCAGCGTCAGCCCGCGCAGTATCCGACCGACGAGATCACCGACTGGCAGCTCGCCGCCACCGCCGAGCACACCTCGACCGGCCTGCGTTCGGCCGAGGTCGAGGCGCTGGACGCGTTGCCGGACGACGACATCAAGGCCGCACTGCAGGAGCTCCCGGAGGAATTCCGGATGGCGGTGTACTACGCCGACGTCGAAGGTTTTCCATATAAGGAAATCGCCGACATCATGGGCACCCCCATCGGTACGGTGATGTCCCGGCTGCATCGCGGCCGTAAGCAGCTCAAAGGATTGCTCGCCGATGTGGCGCGCGAACGTGGATTCAACCGCAACGGCGCGGAACGCCAGGAGGTCAAGCAGTGAGTACGGAGCGTGACCCCGATATGGAGTTGGACTGCACGGCTGTACTCGCCGATGTCTGGCTCATGCTCGACGGTGAATGTGACGATGCCACCAGGGCCCGGCTGCAGCACCATATGGATCACTGTTCGCCGTGCATCGAGGCCTACGGCATCGAGGAGAAGATCAAGAGCCTGCTGAGCCGCAAGTGCGGCGGCGATCGGGCACCGGATTCGCTGCGCGATCGGCTGACACTGGAGATCCGCCGATCGGTCACGGTCACGCGGGTCGAGACCACCGAGTAGTCCCGGAGACCGAAAAAACACCGAGTGCCTTACGAAAGATCTTGGCCCTCGGTGTTTTTCGTCTGTTTACGGCTCAGGCGTTAGGACGCTTGCCGTGGTTGGCCGCGTTTCCCTTGCGGCTGCGCTTCTTACGACCACGCTTACCCATAGGTAGTCTCCCTTCTGATCGAAGGTCATTGTTTCATGTGTGGTTGGCTGTAGCTTCAGCGGATACGGGCGAACGAGTGGATGAGGTGTCATGGCGGAGGAAGTGCTCTCGGAGCTGGTGTCGGTCGTGCAGCAGGTTGTCGTTGCCGAGGGCGACGAGGTGCATGAGGGGGACACCCTGGTGATCCTCGAGTCGATGAAGATGGAGATCCCGGTGCTCGCCGAAAGCAGTGGCACGGTGACCTCGATCGGCGTCAAAGCCGGCGATGCGATCAAGGCCGGGCACCTGATCGCCGTCATCTCTTAACTTCTGAAGCGGGTAGATCGAATATGGCGACACTGAGCGAGCTGCTGGCCGAACACACCGACCTACCCGGCGTCGCCGTGGACCATCTACAGCGGGTGGTCGGCGATTGGCAGCTGCTGGCCGATCTGTCCTTCGCGGATCTGCTGCTGTGGGTCGGTGCGGGACCGATCACCGACGGTGCGGATATCGTCTGCGTCGCGCAGTGCCGCCCGACGACCGCGCCGACCGTCCATCCGGAGGACCGCGTCGGTGGAAGCGCCTCGCAGACCGATCATCCGCAGGTCTTCGACGCGCTGACGACCGGCAAGATCGTGCGCGCGGACAGCGATATCGAAGCCGAGGGCGTCTACCATCCACATCCAGTGCACGCGATCCGCGAGGCCATTCCGGTGCGCTGCGGCGACGATGTCATCGCGGTGCTCAGCCGCGATACCGATCTGCAGCGCTCGCGGGTGCGCAGCACACTGGAGATCGCCTATGTCGCCTGCGCCGACGATCTGTGCCAGATGATCGCCGACGGCACCTTCCCGACCACCGAAGACCGCGCCGCGACGCACTCCAGCCCCCGTGCGGGCGACGGCTTCATCCGGCTCGATACCGAGGGCATCGTCGTCTACGCCAGCCCGAATGCGCTGTCGGCGTATCACCGGATGGGTCTGCAGTCGGATCTGGCCGGTCAGGACCTGGCCGTCACCACCCGGTCGCTGATCACCGATCCGTTCGACGCCCAGGAGGTCGTCGGCGATATCCAGGCCGCCCTGGCCGGCCGGACCGGGCGCCGCATGGAGGTCGAGGCACGCGGTGCCACCGTGCTGCTGCGCACGCTGGTGTTGCGCCCGCACGGCGAACTCGCCGGTGCCGCGGTGTTGGTTCGCGATGTCACCGAGGTCAAGCGCCGCGACCGTGCGCTGCTGAGCAAGGATGCGACCATCCGGGAGATTCACCACCGGGTGAAGAACAATCTGCAGACCGTGGCCGCGCTGCTGCGCCTGCAGGCGCGCCGCACCGAGAACGAGGAGGCGCAGGTCGCACTGACCGAATCGGTGCGCCGGGTCACCTCGATCGCCTCGGTGCACGAAATGCTGTCCATGTCGGTGGACGAAGAGGTCGATCTCGACGAGGTGGTGGACCGGCTGCTGCCGATCATGGCCGATGTCGCGACCGTGCACACCGCGAGAATCAAAGTGCGCCGGGCGGGTTCGCTCGGCGTGTTCTCCGCCGAACGCGCCACGCCGCTGGTGATGGTGCTCACCGAACTGGTGCAGAACGCCATCGAGCACGCCTTCGATTCGGGCGAAAACGGCACGGTGACAATCCGTTCCGAGCGTTCGGCGCGCTGGCTGGACGTGATCATCAGCGACGACGGCCGCGGCCTGCCCCCGGGTTTCAGCCTGGAATCCTCCGACCGCCTCGGCCTGCAGATCGTGCGCACCCTGGTCACCGCCGAACTCGGCGGCTCCATCGGTTTACACCCAGGTGCCGATATCGGCACCGACGCCGTACTGCGAGTCCCATTGGGCCGCCGCTCCGGCCGCTGAGTCGAATTCGCCTGGCAAGCAATAAAACTCAACTTCCACGTAAACCTGACCACAATGGAGCGTGTCTTACCAGGGACTTTCGCGCCCTGTCTCGCGTCCGAGCGGTCCGAGCGCATGCGACGCAAGCGCAGGAGTCAAACATTCAACACCCGTGCACTAGGTGCCGAACGCCCCGCTACCGGCAACCGCAACGGCACTCGTCTTACGAGCGACCGTTCGCGCCCTATCTCGCGTCCGAGTCGTCGAAGCGCACGCGCCCACAACTCACCCTTCCCGCACGCGCACACCAAGTGCCGAACGCCCCGTCACTCCCAACCACCACGGAGCGAGTCTTACGAGCGAGGAGTTCGCGGCCCGTCTCGCGTCCGAGCCGTCGAAGCGCATGCGCCGCAGGCGCGAGTCTCGACGGCTCGGACGCGAGACACCAGGGGGCCGCGAACACGCCGCGCCCGCGCGGCCAAAAACACAGCACACGCTGCGGCGCAGCCGCGGCCAAACAAAAGAGCCCGGCACCTGAGTGCCGGGCTTGGCTGCGTTACCGGGCCGGGCTGATAGGTCCGGTAACGCTGGTCGTCCTACTAGACGACGGTGCGGGTACGTGTGCGGGCGTTGCGACGTTTGAGCGCCCGACGCTCGTCCTCGCTCATACCACCCCACACGCCGGCATCCTGCCCGGACTTCAGGGCCCAGGACAGGCAGTCAGCGGTAACGGGGCAGCGAGCGCAGACCAGCTTGGCATCGGCAATCTGCGCGAGCGCCGGACCACTGTTACCCACCGGGAAGAACAGCTCGGGGTCCTCATCGCGACAGATGGCCTTGTGGCGCCAGTCCATTCCTCTGCTCCTTTGCTGGGCGCCGCAAAAGGGCGCCTATGGTTTGTGGATCGTTCACTTGTGCGACTCGAATGTTTCCGCACGGTTGCTTGTGAATGCTTTCACGAACACCGTAGATGTCAATAGGTATCCGGTGCACCGTGGGGAAGCTCACGCTCTCAAGGAACCCCTAGGGGAACCTGCCCGGTCCTTTGTACTCGCTCTACCCAGTTTTTGCAGCACAACACCGAGTTTTTTCGCGCGTTTCGTGCTCATTTCGGGCGCGGAGCGATGACCTCCAGCACGTCCGGCACGGCTGTGAAATCCACCATGTTGCGTTTTCCGATGAAGTCGCCATCGATTTGCAGGCCGATGGGCTCGCTGGCCTCGATATGCACGGACGGCACATCGTCTTCACGAAATAGGTTGCGGGACTTGGGATTTCCATTGGCCGAAAGAAGCTGTCTGGCCAGCAACAGAGTGGAGACCACCGACATGGACCGCACGGCAAACACACCGAGCCCGGTCTCGAAGGCCGTTCCCGGGTTGGTGTGCACCGGGGTGGCGTTCAGGTAGGTCCACGGGCTGGCGTTCGTTACGAAGGCGTAATGGACCTCACTGATCGGCTCGAAGCCCGGGATCTCGATCCGGACGCTCGGCTCCTTGCGCTTCGACTTGAAGAACTGTTGGACGGTGGTGCGAAGGTAGCGACCGGGAGTGGCGGCATGGCCGTTGGCGCGGCTGTTGTCGATCGCCTCGCAGACATCGGCGTCCAGACCGACGCCCGCGCTGAAGCCGAACCATCGATCGTCGGCGAGGCCGAGGCCGATCTTGCGATCGTGATCGAGGGTGAGCAGATCGATGAGCTGGTTGGTCGCGGTGACCGGATCCGGGGAGATGCCGAGTGCGCGTGCGAACACATTCGCCGAACCGCCCGGAATCACGCCGAGGCGCGGCAGCCAGGCCTGTCCGTCGTCGACCTGGGGTAGCGGCAGATAACCGTTGATGGTCTCGTTGACCGTCCCATCGCCGCCGTGCACCACGATCAGATCCATCTCGTTGGTCGCTGCCCACTGCGCCAATTCCGCCGCGTGGCCGCGGTGCTGGGTATGCGCGACGGTCAGCTGAGTCCGGCTCTCCAACGCGTGCGCCAGCAGGTCCCGCGTCGCCGGCGTAGTCGAGGTGGCATTCGGATTCACGATCAGCAACGTCCGCACCTTCGGCAGCCTAATCGGCGCACGGCCCGGTCCGAAAAGCCGCCGAGTGCGTTCTAGGCTTGGCCACGTGGCGGACAGCGGCAAAGACGAGGTTTCGGCGGGCGTGCCCGCGACGGTGCGCGGCGCGGGTGGGTTGGTCGCGCTGGAGGGTGCGGTGGCCGTGGTCGTGGCGATCGTGCTGATCGTGCGCGGCCTGCTCGGACACGATCAGAGCGCCGCGAGCGGATACGGCACGGCGGCGTGGTTCGGCATTCTCGGCGGCGCCGTCCTCGCGGCCGGAATCGGACTTTTTCTCGGGCACCGATGGGGGCGGGCCATCGCGGTGATCGCACAGGTGCTGCTGCTTCCGGTGACGTGGTCGCTGCTGACCGATTCGCATCAGCCGCTGCTCGGCGCGCTGCTCGGCATTGTCGTGGTTGGCGCGCTGGTGCTGCTGTTCGCCCCCGCGTCGAATCGCTGGATGGCCGAGGTCTACGGGATCGAACCGGAATCGAAGTAGTCGAGTTCAGGTGGTGGCGGCCCGCAGCGCCGCGCGGCACAGGTGATCGGCCTGCCGGGTGGTTTCCGGCTGACGGTAGCGCGGGGTGAGCGCGAGCACCTGGGTGCATGCGGTGTCCAGGTCGATGAGATGGCCGACCGAGACGAAGACCGGTTTGGCGCCGCGCCGGGTCCGCAGCGCGCGCCCGACGACTTCGCCGTCCATGGTGATATCGCTGCCTGCTCCGCGTTCCGGACCGGGTTCGCGGTAGTCGCCCCACGGCGTCTTGGCCACGCCGATCGTCGGTGTCCCCGTGAGGATTCCGACGTGGCAGGCCAAGCCGAAGCGGCGCGGATGTGCGAGTCCGTATCCATCGCAGACCAGCAGATCCGGTGTGGTACGGAGCTTTTCGAGTGCGGCGAGGGTTAGCGGCAGTTCACGGAAGGACAGCAGGCCCGGCACATAGGGAAATCCGACGGCACCGTGTGCTATGGCGGAATCGACGGGATCCAATGTGGCACTATCCAATACGACGGCAGCTGCGGCAGTTGTCCCGGTTTCGTCGTCGTAGGCGGAGTCGAGCCCGGCAATGGCGCGGAATTGCGGCGGGTGCGGATCGGCCGCAATCACCAGATGCCGCAAGGCATCCTGGATCGCCATGGCCTCGTCCGCGGTGGTCGGCCAATCCGTTGGTGCGGTAACCCTCACTCCCTCACCAGGCTTCGGCGGCAAGCTTATCGATGGCCGCGCCGGTGAGCCGGTAGCCGACCCACTCGTCCTGCGGGGTGGCGCCGATGGATTTGTAGAACTCGATGGCGGGCGCATTCCAGGTCAGCACGGCCCAGTCCACGCGGCTGTAGCCCTTGGCGACGGCCTCCTCGGCCAGGGCGGCCAGTAGCGCCTTGCCGTAACCCTTGCCGCGGGTTTCCGGTTTGACGTACAGGTCCTCCAGGTAGATGCCGTGTACGCCGGTCCAGGTGGAGTAGTTCAGGAACCAGATCGCACAGCCGACCACACCGGTCTCGTCCTCGACGACATGGGCGAAAACCGCGGGCGACGGCCCGAACAGCGCGGCGCCCAGCTGCCCGGCCGTGAGTGTGCACTGCGCGCGGGACTTCTCGTACTCGGCGAGATCTTCGACCAGGCCCACCATGGCGGGTACATCGGCAGGGGTGGCGCGACGGATCTGGCCGGGGCGAGTCATTGTGCGGCTCCATGATTTGTGGGAACTAGGTTGTGCGCCAGAATGGTTCGGTCGTCGTGTTCGTAACCGAGCACGGTGATCGCGGCGGTCGACATCGCGAAGCGCCGCCCCTCCCGGATATCGAGTTCGGCCCAGCGGGCGATCAGCGCCCGGGAGAAATGACCGTGGCCGACCAGCACGATATCCCGGTCCGGCAGGGTAGGTTCCACCGATGCCAGCACCCGATCGGCGCGTGCGCTGACCTGCGCGGCCGTCTCGCCACCCGGGACGACTCCGGTCCAGATGGTCCAGCCGGGATCGTGCTCGCGGATCTCGACGGAGGTTTTGCCCTCGTAATCGCCGTAATCCCATTCGGCCAGATCGTCATCGACGACGGTATCGATGAGCGCGGCGAGCGCCGCGGTGCGGACAGCGCGTTGGCGCGGACTGGTGAGCACCAGCGGGTCACGCAGCTTCAGCTCATCGAGCACTTCGCCCGCGGCACGGGCCTGCTCCGCACCGCGCTCGGTGAGTGGCAGATCGGTGCGGCCGGTATGGCGCCGCTGGCTGGACCAGGTGGTTTCGCCGTGTCGGAGCAGGACCAGTCGGGCATCGTCGCGTGCGGACATGACTTCCATCATGGTCAAACCCTCGCCCGGTCCCGCGCACCGGGGCCGATCCGGCATGCGTGCGCGGACTTATCAACGCGCACTTTCGGTCAGCCCGTCCTGGACGAGCACTACCAGGGAAGCGGCAGGGAGACTTTTTCCTGGTATTCGGCGAGCAGCGGATTGTGCTCGCGTACCCAGACGGCGAACTCGTCGTATTCCGCGCCGGTCAGCGCGAGCGCGGTGCCCTGGAACGTCTTGGTTCCGAACTCGATGGTTACCCGCGGGTCGGCCCGCACGTTGTGGTACCACGCCGGGTACCGGTCCTCGATGAACGAACTCACGAACATGGTGGCGTCGCGGCGTAGCAGGCCGAGCGGCACTACATGCTGCTTACCGGTCTTGGCCCCCGTGGTGGTGAGCAGGATCAGTTCGCTGCCCGCGTAGGCGCCGCCGACTGTGCCGCCGTTGGCGCGGAATTCCTGGATCACACCGTCGTTCCAGTGCGCGATATCCGCGTCGGAGTACACCTGATTCCACGGTGCGTCGGCATCCTCGTAGGAGGTGATCGTGGATTTCGATGCCGATGGCGAAGTCTCGGGCTCGGTCACGGCGTCAGTGTCGCATCCGGCACCGACAGAAACGGCGGGCTCGCGATGGTCAGCCGAGCGCGAAGATCTCGGCGCCGCGCTTTTCCAGCACCATGGTGCCGAGGACGGCGAGCGAGATGGGGGAGCCGTCGTAGCCGGGGCGGGCTACCGGAATGCGCGAGACCTCGGTACCCGAGGTGGGGTCGAGGACTGCGATGGCACCGTCGACCGGCACGAGCAGTCGGCCCGCCATGAAGACAGGACTGCCGAGGGCCCCGGGTGCGGCCCAGATCGGATCGAAAGTGCCCGCGTTCAAGGCGATCAGGCTGTTGCCGGTGAACACCAGGAACAGCGAACTGATCCGGGTGGTTGTCGTCTTATCGCTCAGCGGTGCGGAAAGTTGGTGCACCACAAGCGCGTTCCCGGTGCCGTCGAAGACCTCCAGCCGTGGTGATGTCGCTTCGGCGGTCGCGGTGGCGGGGGTACCGGGTAGGTACAGCACGATTCGATTGTCGGACACCGCGATTACGCGCCCGTCTGGTGAGTCCGAACCGGATCCGTTGAGCACATGCGAGCCGTACTCCTCGGGCACCGTATTGTCCTTCGGCGCGGGATTGAGCACGGTCAGCCGGTTGGTGGGATCTTCGGGGCAGCGTTCGAGCACGGCGAGCCGGGTAGAGCTCGAACTCGACGAGATCAGCTTGCAGCCCTTGCGCGGTTGAGTTTTCACGTTCACCGGTGCGTCGACGTAGCCGTATTCGAGGGTGCGCACCAGATCCGAGCGCCACATCTCCAGCCGTCGCGGACCCTGGGCCAGCACATAGGTGCCGTCGACCGATAGCTGCACAGCCGGATCCATATAGCTGCTGCGCGCGGTCCGGCGCGAACCGTCCTCACCGGCGAGCAGTGTGGCTTGGCTGCAACCGCGCTGGTCCTTGTACACCGCGATCACGGTGCCGAACTGCGACTCCACGCCGCACAGTGGTAGGTCGCGCCGATAGTGCCACACTTGCGTACCCGTGCGCGGATCGTGCCCCGTGACCGTGCCGTCCGCGCCCGTCACGACTGTGCCGGCGGCCACCAGCGCTCGGTCCGCGGCCGGGTCGGGCGCGTGCCACAGCTCGTGCAGACTCGTCGGAACCTGATCGGCCGCCGCCGGAGTGGAAACCGGATGTTCCGCCGTCACCGACTCGGTGCCCCTGGCATCACTGCGCGCCCACACCACCGCGGCCGCGATCACCACGACCACGGCGATCGCGACTGCGGAGATGATGTCGGCGCGCGTTCGCCGCTCGGGTGCGAGCACGTTTGCGAGACTACAACGTATCGCCCGGCCGATGCGATCGGTCTCACGGTGGACATCCGCCAGTGGATGACGGCCACCGACACGTTGAATGGCGCTTACCTGCCGGTATTTCCGCGTCGACACTCGCCTGCGACGGGGCATCGGCGACGCACCGGCATCTGCGCTGCGACCGCTCAGACGCCACAGGCGTGCCTGACCATGTCAGACGCGTCTGCTTGTTGACGGACCTGTTGGTGCTTGCCTGCGAGTGTGTGTCGCCAGACGCGTCCGCAGCTGCGGCGGTTGAGATGCCGCACGCGCGCCTGGTCCATGTCAGAAGCGCCTGCTGCTGACGGGCCCGTCGCTGCTTGCCTGCGAGTGTGTGTCGCCAGACGCGTCCGCAGCTGCGGCGGCTCAGATGCCACAGGCGTGCCTGACCATGTCAGACGCGTCTGCTTGTTGACGGACCTGTTGGTGCTTGCCTGCGAGTGTGTGTCGCCAGACGCCGCCGCAGCCGCGACGGTTGAGATGCCGCAGGCGCGCCTATCCATGACAGACGCGCCTGTGTTGATGACTATGCCGAGGCGGTCACCGTTTCGGGAGCGGTTTCCGTGGCCGCTTCGCCAGCGGGCTTGCGCCGACGGCGCCGACGGCGCGCGGGCTGTTCGGTGGTTTCGGCGTCATCGGCATCGCTGTCCGAGTCCGGCTCGGCGGTCACGTTCGCGTCGTCATTCGGCTCGGCGCCGTTCTCCGTGCCATTTTCGGTGGCACCACCGGACTTGCGCCGGCGGCGGCGGCGACGGGCGGGCTTATCCGCCGTCTCGTCGTCGGTCGCATCGTCGAGCGGGGGTGCGGCGTCATCGGTTCCGGCATCGCCGGTCTCGATGACGTTGGCTTCACCGTCGAGCGGCTGTCCCGCGCGGGTGCGGCGCCGATTGCGCGTGCGCGGTGTGCGGGCAGGGCGCTCGACAACCTCGGCGTCCTCGTCACGGACCGGCTTCGGCTTGCGGATCGTGCCGCTGACACCCTCCGGAATGCCGAGGTCGGAGAACAGATGCGGGGAGCGCGAATACGTTTCGACCGGATCCGGGATGCCGAGACCCAGGGCGGTGTCGATGGCGGCCCAGCGGTTCAGTTCGTCCCAGTCGATCAGCGTCACCGCGACACCGGTGCGTCCGGCCCGGCCGGTGCGTCCGATCCGGTGCACGTAGGTCTTCTCGTCCTCCGGGCACTGATAGTTGACGACGTGGGTGACATCGTCGATATCGATACCGCGCGCCGCGACATCGGTCGCGACCAACACATCGATGGCACCCTTGCGGAACTTGTTGAGCGCCTTCTCCCGAGCGATCTGCCCGAGGTCACCGTGCACGGCGCCGACGGCGAAGCCTCGGTCGGCCAGATCGTCGGCGACCTTCTGCGCCGTGCGCTTGGTCCGGGTGAAGATCATGGTCGCGCCGCGGCTCTCGGCCTGCAGCACCTTGGCGACGAGTTCGCTCTTATCCAGCGCGTGCGCCCGGTAGACGAACTGCGCGGTGCGATCGTGCACGGCCGAATCGTGCGGTTCCTCAGCACGGATATGCGTCGGCCTGGTCAGGAAGGTGCGGGCCAGGGTGATGATCGGGCCCGGCATGGTGGCCGAGAAGAGCATGGTCTGACGTTGCGTCGGAACCATGCCGAGAATGCGTTCGATATCCGGTAGGAAGCCCAGATCCAGCATTTCGTCGGCCTCGTCCAGAACCAGCACGCCGATCTTGCCGAGGATCAGATGGCCCTGATCGGCCAAATCCATGAGTCGGCCGGGTGTACCGACGACCACGTCGACTCCGGAGCGCAGCGCCGCGATTTGGGACTCGTATGGACGGCCGCCGTAGATCGAGAGCACGCGCAGCTGGCCCTGGTGGTTCTTCAGGTACTTGCTCGCGTTCTCCAGATCCTTGGTGACCTGGATGCACAGTTCGCGCGTCGGCACGATGATGAGCGCCCGGGGGGTGCCGTCCAGCGGGGTCGTCCCGGTGTCGGCGGTAGCGATCCGGTGCAGCAGCGGTACACCGAATCCGAAGGTCTTACCCATGCCCGTGCGGGCCTGACCGATCAGATCTTCGCCGGCGAGTGCCAGCGGCAGGGTCAGTTCCTGAATTGCGAAGGTACGTTCGATTCCGATCTCGCCGAGCGCGCGCACGATTTCATCGCGAACCCCCAATTCGGCGAATGTCGGAGCGGTGTGTGTTTCGTCCAGTTCGGCGGTCAGTAGCGTATCCGCCAGACCGGGTTCCTGTTCGACAGTGATCTTGCTCAGGTTCGTGCCTTTCCTCGTTAGCGCGTCACGCGCGCACGAGGTGTGGGGCGGACCGGTCGGCCCGCGACAACCACATATCCGCCTGTGATACTCACCTCGGCCACTGCCCTGATGCCTGCGGCAGCTCGTCGTTTCGGCGGCTGACCTCAGCAGATATCGGCGCGGCGCAAGGGTGATGCGGATCTGGTGCGCGCACATATTCCCGGACTTCGAAAACCTCGTCGGCGACACTCGGGCGACCGTACGATCCGGCGACTCGACGGACGAAAATTTCCGTTGTCCGCAGAGATTGTAGCGTGATAATGTGCATGGTTCGAATTTGGCGTAGCAACTGCTCGCGAATCGCTCGAAACGGGCGGCCACGGTATTTCCGTACGAAATGCGCCGTTTCCATGTGTCGACCGTCGACGTACGCTGCGGCACATGGCAATTCATCTCGCGCGTCGAATCTGGCACACTCTCGAACCCATCCATGATGTCGTGTATTTCGGTGCGGGTGTCAAGCAGGCCGGAGTCGCGCTCGGACTGCGCGGTTTCTGGCAGACCTACTTCGCGTTCCGCGCCGCGCCGCTCGGAGCGGTGGGTGCGGGCACCGTACTGGCGACCTTCGCCGGATTCCACCCGGACACGGTGGCCAAGGCGATCCCGGATGCCTGGACCCGGACGACGCCGCGGGCCTGCCTGCAGTCCCGGCTCGCGTTCTCGGTCGGATTGTTGCGCGGGGCCGGAGCCGGTGACGCCGATTGCGCTCGTGCCGTCGAATTGCTCGCACCGGTGGCCCGCTCGGCTGATCCGACCGGTCGCCCGCTGTTCGCGGCGAATGCGGAATTGCCGCTGTCCGAGGATCCGGTGGCCGCGTTGTGGCAGCTCACCACCGCGCTGCGCGAACATCGCGGCGATGGCCATGTGGCGGCTCTGGTGGCCAACGGTCTGTCCGGATCGCAGGCGCTGGTGCTTCAGGTGGCGGCCGGTAAAGCGCCCGAATCGGTGATGCGGCCCGCCCGCGGCTGGTCGGAGCGGGAGTGGTCCGATATCGCCGATGAGTTGCGTGCTCGGGGTTTGATCTCGGGAGAGCCGATCAGTCCGGAGCTGACCGGTTCCGGTGCCGAATTGCTCGAACGCGTCGAGGCCCATACCGACGAGGCGGCCTGGAATGGTGCACTGGCGGCGCTGTCGCAGGACGCCATCGCGGAGCTGACCTACGTGCTCGAGCCATTGGCCAAGCGCGTTCAGGAGAGCGTGGTGCCGCCGCTCAATCCGATCGGCATGACTCGGGGCTGAGCGGTGCTCGATTGCTCATAGATCGGGGTTGCCTGTTACCGTCGGTAACGGAATGTGAGACATTCTCGAAGTGAGCTTCACCGACACCGTCACCATCGCCGCGCGCAATGCCTGGGCGCTGACCTTCGGTCAGGGCGTCGAGGCGCCGGATCCTACCCCGTCGACAGTGCTGTGGGACGACCCGCATCGGCAGCTGCGCCGCTTCGAGACTACCGGATCCGCCACTGCCGCAATGGAATCGGCGGTGCTGCTGGTGCCGCCGCTGGCCGCACCCGCCACCTGCTTCGATCTGCGTCCGGATCAGAGCCTGGCCCGATTCCTGCTGGAAACGGGCCGGGCGCCCTACATCGTCGACTACGGCGAAATCACCTTCGCCGACCGGCGTATGGGCTTCGAGACCTGGATCGATGACATCCTGCCCGAGGCGATTCTGCGGACGTCCGCTGATCGCGACGGCGGTCCGGTCGACCTGGTCGGCTGGTCCATCGGCGGCACACTCGCACTACTGACCGCGGCCGCGCACCCCGAACTGCCGATCCGCTCGATCACCGCGGTCGGCTCGCCACTGGATTACGCCAAGATGACCGGCATTCCGCAGCTGCGCGCAGTTGCCGAACTCACCGGCGGCATCGCCACCTCGACGGCCGTGCGCGCGGCGGGCGGCATTCCGGCCACGCTGACCCGAATCGCCTACAGGGTCACCGCATGGGACCGCGAACTCACCCGGCCCTGGTTCGTCGCTAGCAATATCGCGCGCACCGAAACCCTGGCCAAGATGCAGTCCATCGACCGCTTCATGTCCGAGATGCCCGGCTATCCCGGCCGCTTCTATGGCCAGCTGTGGGGCCGCCTGATCCTGAACAACGACATCGGTCGCGGTGTCGTGCAGCTCGGCAAGCGCCGCATCGAATTGGCTGAGGTGACCGTGCCCGTGCTGCTGGTCGGCGGACCCGCCGATGTCATCACCCCCGCGGCCGCAGTGGCCGCCGGGCAGCGCATCCTCACCGGCGCTCAGTCCGTTCGCTACGAATCCGCACCGGGTAGTCACCTCGGCATCCTCACCGCCGAAACCGCGCGCGACACCACCTGGACCTATCTCGACAAGTTCCTTTCCGAACTGTCCTGAACAACGCGCCCGATGTTCGCCGAGATGACCGCGACATGTACCGGGATGACGCTGCCATGTAACAGACCCGGACTACGCTGTGTCGACATGGGAGCACAGTCACCTGCAGCGGTAGGGGTTTCGTTGTCCGGCTCGTCCATTTCCGCCGACGAAACGGGCGTGATCGACCTGTTCGCGGTGCTCGCCTACGGTGAGATCTCCGCGTTCTACCGGCTGGCCGAGGAGGCCAAGCTGTCGCCGACACTGCGCGGCAAAGTGGCCGTCGCGAAGATGGCCGCCGCCGAGATGCGCCACTTCGAAACGCTGGAGTCCGCGCTGGCCGAACGCGGTGTGGACATCTTCGACGCGATGGCGCCGTTCGTGCGCGCCCTGGACGCCTACCACGCCTCCACCGATCCCTCGACCTGGCTCGAGTCGATGGTGAAGTTCTATGTCGGCGACGGTATCGCCGCCGACTTCTACACCGAGATCGCCGGCGCCCTGTATCCCGAGGTCGCCGCCGTGGTCCGGGATGTGCTCGCCGAGACCAACCACTCCGAATTCGTGGTGGAGGAGGTGCGCCGGGCGGTCGCGACGAGCCGCTCCGAGCGCGACCGGCTGACGCTGTGGGGTCGGCGATTGCTCGGTGAGGCGATCACCCAGGCGCAGTACGTCATGGCCCAGCGCGACGAACTCACCGAACTGGTGCTCGCCGCGACCGGTGACCTCAACGGCATCGCCGCGCTGTTCGAGCGCATGCAGGCCAGCCATGCCGAGCGCATGGCTGTCTTGGGAATCTGATTACTCGTTGACCGCGCGGACCAGTCGCAGGCCGCGCGATTGCGCCTGCGCCTGGTCGGTGAGCCAGACAACGACGCACTGATCCTTATCGGCGTTCAGTGCTTCGAAGGGGATATCGATATGGCCGTACTCCGGGTGGTCGAACCGCATCGTGCCCGTGGTGAGGTCATCGATGTGCTGTGGCTGCCAACGGCTTTCGAACTCGGGGTAGGCGAGCAGCGCATCGATCAGCGCGAGTAGGCGGTCCTCGCCCGGCCAGCGGATCGTCGCGCGCCGCAGCGCGGCCGAGAAAATATCGGCCACCTCGTCCCAGTTCCGCAGCACCTGCTTGGCACGCGAATGCGCGAAGGTGAACCAGGCCAGATTCACGACCTCTGGATCGTCGAGCAGCCCAAGGGGTTTCGCGATGTTCTCCCACGCCGGATTCCAGCCGAGCACGTTCAGTCGCCGCCCGATGACGAAGGCCGGCGTGGGATGCAGGGCGCGCAGGATGGTTTCGATCGCGGGCGTCGGATGTTCGGCCACGGATTCAGTGGTCGGGCAACGGGATTCATTACTCGAGGTGATGGCGAGCCAGCCGAAGTGGTGGCGGTCCTTACCCTCGATCAGCAGGGCCTGCGCGAGCGCATCGATGACCGCCCCCGACGGATTCGTATCGCGGCCCTGTTCCAGCCGGGCCAGATAGTCGGCGCTCACCCCGGCGCGCACCGCGACCTCTTCGCGGCGCAATCCTGGGGTGCGGCGGCGACCGCCCTCGGGAAGTCCCACATCGGCCGGCCGCAATTGGGCGCGTCGCGCGATGAGGTATTCCGCGAAGAGATTGGGTGCCATACGTTTCATCGTGCCCGTCCTGGGATGGTTTATCCGCGCCCTGACGGGTCCAGGATAACGGCGGTCTGGCTAGCGGACCACGGTCCGGTCATGGTCTATGGCATGACATCTTCCGCTGAATCCACCACCACCGCGCTCACCCCGGGGGCCTGGACCCTGGACACGATGCACTCCCAGGTCGAATTCACCATCCGCCACCTCGGCATCTCCAAGGTCCGCGGCCGCTTCAACAAGTTCGAGACCGAGTTCGTGGTCGACGACAAGGGCTTCGCCACTCTCGGCGCCACCATCTACCTCGATTCGTTCGACACCGGCAATCCCGATCGCGACAATCACGTCCGCACCGCCGACTTCCTCGATGTCGCCAACCGTCCCACCCTGAGCTTCCGCGCCGTCGAGCCGGTGCTGATCTCGGAATCGTTCGAGGTCGAGGGTGAGGCCACGCTCGGCGGGATCACCAAGCCGGTCACCCTCGATGTCGAGTGGGGCGGTGTCCAGGAGTTCGCCGGAACCGGCGACCGGCATGCCGGTTTCTCCGCGACCGGCACCATCAAGCGCACCGATTTCGGCGTCGGCGGCCCGCTGCCCGGCATGCTCAGCGATGCCGTCAAGGTCGAGCTGGAAATTCAGCTCATCGAGCCCAAGTAGGCATATCCGCGAACGGGACGACGTTCGCGACAGGCGAACGCCAGCCGCGTGGTCGGTCGACGGCGCTGTCGGATCACGGAAGCGCTAATGATTTCCCAGGTACATGGGTAAATCGTGGGGTCGCCCAGTACTGGCGAGCTATCCGGCCGCCGGTCGCCGACGGGGGTTTCGTGGCTCTTAGTGGGGCGCTGAATACCCGGCGAGGCGGGGGAGCATTAGCCTTGAATCGACAGCACACAGGACTCTAGGTTCGGAGGTTGGCCGTGGAGGTCAAGATCGGTATTTCGGATAGCCCGCGCGAGCTCGTGATCAATAGCGGGCAGACCCCGGACGAGGTCGAGGCGCTGGTGTCCGGTGCGCTGAGCGGTGAGAACGGTGTCGTCGCGCTCACCGACGAGAAGGGCCGCAAGTTCCTGATCCAGGCCTCGAAGGTCGCCTATGTCGAGATCGGCGCCGCCACCGGCGGTCGCGTCGGCTTCGCGGCGGTCTGAGCTCGACCGCGAACCGACAGACGAGAGCCCCCGCACTCGGGTGAGTGTGGGGGCTCTGCTGTCCGAATGCTCGATCAGTTGATCGGATGCAGCGGCACGTGCGACAGACCGCCCCACGCCAGCGAGACGGTGGTGTCGACCGCCTCTTCCTTCGGAATCGGCCGATCCGCCTCCAGCCAGTACCGTGCGGTGAACTGGCTGGTGCCGACCAGTCCGACCGCGAGGATCCTGGCCCGGTAGGGGTCCAAACCGGAATCGTGGGCGACCAAATCGAAGACCGCGTCCACACAGGCCTCGGTGGCCTGCTCGACCCGGCGCTGCACCTGCGGCTCGCTGATCAGATCGGATTCGAAAACCAGTCGGAAGCCCTGCATTTCGTTGTCGACGAAATCGAAGTAGGCCTGCACCGCGGCACGCACACGCTGCCGGTTGTCGGTGGTCGAGCGCAGCGCCTGACGCACACTCGACACCAGCATGTCGACGTAGTTCTGCAGCACCGCCAAGTAGAGCTCGAGCTTGCTGGCGAAGTGCTGATAGAGCACCGGCTTGCTCACTCCGGCGCACTGCGAGATCTCGTCCATGCCCGCGGCGTGGTAGCCGCGCTGAACGAACACCTCACTGGCGGCCGCGAGTAGCTGTTGACGACGCTCGTCGCGCGGAAGCCGGGTGCCGCGCTTGGTCGGCGCGATGGCGTCGGACGACATTCTGCGGGACGTCATCCGGTCCACGAGGTCAGTCATTTTTCGGCTCTCCCAGTCGATGCCCCGGCAAATTGGGGTGTACACCGGGTATCCCATGAACGATACCCGGTTGTATCGCGTCTGCCGATCGGGGCCGTACATGCCGTCCATTCGGTGAGATATATCGCAGCCGATCGCGCGTGCAGGCGCAACAGCGTCGCGGGTATTGCGCCCTGTGAGACTCTGGTTGACGTGACCGACCGACCGGAAAAATCCCCCGGCGGCGGGCGCAGCGCGCACCGCCGGGCTGGCTCCGCCGCGTCCGGTTCCGTAGTCTCGGGCTCTGTGGAAAGGCCAGGCCCCGAGGTGCGTACGGGGGCAGTCACCGGAAACGGTGCCGCTGCCCGAGACGGCGCCGAGGGTGAGATCGAATGGAGATCCGGTTCGCCACCGAGCACCGCGAACGGCGTCGAGATCTATGACCCCCTCGGCTTGTACGAATCACCCGTCGATCGTTCCTATCAACCGCTGCGGGCCCGCTGGGATCCCACAGCTCCCGACGAGAGTCGTTCCCGCGCATCGAGACCCGAGCGCGATACCAAGAAGCAGAGCGCACTCGGTCGTTTCATCCGCACCTACGGATGGCGTGCGTACGCACTTCCGGTACTTTTTGTAGTGACTGTGCTGGTGATCGTGGACGCGGTGCACGGGGTCAGCGATCCGGCGAATCTGGCAGGCGGGGCACCGGGATTCGGACGATTGAGCCCACGTGCGGCATCCGCGGGCATTATCGGCGCACCGCCCGGCGACGGCCACTTCCCGACGAATCTGCCCACCGGCGCGCTGCCGGACGGCGGACCGTTCACCGAAAACGGCACAGGTACATGGCATGTGGTGCCCGGGACCACCGGGCAGGTGGGTACCGGAGCGGAGTTACAGTTCAAGTACACCGTCGAAATCGAGGACGGCGTAGACACTTCCGGATTCGGCGGGGACGAATCAGTCGCCAAGATGGTCGACAGCACCCTCGGCAATCCCAAAAGTTGGGCGCACGACACCAAGTTCGCCTTCCGGCGCATCGATCAGGGGCAGCCGGACTTCCGCATTTCGCTCGCCTCCCGCGAATCCTCGCGCAAGGCATGCGGTTTCGATATTCCGATCGACTCCTCCTGCTTCAATGCCGATCTGCGCCGGGTGGTGCTTTCGGAGGTGCGCTGGGTGCGCGGTGCGCTGGCCTTCGAGGGCGATATCGGCTCCTATCGGCAGTATCTGGTCAACCATGAGGTCGGCCATGCCATCGGCTATCACCAACATCAGCCGTGCGAGACCGACGGCGGGCTCGCACCGGTGATGATGCAGCAGACCTTCGGCACCAAGAACAACGACATCGCGGCGCTCGATCCGGACGGCGTAGTCCCGATGGACGGTAAGCGCTGTCGTTTCAACCCCTGGCCCTATCCGCGCGGCTGAATTGGTCGAGTTATGCGGGTCGGTTGCGGTGCTCGGTCGTTGATGCGAGACGATGGTCGGGAAGAACGGGTCGATTGTCGGTGTTCACTTACTTAGGCGCTGAGCCGCCGCACTGCGATCGGCCAATTGATTCGAGGAGCCCTGGACGTGTCATCACCGAAGTCCCTGCCGCCGCTGGTCGAACCGGCCGCGGAGCTGACCAAGGACGAGATCGCCCGCTACAGCCGTCACCTGATCATCCCGGATCTGGGGGTTGACGGGCAGAAACGGCTGAAGAATGCCAAGGTGCTGGTGATCGGCGCCGGCGGGCTCGGCTCGCCCGCGCTGCTGTATCTGGCGGCCGCCGGTGTCGGCACGCTCGGCATCGTCGAATTCGACGAGGTCGACGCTTCCAATCTGCAGCGCCAGATCATCCACGGTGAATCCGATATCGGCCGCCCGAAGGCCGATAGTGCGCGCGATTCCATTCTCGAGATCAACTCCGGTATCGACGTGCGGCTGCACAAGATCCGCCTGGAGCCGGAGAACGCCGTCGAGCTGTTCGCCGAATACGATCTGATCGTCGACGGCACCGATAACTTCGCCACCCGCTATCTGGTCAACGATGCCGCGGTGCTGGCGGGCAAGCCGTACGTCTGGGGCTCCATTTACCGCTTCGAGGGCCAGGTCTCGGTCTTCTGGGAGGACGCACCGGACGGCCGCGGCATCAACTACCGCGACCTCTACCCCGAGGCCCCGCCGCCGGGCATGGTGCCCTCCTGCGCCGAGGGCGGTGTCCTCGGCGTGCTGTGCGCCTCCATCGGTTCGATCATGGTGACCGAGGCGATCAAGCTGATCACTGGCATCGGTGAGCCGCTGCTGGGCCGTCTCATGGTCTACGACGCACTGGATATGAACTACCGGACCATCAAGCTGCGCCGCGATCCGGAGCGTCAGCCGATCACCGAACTGATCGACTACGAGGCGTTCTGCGGTGTGGTGTCCGAGGAGGGCCAGGCCGCGGCCGCGGGCTCGACCATCACCGCGCGCGAACTCAAGGAATTGCTCGACGCGGGCAAGGAGATCGAGCTCATCGACGTGCGCGAGCCGGTCGAATGGGACATCGTGCACATCGAGGGCGCCAAACTGATCCCGAAGGATCGTTTCCTCTCCGGTGAGGCGCTGTCGGATCTGCCGCAGAACCGCCCGATCGTCTTGCACTGCAAGACCGGTATCCGCTCGGCGGAGGTGCTCGCGGTCCTGAAGAACGCCGGTTTCGCCGACGCCTCGCACGTGCAAGGCGGCATCGTCGCTTGGGCGAACCAGGTCGACAAGTCACTGCCGGTCTACTAGACCGGGTACTCATGCCGAGAGCTTGCTTCGCGACGTAGCCACGGCGGAGGGGGTGTTGTGAGCGAGGAGTTCGCGGCCCGTCTCGCGTGCGAGTCGTCGAAGCGTGTGCGTCGTAGGTGTGAGTGGCGCCCTTCCCGCATGCGTGCGCCAGGTGCTGAACGCCCCGCCACCGGTGACCACGGCGGAGTGGGTCTTGCGAGCGAGGAGTGCCCCGCCCGTCTCGCGTCCGAGTCGTCGAAGCGTGTGCGTCGTAGGTGTGAGTGGCGCCCTTCCCGCATGCGTGCGCCAGGTGCTGAACGCCCCGCCACCACCAACCACCACGGAGCGAGTCTTACGAGCGAGGAGTTCGCGGCCCGTCTCGCGTCCGAGTCGTCGAAGCGCATGCGACGAAGTCGCGAGTCTCGA
>NZ_JBITGN010000013.1:0-248475 GCF_044457245.1 Nocardia sp. NPDC050630
AGCCGTCGAAGCGCATGCGCCGCAGGCGCGAGTCTCGACGGCTCGGACGCGAGACACCAGGGGGCCGCGAACACGCCGCGCCGAAGGCGCGGCAATTAAACAGAGCTCCAGCGGCCGAGGGTTTCGGCCTTGTACTCATCGAAATAGCCGCCCTCGATGCTCTCGCGGATTCGGTCGACGAGCCGAATCGTGAAGCGCTCGTTGTGAATTGTGCACAGCGTCGAGGCCAGCATCTCCTTGGCCTTGAACAGGTGGTGGATATAGGCCCGGGTGTAGTTCGCGCAGGTGTAGCAGTCGCAGGTGTCGTCGATTGGGGTGAAGTCGCGACGGAATCGGGCGGTATTGATATTGAATCTGCCCTCGGCGACATAGATCGCCGCATTGCGCGCGACCCGGGACGGATTCACACAGTCGAAGGTGTCCGCGCCGTTCTCCACCGCGACGAACATGTCCTCCGGTTCGCTGATGCCGAGCATATGCCGCGGCTTGTCCTCGGGCAGTTCGTCGCAGCACCAGCCGACAATCGCGCCGAGATTATGCTTTTCCAAAGCACCGCCGATGCCGTAGCCGTCGAAACCTGTTCCGGCACTGCCGCGCAGCGACTCCAGCTCCCGGCAGGCCTTGCGCCGCAGGTCCTCGTATTGCGCGCCTTGGATCACCGCGAACAGCGCCTGATACGGGCGATGCGTGCGCGCGGCGGTCAGCCGTTCGTGCTCATCGATGCAGCGCTGCGCCCATTCGTGCGTACGCTGCAGCGACTTCTCCTGGTAGGCCCGGGTATTCAGCAGGGTGGTCAGCTCGTCGAAGGCGAACATGATGTCCGCGCCGAGCTGATGCTGGATGCCCATCGAAATCTCGGGGGTGAATCGGTGTTTCGAGCCGTTGAGGTGCGAGCGGAAGGTGACACCGTCATCGTCGACGGTGGCGAGGCGCTCCTTGCCCGCGGCGATCACGTCATCGCTTCGGACGTTGACCGCCTCCATGGCCAGTACCTTCTTGAAGCCGACACCCAGTGACATCACCTGGAAGCCGCCGCTATCGGTGAAGGTCGGGCCCGGCCAGTTCATGAATTTGCTCAGCCCACCCGCCTCGTCCACGATGTCCGGTCCGGGCTGCAGGTAGAGGTGGTAGGCATTCGCCAGCAGCGCCTGCGCACCGAGTTCCTTCATGGTCTCCGGCAGCACCGCCTTCACCGTTGCCTTGGTGCCGACCGGAATGAACGCGGGCGTCGCGATATCCCCGTGCGGTGTACTGATCACGCCCGATCGACCGTGCCGCCCAGCCAAGCGGGCGCCGACGGTGAACGAAAAGGATTCGGGCTCAGACACCACGTCATCTTCCCAGCCCCACATCCGCGGCGACGTCGGCCCCCGGTGTGGTCGAGCCGCACCGACGGCAATCGTTACCGCCTAGGCGTCGGCGGCGGCCGCGGCGAACTGGGCGTTGTAGAGGCGGTAGTAGGCGCCGCGTTCTTCGAGTAGGCGCTCATGGGTGCCGTGTTCGACGATGCGGCCCGCCTCCATGACGACGATCAGGTCGGCGTCGCGGATGGTGGACAGGCGATGGGCGATGACGAAGCTGGTGCGGTCACGACGCAGCGCCGCGGTCGCGTGTTGGACCAGAGCCTCGGTGCGGGTGTCGACCGAACTGGTCGCCTCGTCCAAGACGAGGATGGACGGTTTGGCCAGGAAGGCGCGGGCAATGGTGATCAGCTGCTTCTCACCGGCGCTGACGCCCGAACCCTCCTCATCGATGACCGTGTCGTAACCGTGCGGCAGGGCGTGTACGAAGCGGTCGACATAAGCGGCGCGCGCGGCTTCGAGAATCTCCGCTTCGCTCGCATTCGGATTGCCGTAGGCGATGTTCTCCCGAATTGTGCCCTTGAACAGCCAAGTGTCCTGTAGCACCATGCCGATCCTGGAGCGCAGGTGATCGCGGGTGGTCTCGGTGATATCGACGCCGTCGATGGTGATGGTGCCCGCATCGAGTTCGTAGAACCGCAGCAGCAGATTCACCAGCGTGGTCTTGCCCGCACCGGTCGGGCCGACAATGGCGACCACATGTCCCGGCTCGGCGACCAGCGACAGCCGCTCGATGACCGGCTTCTCGGGTTCGTAGCGGAACGACACCGCCTCGAACTCCACCCGGCCGCGATCGACCGGCCTGGTGTTCTCCATGATCGGATCCGGCGACTGCTCCTCGGCATCGAGGATTTCGAAGATCCGCTCGGCGGATGCGACACCGGATTGCAGCAGGTTGGCCATCGCACCGATCTGGGTCAGCGGCTGACTGAACTGCCTGGAGTACTGGATGAAGGCCTGCACCTCACCGAGCGACAGATTGCCGGTCGCCACCCGCAGGCCACCGACCAGCGCCACCAGCACGAAGTTCACATTCCCGAGGAACATGATCGATGGCATGATCAGCCCGGAGATGAACTGCGCCTTGAAACTCGCCTCGTAGAGGTCGTTGTTGCGCTTATCGAATTCCTGTCCGACCTCGCGATTGCGCCCGAATGCGGTGACCACCTCGTGCCCGGTGAAGGCCTCCTCGACCTGGGCGTTCACCATGCCGGTGTACTTCCACTGGTTCACGAAGTGCGGTTTGGAGCGTTTGGCGATCTGCGTGGTCACCACGATCGCGGCGGGCACGGTGAGCAAGGCGATCAATGCGAGCAGCGGCGAGATCCAGAACATCATGATCAGGATGCCGATCACCGAGAACAGCGAAAGGATCAGCTGGCTCATGGTCTGCTGCAGGGTCTGCGACACGTTGTCGACGTCATTGGTGACGCGGCTGAGCAGGTCACCGCGCGGCGTGGAATCGAAGTAGCGCAAGGGAAGTCGATGGATCTTGTCCTCGACATCGCTGCGCAGCCGCTTCACCGTGCGGTTGATGACGATATTGAGCAGGAAGGATTGCAGCCAGCTGAAGACCGCGGCGCCGATGTAGAGCAGCAGCACCAGCATCAGCACCCGGCCGACCGCGCCGAAATCCACACCGACGCCCGGGATGACATCCATGGCGCCGAGCATGTCGGCGAGGGTGTTGTTGCCCGAAGCCCGCAGTTGCTGGATCGCCTCTTCTTTGGTGATGCCACTGGGCAATTGGCGACCGACTACACCGTCGAAGACCACATTGGTGGCCTTGCCGAGAATGTAGGGGCCCAGCGTATTCAGCACCACCGAGACGATCGCGAGCGCGACGATCACGCCGACATATACGCGCTCGGGCGCCAACCTGCGCAATAGCCGCTGCAGCGACGGACCGAACGATTTCGCCTTCGCATCCGGCGCACCGGGATTCACCGCTCCGGGTCTCATCGGATCTCCTCCTGCCGGGTCCGATACCCGTCACCGCTCGGATCGGGCGGCGATCCGTTGCGCTTGGCGAGCACGACCGCCTCATCGGCGCCGAGCTGCGAGGCGACGATCTCCTGGTATTCCGCGCAATCGCGCATCAACTGGTCATGGGTGCCGATCCCGGCCATGACGCCGTCCTCGAGCACCACGATCTGATCGGCCTCGCGGATGGTGGTAACCCGTTGCGCCACAATGATTACCGAGGCATCCCTGGTCTCCGGCCGCAATGCCGCGCGCAGCCGGGCATCGGTGGCGACATCCAGTGCGGAGAACGAATCGTCGAACAGGTAGACCCGCGGCTTCTTCACCAGCGCCCGTGCGATGGCCAACCGCTGACGCTGACCACCGGAGACTGTAGTGCCGCCCTGCGCGACCGGTGTCTGCAAACCCTGGGGCATATCACGCACGAAATCGGCGGCCTGCGCGATCTCGAGACATCGCCACAGTTCCTCGTCGGTGGCGTCCGGATTGCCGTAGCGCAGATTGCTGGCGATGGTGCCGGAGAACAGATATGCCTTCTGCGGCACCAGCCCGATCTGTTCGCGCAGCACTTCGAGGTCGATATGACGAACGTCGGTGCCACCGATATAGACCGCACCATCGGTCACATCGATGAGCCGGGGAATCAGATTGAGCAGTGTCGTCTTGCCCGCGCCGGTGGAGCCCACGATCGCCGTGGTCGTCCCCGGCTCCACCTGGAACCGGATTGCCGACAGCACCGGCTTTTCCGCACCGGGGAAAGCGAATTCGGCGAATTGCAGATCAACCTGCGCCGGATCGCCTTTGAACGCCTGCGGCAGCCGCGGCGGCAGCACCGAGGTCTCGGTCTCGAGCACCTCCCCGATCCGGTCCGCCGAGACGGCCGCGCGCGGCGCCATCATGGCCAGGAAGGAGGCCATCATGACGGCCATCAGGATTTGCAAGATGTAGGACAGCATCGCGGTGAGCGAGCCGATCTGCATTTTGTCTTCGTTGATCAGATGTCCGCCGAACCAGATCACCGCGACAGCGGTGATATTGCTGATCAGCATCACCAGCGGGAACATCAGCGCCATCAGCCGTCCGACCCGCAGCGAGGATTCGGTGAGTTCGGTATTGGCCACCCCGAAGCGCCAGGTCTCCTGCCGTTCGCGCACGAACGCACGCACCACGCGGATACCGGTGATCTGCTCGCGCAGTACCCGATTGACCTCGTCGATGCGGTGCTGCATATCACGGAAGCCGGGCACCATCTTCGCCACGATGACGCCCATTGAAATGGCAAGTGCGGGCACCGCGATGAGCAGCAGCCAGGACAGCCCGAGATCCTCGCGCAGCGCCATGAAGACGCCGCCGATACACATGATCGGTGCCATCACCAGAATGGTCGCCGACATCACGATCAGCAGCTGAACCTGCTGAATATCGTTGGTATTGCGGGTGATAAGCGAGGGCGCGCCGAATATGCCGACCTCGCGCGCGGAGAAGGTGCCGACCCGATGCAGCACCGCGCCGCGCAGATCCCGCCCCGCACCCATCGCGGCCTGCGCACCGAGATAGACCGAGCAGGCCGACGCGATGATCTGCACACCGGTGACCGCGAGCATCCACAGACCGGTGGTCCAGATGTAGCCGATATCGCCCTTGGTGACACCGTTATCGATCAGGTCGGCGTTCAAGGTCGGCAGGTACAGCATCGCGATGACCGAGATGAGTTGTAGGCCGACGACGCCCGCCAATTGGGCCCGGTATGGGGCCAGATGAGTGCGAAGCAGTCTGATCAGCATAATGAAAAGGAGGCTACCGTCATTCCGTGTGGTCCGTCGCGAACATTCCTGACCAGCACCGATGTTGGTGCGCGCGGCTTTCGGGCCGAAAGACCAGATTCGAATTATCGCCGCGCCCAGGCACCGGGATCCTCGGTGAGCGCACCGATGAATCCAGGCAGCCGATCCTCGGCGATGTCGTCGATGGAGACGTTCTCGAGCACCGCACGGATATTCACCCGCAGGGCGATCCACACCCGCTGCAACGGTTCGGCCGCACCCGGATACCGCACATCCTCCGGACGTTCACCGCGCACCGAGGCCAGGGGTCCCTCGATGGCGCGGATCACATCGGCGATGGAGATCTGCGCGGCCGGGCGGGCCAGCCAATAGCCGCCGTCCGGGCCGCGCCTACTGGTCACCAGATCAGCTCTGCGCAATTCGGCGAGAACCGTTTCGAGCACCTTGGGCGGGATATGCTGCGCGGTCGAAATCGCCTCGGCCTTCACCACCGGCGCGACCTGCACGGCAACCCGATCCGAGGCGCGGTGGGTCTGCGGTGCGCGGGCGATCTCCAATAGGGTCCGCACCGCGTAATCGACCCTCGCGGTGATGTGCACGGCGGCTACTCCCTGGCCTGTTCGGTATTCGAACGAATCTACGCGGTGTGGCAGCCGGTAAGAACACAGGTGGCCGCGTCCAGCAGTGTGCGCTCCACCACCGAATCCTCGACACCGGGCACGAGTTCGGTGGACAGCAGCGCGACCCCGAGCACTTCCAATGCCGCGCTGGCGCGCAGCTTGGCCACATCGTCGGCACCCGGTCCGGCGAGCCATTCGCGCAGTACCCGAGTCGAATCCAGCATGTCCGGATACCGGTCGGCCATGACATTGATGATCGCGACGGTGTCGCGCACACACAGCGCACCCGCGTCGCGATGGCGGATCATGCCGCGCAAGTAGGCGCGCAAAACGGCTCGCACGCCCTCCTCGTCATGGGGGACCGCATCGATATCCTCGATCACCGAGCGCATGTGATCCACGATCGGATCGACGATCGCAAGTAACAGATCCAACTTCGAGGCGTAGTGATAGTAGAGCGAAGCCTTTGTGATTCCTACCGCATCCGCGACCTCGCGCAGGCTCGTCTGCTCGAATCCCTTGGCCCCGAAGAGCTTCACCGCGGCATCGCGAATTGCCATTTTAGTGCCGCCACCTGCCACAACAGCGTTGCCCGCGTCACGAACGGTCATGGGATGATCCTCTCATCACTTATGCGCTGAGCTAACGTTGCCACCAGAATTGAGGTTGTACCTCCGTTTAGCCCCTGGGTAGTCTACCTACCGCACGGTAGGCAGAAAGCGTCAATGGAGGCGGGGTCGGCAGGGCATTCCCCGCGAGTGCTGTCTACGCGCCACGAATCAGCACGTAACGAGCCATCGCCATCGCTAGGAGAACCCCTTCGTGTCCGTTTATCTGTATAGATGGGGGAAGTTCGCTTTCCGCCGGAAATGGATAGTGCTTCCGGTCTGGATTGTCCTCTTCCTGCTGCTAGGCGGCCTCGGCGCGCAGCTCAAGGAGCCGATGACCAATGACTTCAGCATGCCGGCGCTGCCGTCCGCCCGTGCCAACGACATTCTCGACAAGCACTTTCCCGGCGCCTCCGACGCCTTCAAATTCGACGCCGTCACCGGCACCTATGTCGTTTCCGCACCCGATGGGCAGAAGCTGACCGATCCGACGAACCGGGCGGCCCTGGAGGCCTTCATCGCCGAACTCGGCGCGCTCGACATCGTCGACCACAGCAAGCCGGTGATGAATCCGGTCGAGGCCGCCGAGAAGTCGGGCTGCATCACCGACCCGGATCCGTCCAAGTGCAGTGGCGCACCGCTGAACGTGCTCAGTAAGACCGATCCCGATTCGGTGGCCTTCTTCAGCGTTCCGTTCACCATCAAAAAGTTCACCGACGTCACCGACGCGCAGCGCGAGGCCGCCTACAACGTGGCCAGCGATGCCCGCAATGCCGGGCTGCAGGTGGAGATGAGCGGTTCGATCGCGCAGAAGAACGAGGGACCCAGCGGTAAGTCCGAGCAGATCGGCATGGGCATCGCGCTGGTCGTCATGATCATCGCCTTCGGCGCCATCGTCGCCGCCTTCGTGCCGATCATCACCGCGATTGTCGGCCTCGGCGCGGCCACCTCGCTGATCTTCCTCGGTACCTCGATCATCGAGGTGCCGAGCTTCACCACCTTCCTCGCATCCATGATCGGCATCGCCCTGTCGATCGACTACGCGCTTTTCATCGTGTCGCGCTACAAACACGAACTGGCAGTGCAGGATTCGCCGGAGGAAGCGGCCGGTACCGCACTCGGCACGGCGGGTTCGGCGGTGGTGTTCGCCGGTCTGACCGTCATCATCGCGCTCGGCGGACTCAGCATCGTCGGCGTGCAATTCATGACCTTCATGGGCCTGGGTGGTGCGATCGCCGCGGCGTTCGCCGTGCTCACCGCCATCACGCTGATGCCAGCGCTGCTCGGTGCGTTCGGCCGGTTCCTGTTCAAGCCGAAGTTGCCGATCGTGGCCCAGCACGATCCCGAGGACGACAAGTCGGTCACCAACGGCATGCGTGTCGGCCGTCTGATCGGCAAGGCGCCCGCGGTCACACTGCTGCTCAGCGTGGTCGTGCTCGGCTTGCTCGCCGCACCCGCCGCCGGTCTGAACCTCGGCTTGCCCGGCGATGACAGCCAGCCCAAGACCTCCACCATCCGCAAGGCCTACGAGCTGCGCACCGAGGGCTTCGGTGAGGGCAGCAATGGCGTGCTGAATGTCGCGGTCGACCTCACCAATGTGCCCGCCGACCGGCGCGAGGCCGCGGTAACCGCCCTGCGATCCCAGCTCGCGTCCTACTCGGGCATGGATTACGTGACCGAGCCCAAGTGGAGTGGTGAGGACAAGGCGGGCGCACTGCTCGACGGCGTGCCCAAGTCGGGTCCGAACAACCAGGCCACCAAGGATCTGGTCAGTGATGCCCGCGATGCCGAGGCGCAGATGCAGTCCGAGTACGGCATCGAATACGGCATCACCGGCACCACGGCGATCTTCGCCGATGTCGACCATGTGCTGCTGAGCAAGATCGTGCCGTATCTGGCGATCGTGGCCGGTGCCGCATTCCTGCTGTTGATCCTGGTATTCCGCTCGATCCTGGTGCCGCTGACCGCGGCGCTCGGCTTCCTGCTCTCCATGGCGGCCACTTTCGGTGCGACGGTGCTGGTCTTCCAGGAGGGCAAGCTCGGGCTGATCGAGGATCCGCATCCGCTGGTCAGCTTCCTGCCGATCATGCTGATCGGTCTGGTGTTCGGCCTGGCCATGGATTACCAGGTATTCCTGGTGACCCGGATGCGCGAGGAGTTCGTCAACGGCAAGTCGCCGAAGGATGCGATGGTCGCCGGTTATCACCACGGCGCCCGGGTCGTCACCTCGGCCGCGATCATCATGATCGCCGTATTCGGTTCCTTCTTGCTGGAAACCGATATCACCGCGAAATCTATGGGCTTCGCGCTGGCGGCGGGCGTATTGATCGACGCGTTCATCGTCCGGATGGTCGTGATCCCATCGCTGCTGGTGCTGATGGGCAAGTGGTCCTGGTGGATTCCGAAGTGGCTGGATCGGATCCTGCCGGATATCGACGTCGAGGGCGCGAAGCTGCGTGAGCTGCAGCAGCGGTCCGCGGAGACGGTGCAGGTGCCGGTCGGCGTGAGCTGATCGGAGCAAGCGGCTCGGCCCCGCACCCGGATTCGGGTGCGGGGCCGAGTGCGTTCCGGAACGAGGTCGATGGTTTCGCCTCGGCCGCTGGTGTACTGCCGGACGCTTTCATCGTCCGATCGACCTTGATCCCACCGCTTTTGGTGTTGCCGGGCAAAGGGCGTGGAGTGCTGAATATCGATGTGGAAGGGGCCGAGTCGCACGAATTGCATGGGCAGTCGGTGCCCGACACGATGCGACGGCCGGTGCGGGCCGGCTGATCTACGAATTCGGTCTGCTCGCAGTGGATTTCGCTGATTAGCGCTCGAATTCCACTGGGAGACAGGTCATTACTGGCTGGGCTCCGGGATGTCACACTCCTCGATCTTGGGGTTTACACCCATGTAGTTGAGCGGACCGGCCAGCGCCGTCACGGCAATGGTGCCGAACCCAGCACAATTGATCGGGGCGCTGTCGAAGTAATGGCGCTGACCCGCGGCGAGAATACCGATGGCCAGCCAGATCAGGAGAAGCATTCCGAACAGTCGCGCACCAGCGGAAGGCGCTGGCCTGGGGCGGGTCACACGCTCGCGCATCGTCATCGCTTCCTTTCGCACTCGCGTACCAACTCGGGATACCCGCAGGCGAGACGATCACTCTCCCGCCGGATGAGCGTTTGTGCCGATCACCACAGATCGGGCATCGATCGGCAAGGTAAGCACCGTTTTCGAGCAACCGACCGGTCCACTGTCATTTACTTAGGACACCTAGCTTTCGGCTGTGAAGGTTCAGCCACGCACGGCTCGCGCGGCGCCCGCGCCCATCCTCATCCTCGCCGCTATGGTCAGTATCCAACTGGGTGCGGGCTTGGCCAAGTACCTGTTCGACATCATCGGCGCCAGCACGACGGCAAGCGTGCGACTTGCGTTCGCGGGCGCCATCGCAATGCTGCTGTGGCGGCCCTCGCTGCGCGTCGAGCGCGCGGCACTGCCCGGCATCATCGGACTCGGTACGGCCGTCGCCGGGATGAATCTCTGCTTCTATGCCGCCCTCGAACGCATACCGCTCGGTATGGCGGTCACGCTGGATTTCCTCGGACCACTCACCGTCGCGGTCATCGCCTCGCGCCGCCGGCGCAATCTGGTGTGGACGCTCGTGGCCGGGCTGGGTGTACTGCTGATGATGAAAACCGGTGGTCCGGTGTCGTGGACCGGCGTGCTGTTCGCGATTGCCGCTGGCGCTGGGTGGGGTGCCTATATCGCATGCAGTGAGGTGGTCGGCCGGCATACCTCAGGACACGACGGTTTAGCGCTGGCAATGGCGTTCGGCGGTGCACTGGTGCTACCCGTCGCCTTCGCGAACGCGAGCCCGGCACTGCTCGATCCCCTGGTGCTCGTGGCACTCGCCGGTGTCGCGGTGCTCTCGTCGCTGGTGCCGCACACCATCGAACTCGAAGCACTACGCCGGATTTCAGCGGCCACCTTCGGTGTGCTGATGAGTCTGGAACCGGCGATCGCGGCCGCGGCGGGACTGCTTCTGCTCGGCGAAGATCTCGCGCTCGTTCAGTGCGCCGGTATCGGCCTGGTCATCATCGCCTCGGCGGGCGCGGCTGGCAGTGGCTCGGCGGGCGCGGCGGACAGCGCCTCGACGGGCGCGGCGGACAGCGCCTCGACGGGCGCGGCGGACAGCGCCTCGACGGGCGCGGCTGGCAGCGCCTCGACGAGAATTCCTGAATCACAGCGGGTTCTGGATCAGGTGCCGATCTAAGGGCTCGGTTGCGGGACGTTGCAGTCGGCGATTTTCGGGTTCACGCCCATGTAGTTGAGCGGGCCTGCGAGGACAGTCAGGGCGATCGTGCCGAAGCCCGCACAGTTGATCGGACCGCTGTCGAAATAGTGCCGCTGCCCCGACGCCACAACACCGATGACCAACCAGATCACTATCAGCACACTGCCAAGTTTCATTTCGCCCATATCTCTCCCGCGAATCGCGCGCACGGGTTTCAGCGAATTATCGCATCGTGCCGCGGGCGGGCGGGCGCGCCCGACCGCACGGCATGTCGCCGCCCGGCAGAGCACGCCCTCAGCCCCGAGGGGTGGCCGAACCCTCGCAGCTCAGCCCTCAGGCGTTACTGACTTGGTTGGGGCACATTGCAATCGGCAATCTTCGGATTGACGCCCATGTAGTTGAGCGGACCGGCGATCACCGTCACCGCAATCGTGCCGAATCCGGCGCAATTGACCGGACCACTGTCGAAATAGTGCCGCTGTCCCGCGGCAACGACGCCGATCACCAGCCAGACCAGCACCAGCAGACTGCCGAATCGAAAATAAGGCTCTCTCATCTAACTCTCGCGAATCAATCGCGCGCGGCTCGACTGCACCGCATCATCGCAGCGCACCCTTCCCGCGCTTACCTAATCGCCGTATACCCGCCCGCCGCCCACTTACCCAGGAACTGCGCATCCGGCTGATGCGTTGGAGCGACATGGCGAATTTGCTGGGCTGGTCCATCCCTGGCTGGGTCCTACTCCTGATGGCCGTAGCCCTCTACGAAGTCCTGACGCGCAAGCGCCGTAAACGCCGCACCCCCGTCTCCGGCACCTTCACCGACGAGTTCACGGCCATGTTCTACGGAACCAAGCGCATGGAACTGGACCACCGAGACTCGGTGTCGATGCTGCGCGACGAACAAGAACAAGGCGTGCCGCCTGGCTTCGGCGTCGACCTGGACCGGCAGACCGTTGTCCTGCGGCGGCAGGATCCGACCGCATCGTGAATTGGTGGGGCCGAAATCGGTTGTGCATCAGTGAGCATCACTCGGGAGCCTGGGGATTACCATCGAGGTATGGGTGGTATGAGGATCCAAATTGCCGTCCGACGTCCAGAAATGGTCACGTTCATCGATGCGCACAGAGACAATCGGACCGCGAGCGTCGTGGAGGCGCTCGAGCGCGTACAACGCCGCCGATTGCCTGAAGCCGAAGCGATCACTATCGGTGTGCGCCAGGCTTTTCCGGACGCGAACTAGAAGCGATCGATCACTGGACCCGACCGAAAGCTGTGGCGGGCCCCGCGATAACTCGTGCCCACCGCTGCTGTCGCCAAGGCCAACGCGAGCGGTGTACGAACAACTGCGTTGCTCGAATCTCTCGCGCGGAATCGTGCTTTCGTGGACGGCAACAAGCGGACCGCATGGACATCGTCGGTCGTGTTCCTCGCTATCAACGACCGCGTCACGCTCGAGAACGCGCCCCTGCTCGAAACGCGCACCCTTTCGTAGTCGCCGTCACCACAGGCGAACTCGACACCATCGAACGATAGCGGCGCGACTGGCGAAGTTCGCCGGACACCTGTAGCTACCTGCATAACGACGGGCAAGCCCGCGCGCAGGCCGCTGCCCGGTCGCGGGCATCGAACCCGCGAGTTTCGACTTCCAGATCGACTACCGAAATGCCTCCGATATCGGCCAGCACATACCCTCGCCGCATAGAAAAGGACCCGGCCTGAGTCGATCAGGTCGGGTCCCTCAGCGGTGGCGGAGGGATTTGAACCCTCGGAGGGGGGTTACCCCTCACACGCTTTCGAGGCGTGCTCCTTAGGCCGCTCGGACACGCCACCGCCGACAACCATACCGGACGGGGGGCGGATCGCTAAATCGGCTGTGAACGGGGTGGGAGGGGTTAGCGTTGGGGGCGGAAGAAGGCGTCGAGGAGCGCCGCGCATTCGGCTTCGAGGATGCCGCCGCGGACTTGTGGGCGGTGATTGAGACGACGGTCACGTACTACGTCCCAAAGGGAGCCGACGGCACCGGTTTTCGGTTCCCAGGCGCCGAAGACCAGGCGGCCGACCCGGGCGAGTACCAGGGCGCCCGCGCACATGGTGCACGGTTCCAGGGTTACCGCGAGTGTGCATCCCTCCAGACGCCAACCGTCGCCGAGGACCGCGGCGGCCTGGCGCAGGGCGAGGATCTCGGCGTGCGCGGTCGGGTCGCCGAGGGCCTCCCTGGCATTGGCCGCGCGCGCGAGTTCGCGCCCGTCGGCATCGAAGACGACGGCACCGACCGGTACGTCGCGATCGCCCGCATCGGCCGCGGCGGCGATCGCGGCCCGGACCATGTCGGCGTCGTCGGTGAGCAAGCCCACCTCAGCGGGGCAGCTTGTCCAGCACCGCCGTGAGTTCGTTGGCGAAGCCGAGCCGCTGGGCGATCATGCCGAGCTGTTCATCCGGATAGAGATCGGTCTCGGCGAGGATCACACTGAGCACGGGTTCGGGCAGGCCGAGGTCGGCCAGGACGCCGAGGTCGCCCTCCTCCCATGGCTCGACATCGTCGAGTTCGTCCGGATCGATGTCCGGAATTTCGATATTGAGGGCCTCGAGGACGTCGGCGGCGATGTCGTAGTCGATCGCGGCCGTCGCATCCGAGACCAGCATCCGGGTGCCGCTCGGCGCGGGCCGGAGCACGATGAAGAACTCGTCATCGATATCCAGCAATCCGAACACCGCGCCGGAACTGCGCAATGCCTTGAGTTCTGTTTCCGCTGCGGACAAATCGGTGAGTGCCGCCTGACTCAGCGGACTGCACCGCCATTTTCCTTCTTCGCGGACAACCGCCACTGCGAACCCTTCCACGTCGTCGTAATCATCCGACGCAGCCTTGTTCGTGCCCGAGCGCTGTGCTGCCATGGCCGCAACGGTAGTCGGCTCGAGCCGAAATGTTGAAGTCGTATGCGAATCTGTTCCGATGACTCCTGACCAGAAAGCACCGGTGTGTGTCCTCGGGACAGGCTTGATCGGCGGTTCGCTGCTGCGCGCCGCCGTCGGCGCGGGCTATGACGCGTGGGGTTACAACAGGTCAGAGGCGGGTGCGCAGGCCGCACGGGCGGACGGATTCGATGTCACGGGCGAACTGCTCGATGTGCTGAGCCGGGCCGCCGATACCGATGCGCTGATCGTGGTCGCGGTGCCGATGCCCGCGGTGGACCATATCCTCGCCGAAGTAGCGACCTTCGCACCGCGCTGTTCGCTCACCGATGTGGTGAGCGTCAAGGCGCCGGTGGCCGAGGCGGTGCGCAGGCATGGGCTCGCGGCGCGCTATATCGGCGGGCATCCGATGGCGGGCACCTCCGAATCGGGCTGGGCCGCCACCGATCCCGGCCTGTTCCGTGACGCGGTGTGGGCGGTCGGCGTGGACGAGGGCACCCATCCCGAATCCTGGCTTCAGGTGGTGCGGCTGGCGTTGGCCTGCGGTGCCGTGGTCACGCCGGTGGTCGCGGACGAGCACGACCGGGCGGTGGCCCGGATCTCGCATCTGCCGCATGTCCTGGCCGAGGCGCTGGCGGTAGCCGGGGCGGCCGGCGGCGACCTGGCGCTCGGACTGGCCGCGGGCTCGTTCCGTGACGGCACCCGAGTCGCCGCCACCGCCCCCGACCTGGTCCGCGCCATCTGCGAACCGAATGCCACCGCCCTGCTCGACGTGCTCGAGGAGACGCTCACCGTGCTGAGCGCCGCCCGCGACAGCCTGCGCGACGAAGGCACCCTCGTCGACCTCGTCGAAGCCGGGCACGACGGCCGCGAGCGCTACGAAACCACGCAGCGCTGGGAGATCACCGATATCCGCCCCGGCGACCACAACTGGTTGCAGGCGCTGCGCGAGGCAGGCCAGCGCGGTGGAGTGATCACGAAACTGGACTGATCGCAACGAGGAGGCACTGCCAGCGCTCGGACTTGCCGCGGGCCCGTTCCGTGACGGCACCCGAGTCGCCCCCACCGCCTCCGATCTGGTCCGCGCCATCTGCGAACCGAATGCCACCGCCGAGCTGGACGAGCTCGGGAGACGCTCACCGCACTCAGCGCCGCCCGCGACAGCCTCCCGGACGAGGGGCGCACGGCGAGGCCCCCCTAGCCGGAGAGCGCTGCGCACACTTCGGCGCCACGCATGCGCGGCGCGCCAAAGTGTGGCGGCACCCGATCAGATGCGTTCGGCGAGGCCTGGGTAGTCGAGCAGAAAACCCTCGTCGTCGACGGTGACGGTGGCGCTGGAGACCGGGGACAGCACACTGATGCCGGTAGCGCCGCTGCTGTAGGTGAGGCTGGCTTCCTGGACCAGAAGGTCGGGGAGGCGGACATAGACGACCGGGACCTGGATGTTCTCGACGGCGTTCTGCAGGCCGAAGCGGCGGATGGGCAGGGTGTTGAAGAACGGGCTGAGCACGACGTCGACGTCGAGGGCTCCGGCGAAGGTGGAGCGGACATGCCCGCCGCCGGCGTCGACGAGCCAGTAGTCCTCCTCGTCCCTGGCGATCGAGGCCTGGCGTTCCCCGGCGGCGGTGGTGCTGCGCAGCGATAGCCGCTTGGTGACACCGTTCTCGTCGGTGACCAGGTCATAGGACGCGCTGAACGCGGGATGGTCGGCACACGCGCCGCCGATCATGCGACCGGCGGCGCGGATACGGTTGCCGTTGAGCGTCACGCGGACGGACTCCATCCGCGACGCGTTGTGCGCGCGCCATGTGAGGATCGCCGGCCACCGCGATGTCGCCGGTTGGCTGTCGGGGCCGAGGTCTCGGTTCGTCACGTATCTACCGTAAGGGACGCATGCACCGGCATCACACCAGCGCCTCACGCCATGCCGCGTGCAGGCTGGCGAACCGGCCGGTGCGCGCGATGAGCTCGGTCGGCGTGCCATCCTCGACGATCCGACCCGATTCCAGCACCAGCACCCGATCCGCGATGGCGACCGTCGAGAGCCGATGCGCGATGATCACGGCCGTGCGGTCGCGCAGCACCATCTCCAGCGCCCGCTGGATCAGCCGTTCGCTCGGAATGTCAAGGCTCGACGTGGCCTCGTCCAGCACGATCACCGCGGGATCGGCGAGGAAAACCCGGGCGAACGCAACCAGCTGACGTTGCCCCGCCGATAATCGCCCACCGCGTTTGCGCACGTCCGTGTCGAAGCCCTCCGGCAGTTGGGTGACGAAGTCGTACAGCCCGACCGCACGCGCCGCCGTGAACACCTCGGCATCACTGGCCTGCGGCCGACCGAGCCGAATATTGTCGGCCACCGATCCGGAGAACAGATACGACTCCTGGGTGACCATCACGACATTGCGCCGCAGATCCGTATCGGACAACCGCCGCAGGTCGATGCCGTCCAAGGTCACTGTGCCGCCGGAGGGGTCGTAGAACCGCGTCAGCAACTTGGCCAACGTGGATTTGCCCGCACCCGTCGCACCGACCAGCGCGATCACCTGCCCGGCCGGAATCTCCAACGAGAATTCCGGCAATACCGGGCGCGCTCGGCCATGCTCCTCGGCGTGCGGCACAACACCTCCGACCTCGGTCGACGCTGCATCGCTCACGAGCGCCGACTCGCGTGCCCCCGGATCTGTGCCCGGAGATCCGTAGCCGAACCACACTCGGTCCATTCGCACAGCACCGGTCGCCTTCACCAACGCGACCGGCTCATCCGGTTCTCGAACCGAGGGCTGCTCCTCCAGCACACCGGAGATCTTCTCCAGAGCCGCGGCCGCGGACTGGTAGGCATTGAATACCTGAGCCAGTTCATCGAGGGGACCATAGAACTCGTTGAGGTACAACAGGTATGCCGCGAGGACACCGACAGCGAGGTTGCCCTCGATCACCTGCCATGCCCCGACCACGATGACGATTACCGTGGTCAGATTGCCGAGCAGCTTGGTGAGACCGGCGTAGTCGCCCATGCCGCGCATGGCTGCGGTGGTCGCCTGCAGGTATTCGGCGTCCTCGACGGCCAGCGCCGATTCGTTGCGCGCCTCGCGACGGAAGGCCTGTACCGCGCGCATGCCGCCCATCGACTCCACGAACTGCACGACCACCTTCGCGATGGCACTGCGGGTGCGCCGGTATCCCGCCCGCTGTCTGCGCTGCGCCCAGCGGGTGACCACCATCAATGGCACGAATCCGAGCAGAACGATCGCGGCGAGGGTCTGATCGAGGTAGATCAACAGGACCGCGATGGTCAACACCGAAAGAATCGCGCTGAGAGCCTGATTCAGGGCACTCTCCAGCAGCTGCTGCAGTGTTTCGATATCACCGGTCAGTCGCGCGACGACCTTGCCGGAGGTGTACTGCTCGTGGAAGGCCACGCTGAGCCGCTGCATATGCGCGAACAGCCGGACCCGCAGATCGAAAAGCACGCTCTGGCTGAGCCTTCCGGAAATCCGCAGGAAAACGAAGGTGGTGCAGACACCGAGCCCAACCGCCCCGAGGTAACCCGCGACAGTGCGCGCCAAGGGTGCCCAATTCCCCGCGGCACCTGCGGCAATGCCGGTGTCGAGTCCGTGCGCGACGAACAGCGGCGCCGACACCATCGCGGCATTGTCGAGCACGATCAGCAGCAGGGCGAAGACCGCGAGCTTGCGATACGGCCGGACCAGACTCAACAGCAAGCGCCGAGACCGACCGGCCAGCACCAGATTTCCGGTCTCGGTGACCGCCTTGTCCTCATTGGCGATGCCGCGCCAGTCGGCGACCTCGTCGCGGTCGGCCGAATCGTCGGCGGGGACGGTGGTTTCGGTTGTGGTCACGATTCACCTCCCATCAGCTCGCGGTAGCGACTGCTGGTTTTCAGAAGTTGATCGTGTGCGCCCTCAGCGACGATCCGGCCATCGGCGAGCAGGGCCACCCGGTCGGCCAACGCTGCGGTCGAAGGTCGATGCGCGACAAGCAGTGTGGTGGCACCCACCAGCACCGTACGCAGCCGTTCCTGTACGCGCTCCTCGGTCTCCACATCGAGTGCGGACAGCGGATCGTCGAGCACCATGATTCGAGTCCGAGTCCGCTCCCCCGCGCTTGCGCGCGCCAGCACCGCGCGGGCCAGGGCCAGCCGCTGGCGCTGACCACCGGACAGGCTCAGCCCCTGCTCGCCGATTCGGGTGTCGAGTCCCCACGGCAGATCGTTCACGAAATCGGTGGCCTGGGCGACATCCAGCGCGCGCCGCACATCGTCGTCGGTGGCCTCGGGATCGCCGAGCGCGACGTTCTCCCGCACACTCGCCGAGAACAGCACCGGATCCTCGAACGCCACCGAGACCAGCGAACGCAGATCGGACACGCGCATCGACGCGATATCGATGCCGTCGATGGTGATGGCGCCGCCGGTCACGTCGTAGAGTCGCGGGATCAGGTTGAGCAGCGCCGTCTTTCCGCTACCGGTCGCGCCGACCAACGCGACCGTCTCGCCCGGACGCACCTTCAGCGAAATATCGTGCAGTACTTCGCCCTTCGCATCCGGAAAGGCGAACCGCACGCCGCGCATGGTGAGTTCACCGACGATCCGCTCGGGCAGCGCCACCGGATCCGCGGGATCGTTGATTTCGACCGGGGTGTCGATGATCTCCCAGAACCGGTCCGCCGCCGTGCGCGCATCGTTCCACTCGGCGAGCAGGAAGCCGGTCCAGATGATCGGCCACTGCAGGAAGGTCGCCAGTGTGATGCTCGCGACCAGGGTGCCGAGCGTCATCATGTGGTGTGCGACGGCGTAACCGCCGTACCCCAGCGCGAAAGCGATGGCCAGCTGCGGCAGACACACCATCGCCGACCAGAGCGTGGCGTCCAACCGCACCTTGAGCAGCTCGGTCTGCTGCAATTCCCGCGCCTGCGCGGTGAATCGCCCGCCGAAGAACGCACCGCGACCGAATGCCTTCAGCACCCGGATGCCCTGTGCGGACTCCTCGGCGGTGGTGGCCAGATCACCGGCCTGATCTTGCGAGCGCCGCGAGGCCAGGCCGTAGCGCCGCTCGAATCGCAGGCAGACATAGGAAAGCGGGATCGCGATGACCGCGAAGGTCAACCCGATCTGCCAGCTCAGCGCGAACAGCACCACCAAACCGACCGGGATCACGATGAAGTGGATGATCAGGAACGGCCCCGCGAATGCGACGAACCGCTTCATGGTGCCCATATCGTCGACCGCGCGCGAGAGCAGCTGGCCGGACTCCCAGGCATCGTGCCGTCCGATCGAAAGCGTCTGCAGCTTGCGGAATATCTTGGCGCGCATATCGATCTCGAACTGGGCCGCGGGCTTGGCGATCAGCCACCGCCGACCCCATACGCCGCAGGCCTCCAGCAGACCGAGCGTCAGCACCAGCAGCACCGGAAGTACGACGCCGCCGAAATCGCGCCGCTGGATCGGGCCGTCGATAATTCGCGCGATGACCAGTGGCAGCACGATTGCCGTCAGGGTGGCGAGCACCGCAAGCGTGGTGGCGCCGAGCAGGGTGAACCGATGCGGCCGCAGATACGGCCAGAACCGGCGCAGCGATCGCAGGCGGCCCGGCACCGCGGCGGCGGGCCGCTGCGGTCTGTCGACCTCCGTGTCGGCCAATGGCGTATCGAGCGTGACGGACAAAGCTCCCCCTCGTGATCGTCTTGGATTGGCTGTGTCGCGAACCGAACCCCGGTGATGTTCGCATCGGGGTCCGACATTTCAGCGTGGCATCAGTCCGGGGATCGGCCAACCGATTTTCCGCCACGTCCACAGCCAACAACCTCGAGCAAGCTCGAGGTCAAGCACCCCCGAATACACCGACACGACATCGGCGCCCGGATACCCGGGCGCCGATGGCCGTTACTTCGATTGTACCGTCGAATAACCCGAGCTCAGACGGTCATTTGATCCTGGTCCACCGGCGCGTCCGGGAAGTCCTGCTGCTGATAACCGCCGCGCAATGTGCCCTCCAAATACGCCGTGCGACAGGCCCGTCGGGCGATCTTGCCGCTGGACGTGCGCGGAATCGAACCCGCTGGCAACAGCAGCAGATCGCGCACCGTGACGCCGTGGCGCTGTGCGATCGCAACGCGCACGATATCGGCGATCGGCCCCGGATCCAGCTTCGCCGCACCGGTGCCGCGCTCGGCCACGATGACCAACTGCTCGGAGGTGTCATCGGCATCGAAGGTGAGTCCGGAATGGCTGCCCGGTTCGAATACCAGGGCGGGCAATTGATTCGCGGGCACCGAGAATGCCGCGATGAATCCGGGCCGCAGTGCGCTACTGGATTCCTGCGCCGAGGATTCCAGATCCTGCGGATAGTGGTTGCGCCCGTCGACGATCACCAGATCCTTCACCCGACCGGTGATATACAACTCACCGTCCAGGTAGACACCCAAATCGCCGGTGCGCATCCACTTCGCGTCCGGATCGGTTCCTTGTGCGTGGCTGCCCTCCGATAGTCGCCGCACCAGGGTGTTGTGGAAGGTCGCGGCGGTTTCGTCCGGCCGCCCCCAGTACCCGATACCCATATTGTCGCCGTGCAGCCAGATTTCACCGACCTCGCCATTACCGCGTTCGATGCCGGTTTCCGGATCGACGATCACCGCCCACTGCGATAGCGCCACATAACCGCAGGACACCTGTGCGATCGAATTCGGCGTGTCCTTAGGAACTTCCACCATCCGACCCGCATTGAGTTCATTGCGATCGACATAGACGACCTTCGCCTCGTCCTCAGCCTTGGTGGCGGAGACGAACAAGGTCGCCTCGGCCATGCCGTAGCAGGGCTTCAGCGCGGTCTTGGGCAGACCGTACGGCGCGAACGCCTCGTTGAATTTCCGCATCGACGACACCGAAACCGGCTCGCTGCCGTTGATCAGCCCGATCACATTCGAAAGATCCAGTTCTTCATCGGCTTTCGGCTTACCGCGGGCGGCCGCGTGTTCGTATGCGAAATTCGGTGCGGCCGCGAAGGTTCCGGCACCGTCGGAGGCCGCGGCCAGTTCCTTGATCCAGCGATACGGTCGCCGCACGAAGGCGCTCGGCGACATGATGGTGATGAATCCGCCGCCGACGGTCGGCAGGATCACCGACAGCAAACCCATATCGTGGAATAGCGGCAACCAGGTAACGCCGCGCGAATTCTCCTGCACCCCAATGGCATCGATCATCTGCAGCAAATTGGTGCCGACCGACCGATGGGTGATCTCGACACCGGCCGGGGTCCTGGTGGAACCCGAGGTGTATTGCAGATAGGCGACACTGTCGATATTGATATTCGGCCGGACCCAGGTCGCGCCGACACTGTCCGGAATCGCGTCCACCGCGATAATGCGCGGACGCTGCGCCGGCGGGAGATGCCGGAAAAAGTTCCGCACACCGGCCGCGGCCGAACCGACGGTAAGAATCGCCGCCGGCTTGCAGTCACCGAGCACCGCGTGCAGGCGGTCGGTGTGGCCCTGCTCTTCCGGGTCGAACAGCGGGACCGCGATATTGCCCGCATAAACCGCCGCGAAGATCGAGACGACATAATCCAACCCCTGGGGGGCCAGGATCGCCACCCGATCACCCGGCCGGGTCACCTGCTGCAGCCGAGCCGCGACGGCGCGCAGCCGAACGCCGAATTCCCGCCAGGTCAATTCGATGTACTCGCCGTCGCGCTCGCGCGAGTAGTCGATGTAGCGGTAGGCGAGCGCGTCGCCGTTCTCCATGCTGTGCTTGTCGACGAAGTCGATCAGGGTCTTGTTGCCACGAATTTTGATATTGCCCTGATCGTCCAAATAGTCGTCGAATGTCTCGTCGATCATCGCCTTATCCTTTTGTCAACGCAGGCACTCGGGCCATGCGATTACACCGAACACAGGTCGATAACGAAGTGCCGGAAGGCTAGCAGGTGCGCCTTCCCGACGTGCTCAGTACCGCCCGAAGGCGATAGCGACGTTGTGTCCGCCGAAACCGAACGAGTTGTTCACGGCGTAGTCGATTCGTCCGGAGCGGGCCTGTCCCTTGACCACATCGAGCTCGATTTCCGGATCCTGATTGTCCAGATTCAGCGTCGGCGGAACGATTCCGTCACGCACCGAGAGCACCGTCAACACCGATTCGAGGGCGCCGACCGCGCCGATCGAATGGCCGAGTGCGGATTTCGGCGCATAGACCGAAACATGATCGCCCACCGCGGCATTGATGGCCTGCGCCTCGGCGGTATCGCCGATCGGGGTCGCGGTCGCGTGCGCATTGACGTGGCCGACATCGTTTTTAGTGATCCCCGCCTTTTGAATGGCCCTGGTCATCGCCCGCGCGGCGCCCTTGCCATCGAGATCGGGTGCGACCAAATGGAAGGCGTCGGAAGTGATCCCGGCACCCATCAGCCGTGCGTGAATCGTCGCGCCGCGGGCCTTGGCGTGCTCCTCTGTTTCGATGACCATCATCGCGCCCGCCTCACCGAAGACGAATCCGTCGCGATCCTTGTCGAACGGTCGCGAGGCGGCCCTCGGGTCCTCGTTGCGGGTGCTCATGGCACGCATCATGGTGAATGCCGCGATCGGCACGGCCTGGATGGAACCCTCGACACCGCCGGCGACCACCATGTCGGCATCGCCCATCACGATCATCTGCCAGGCACTCGCGATCGCCTCCGAACCCGACGAGCAGGCCGAGACCGGTGTCACCACACCCGCTTTCGCGCCGAGTTCGAGGCCGACGCAGGCGGCCGACCCGTTGGGCATAATGCGCTGCACGGTCAGCGGCGACACCTTGCGATAGCCGCCGTTCTGCAGCCGGTCGCGCGCGGACGTAATGTATTCGCCCCCGCCGAGGCCGGTGCCGATGGCGACGCCGAGCCGATTCTTGTCCACCTCCGGACTTCCCGCATTGCGCCAGACTTCACGCGTAAGCACCACGGCCATCTGCTCCACGTACGACAGGTGTCGCGCCTCCTGCCGCGTGAGGCAATCCGACGGCTTGACCTTCAGATGTCCACCGATGCGCACGGGTAGTTCGAACTGCTCGATGAAACTGTCCTCGAGGACATCGATGCCGCTCTCACCATTGAGCAGGCCCTTCCAAGTCGAGTCGACATCACCGGCGATCGAAGTGGTCGCCGCCAGACTGGTCACTACAACGTTGGGATAGTTCCCGTTCTTGGTAGACGGAATCTGCATTTCGCTCACTTTCCTGGCGTCACTCTTGGGATAAACCGGGAACTGCGCGTGGAAGGTCATCGAACGACCGAGCAAACCATGATCCGACCGTGAGCATTGTCGGCGCATCCGGTCGGATCGGGTGCCCGACACACTACCGTGGCCGTCGCTGGTCGTCGCATCTACGGCTCGAGTAACCTGCTGAGCGGATACGCAGCGCTGGTGGTTCCGAGCGATCCGCGAGCAACCGCGAGAAGGGATGACTGTGACGGGCGGGCGGATGGTCGGGCTGTTCGCCGGTATCGGCGGGCTGGAGCTCGGCCTTGGCCACCACGGTTGGCACACCGAGCTGCTGTGCGAGATCGATCCCGGTGCGCGGGCGGTGCTCGCCGCGCGCTTTCCCGGAATTCCGCTGCAAGGCGATATCACTCGGCTACGTGCCCTGCCCGCCGGTACCCAGCTGGTCGCCGCCGGATTTCCCTGCCAGGACCTGTCACAGGCCGGACGCACCGCGGGCATCACAGGTAAGCGCTCCGGTCTCGTGGACGAGGTGTTCCGGTTGGTGCGCCGTCAGCGTGGGCCGCGCTGGCTGTTGATCGAGAATGTGCCTTTCATGCTGCAGCTGGGTCGCGGGGCCGCCATGCGGCACATCACCAGCGCGCTGGAGGAGCTCGGCTACACCTGGGCATATCGTGTGGTCGACGCGCGCGCGTTCGGGCTGCCACAGCGCCGTCAGCGGGTGCTGATGCTGGCCTCGCGCACCGAGGATCCGCGCCGGGTGCTATTCGCCGATGATGCCGGACCGCTCGATCTCGGTGACCCGGAACAGGATCCGTGCGGCTTCTACTGGACCGAGGGTGTGCGCGGGCTCGGCTGGGCGGTGAATGCGATCCCGACGCTCAAGGGCGGTTCCGCGCTGGGGATCGCGAGTCCGCCCGCGGTTCGGTTGCCATCGGGCGAGATCGTCACGCCGGGCATCATCGACGGTGAGCGCCTGCAGGGCTTCGACGCCGACTGGACCGAACCGGCGACCACGGTGGCCGGAATTCGACACGGGCACCGGTGGAAGCTGATCGGGAATGCGGTGAGTGTGCGGATGGCGTCCTGGGTGGGTGCCCGGCTGGCCGAACCGCTGGACCCGATTCCGGGCGATGAGCCGTTGCCGCCGGGGCGGCCGTGGCCGGTTGCCGCGTGGGGTCGCGCGGGCAGTGCCTATCGGGTGCCGGTTTCGACCTGGCCGGTGCACGAGCCATATGAGGATCTGCACCATTTCCTCACCGATTCGCGGCTGCTCTCGGCCCGGGCCACCGCAGGGTTCCTGCGGCGCACCGGAATGGGCAATCTACGGTTCCCGCCCGGATTTCTGGCCGACGTCGAGAGTCATCTCGATCGAATGGGTGGGTGGGCGGCATGAGGTTTGATACGTCATGAACCCGGCTCGGCGTCCGCTCACCGATGCCGCGACCAGTGCGCGGATGGCCCGCCAGCGGCGCAGCGGCACCCGGCCCGAACTCGCGCTGCGCCGGGAACTGCATCGACGTGGATTGCGCTATTTCGTCGATCGCTCCCCCCTGCGCGGGCAGCGTCGACGGGCGGATCTGGTGTTTCCCCGGCTGCGCGTGGCGGTGTATGTGGATGGATGTTTCTGGCATCGGTGTCCGCAGCATGCGACCGATCCGAAGAACAACGCACAGTGGTGGGCCGACAAATTGACCGGAAATGTGGCCCGTGACCGGGCCACCGATGCGGCAATGGCGGCCGCGGGCTGGCTGGTGATCCGAGTGTGGGAACACGAGGACGCCATCACGGCGGCCGACCGGATCCAGGCCGTATTGGCCGCGCGACGCTAGGTGACTCTTTCGAGCGCCCGACAACCCCTAGCGGCGTTCGCGCACCCGAACCAGCGTGCGAGGCGCGTGCGCGGCCAGGTAGCCCGACACCGCCATTACCGTTAGCACCAGCATTCCGGCGATGGCCGTTGTGATTGCGATCATGGGAACCTCCTTAGATCTACCAACCATCGGGGATGGACCTGACAGAAGCCTGTGTTCGAGTTGGTAATGAGGTGTGTGAAGGACCGGTTGGTGCGGACACACGCACCTACTATTGAACACCGGACCAACCAGAAGGCGGAGAATGGTCCAGTGACTGATCGCCGGAGGCTCGCCGAACGCCACGTCCGGGTCGCCTGCGGGCTCATCGCGGTCGCGATCGCGATCGCCGGACTCTGCTATTCGTCGTGGTTGCTGGAGTTCGTACTGAAGATCGACGTCGATCCGGTCAACTCTTTCCTCAGTGAACTCGATGCCGAGGGCAAACCACATCGCGAGTTGTTCGCTACCGCCGACAAGATCGTCGGCGCATTGCTGATACCCGCCGCGATCGCGGGGCTGCTGTTATTTCCGCGCCGCAGATTCACCACCATCGGCTGGGTCGCGCTGTTCTGCTTCGGCGCCGCGACCATCGGCGATGTGCTGCTCCCACTGCGCGATTGCACCCCGCAGGACAATGCCGAATGCGGCGGTGGTGGTAGCGAACTGTTCCCGCAATTGCATCAGCCGCACGCGCTGACCAGCAGCATCGCGGTCACCGCTATCGCCGTCGCGACCTTCGCGTTCAGCGTGGCCGCCTTCCGTTATCACCGCTGGCGGATTCTGCGCGAGGCCGGTTTGGTGGTGCTGGTGATCGGATCGGCGGCGACCGTGTGGATGTTGGTCGCCGACAACCTGACCGGCAATTACGCACTCGGCATCGCCCAGCGGATCCAGGTCGGATCGATGTCGCTGTGGCTGATCACATTGGCCGCCGCAGTGATTCTGGAAGGCCGCGAATGGCTCGAGAGTGATTCGGGTTAGTCGACCTTGATCTCGACCGTGCGAGTGTCGAGTTCGGCGGGCAGTTTGGTGGTATCGACCTCGAGGATTTCGCCGGTGTCCGGTAAGCCGTTGGGCAGTGTCTTGGGCTCGAGTCCGAAAGGCGGCTGCTCGCCGCTGCTGGCCGCGAGGCCGAAATCGCTGTCGTTGGCGATGTAGAGGGTTTTGCCGCCGTCGAGCGTAGCGACGCCCTCGATCTTGTCGTGACCGAAGAATTCGCCGTCGGCGTTCAGGCTGGTGACCAGGGCGGCGACATCCAGGTTCGCGGTCTTGGCGGCCGGGGTGATGCCTGCCTTCTTCAGTGCCGCGGTCGCGTCATCCGTCGAAACAGGACCGACCAACGTTTCCAGCGGCTTGCCGTCGACCTGGAGGCCACCGCGTTCCGGATCGTATTGCGCACCGGGCACCTTCGCGTCCGGGCCGACGTCGGTGGCATCGGAGATATCGATTGTCCACAGCTTCTTGTCGGCCTTCGGGGGCAGCTCGCCGTCACGTTCGTCGACCAGGAAGGTGGTGGCGCTGAGTGCGGTGATCTCGGAGTCGGCGACCTTGGTGCGCTTCGGATCATGCAGCGGGAGGACGAATTCCTTGACCAGCTTGGATTTCAGGTCGACGGTGACGATGCGGGTCATCGGGACGTCCTTGGCCGAACCGTCGAGGCCGGGGGTTTTCAGGCCGCTCTGTATGACGCCGACGAGGGTAGCGCCGTCGGGTGTGATGGTCAGGCCCTCCATGCCCTGGTTCGGAGTGCGCAGCGAAAGTTCTTTGGGCAGACCGGTTCCCGGGGCGAATCGCTCCAGTTCGGTGCCTTTGGCGTCGAAATGCACCAGGAACGGGCCGTATTCGTCGGAGACCCAGAAGGTGCCGTCCGGCAGCGCGACCAGACCCTCCGGGTCGAGGCCGTGATCGGTGGGCGGCAGGACGTTCCCGGCGAGGTCCCTGATGGTTTCGCCGGTGCTCGCGGCGATGTCGACCCGACCGTTGAACGGAGTGCCGTTCGCGGTGTGCAGTTCGATCGTGGATCGCAGGACCGCGCGATTGCCGGCCAGTTCGAATCGACCGATCTCGGGAACGAAACCTGGGATCGGGGTGAGCTTCTGATTCTTGCCCGGACCGTCCACGTTGGGCCCGCGGTCGGTGAGTCCGTAGAACTGGCCCGGTGCGCCCGGTACCGGCGTCCATGCGGAGCCGTAACCGCTGGCCTGGACGGTGGTGCCGCCGAATTCGCCGAGCGCTGCGATGTCGGCGGTGTACAGACGAACCGCGTCGGTGGTGGTGACCTTCAGCTCATCGGTACCGGCGTAGCCCGGCTTCGGCTGGTAGACCAGTGCGCCGTCGAGGCGGCGGGTCAGCGTGCCGTGGTCCGGATCGGCGATCGACACCGCGGCGGTGCCACCGACGGTCGCCAGCAGGTCATCCAGGGAGATCACCAGCGGCTGGTCCCTGGCCACGGTGAAGTCGGCCTTGCTACCCGAGGATGAGCAGCCTGCAAGCACGCCCACACAAAGGACAGCGACCGCGGTGATACGAGGGTGCGCTTTCACGATGTTTGCCTACCGCATGTCTCCGACAAAAGCCCTACGTCCGAATGACCGGTTGGTGTCATGCTTTCGCCATGGGTGATCGGATGAATATCGTGTCGGGTTCGGAGTTCGAGGATATCGTCGGCTACTCACGGGCGGTTCGCGTCGGAAATACGGTCGCCGTCAGCGGCACCACGGCCTCGCTGCCCGGAGGCAACGCGGTCGGCGGGAACGATATCGGTGAGCAGACTCGAGAAGCCCTGCGCCGCATCGGCACTGCGCTCACCGAGGCGGGCGCGAGTTTTGCCGATGTTGTTCGCACGCGCATCTTCGTCACCGATATCGCGCGCTGGCCCGAGGTCGCGAAGGCGCACGCCGAGGTATTCGGCGATATCCGCCCCGCCGCGTCGATGTACGAGATCAAGGCGCTGATCACGCCAGCACTGCTGGTGGAGATCGAGGCCGACGCGATTTGCGCGACGATTCCGCGCTCGGATCGCTAATGTCGATCCGGTGACCAGCGACGCGCCGGAGACCACCGTTCAGCTCGAAACCGTCGCCGCGGCGACGAACCGTCTGCTCGACACCATTCGCGGGCTGGACGATGACATGACTGTGCCGTCACTGCTACCCGAGTGGACGCGCGGGCATCTGCTCGCGCACCTCGCGCGCAACGCCGACAGCCTGGTCAACTTACTGCTCTGGGCGCGGACCGGGATCGAAACACCGCAGTACGCGAGCATGTTCATCCGGGATGCCGATATCGAGGCCGGTGCGTCGCGGCCACTTGCCGAGCAGTTGGCCGATAACGAAGCGGCGGCGAATCGCTGGCTGGCGCTTGCCGAGGCAATTCCCGAACAGGCGTGGACGGCGACCGTTCGGACCAGGCAGGGACGGCCCATTCCGGCGAGCGAGGTCATTTGGATGCGGCTGCAAGAGGTGGAGATCCATCATGTGGATCTGGCGGCCGGTTACCAACCTGCGGACTGGCCAGCGGATTTCGTTGCGCGGCTGCTGCCGCGAGCCGCTGCTGATCTGACGAAAGGGATTGCCGCTGGGGCTGAACCGGCAGTCACGTTCGAAGTGCGAACCACTGATACGGGCTGCACAGCGACGGTTGGGCGTGGGTCTCCTGACCACACCGTCAGCGGGCCCGCTTGTGCGGTGCTTGCTTGGCTGCTCGGTCGTTCCGACGGTGCCGAGCTGGGCGGTGTGCTGCCGACGCTGCCCTCGTGGAAATGACATCGTGAGCGGCACGTCGCCCGATTTTCGGTAGTCGAAGGGCTGGTTTCCAGCTGTGCGCATGCCCTCGACCGGACCGGCTCGACACAGCGTGGGCGATGAAGACCAGCAACCAGACGAGGATCAAGGCGACCGCCAGTCCGAGGGGGTAGTTGCGGTCCAGGACGGTCGGGTTGCTCGACATGGCGTTGCGCCGGTCGAGGACCGGGAGGGCGATCAGGACCAAGCCGACCGAGCAGATGGCACCGCAGGCGGTGACGGCCCACCAGGTAGGCGGTAGGAGATGGCGTGCGGTGAGTCCGGCCGCGACGCAGATCGGGGCGAAAACCGCATCGTGGAGCAAGATCCCGCCCGCGAACCATATCGCGACAGAGCCGAGATCTGCGGGCGGAAGGTCGAATAACGCGCTGATGCCGTACCAGCCGAGCCAGATGCCGATGAGGAGCAGCACGATACGGGCCACCGTCATGGCAGCACCTCGATTTCGGACAGCCATTTCGTTTGCAGGACGCCGGGCCGGTTGGGTGCGATCAGACGGCATGGATAGCCGTGGTCGAGATCGAGGGTTTCACCATTGATGGTCAGGGCGACCAAGGTGCTGTCGTCGACGGCATGACGCTGCGGGAGAATCGAACTCCCGTAGATGCCGGTTCGCTCCAGCGAACGGAACCGGATATCGCCACCGGAATAGTTCCCGACCACGGCCAGCAGATCCAGCAGGCGTACTCCGGACCAGTCGGCTCCGGCACTCCATCCTTCGACGCAGGCAATCGGCAGACGGGCCCGCGTCTGCGGCAGGGAAAGCAGCTCGTCCCTGGTGAAGCGGCGCTTCCGATCGCCCATGGTGACCGTCAACCGGTACCCGGGGTCGCTCGCAGGCCCACCAACGCCCGCTGCCACAGCTGATCGATTGACCGGAACCCCTTGCGGCCCATGTCCGCTGCGCGGGGCCAGTACGGCCGCCCAGCGCAGAAACGGGATCGTCTGCCCGGCAACGGCCAAGCCCGCGGCTACGGCGGCAAGACCCGCACCTGTCAGCACTGCTCGACGCGAAATATGCGGACGGGCCTCGGTGTCTGGTTCGACGAGCGAACGTCGCAGCGCGTCCCGGATGATGGGCAGCTTGACGGATAAATGCACCGCTAGCGCACCGATGGCAACGTAGGCCATGGCATAGTGCGCGGTGGTAAAGAAGAACTTCCACGGGTAGTACTGGGCGATATTGAGAAGCCCGGTCGACAGCTGGAAGAGGACCGCGCCGACCAGGATCGCGATGGAACCACGTTCGAGGATTCGCAATGGCGAACCGATGATCGGCCGCTGAAACAGCCTGGGGTACACCGCCCAGAGCTTCACCAGCAGCAGCGGGATCGCTACGACACCCGAGATCACATGGGCGCCTTGGGTGACCCGATACAGCCACACGGGATGGGCGGGCCACCAGAACCAGCTCGGCGGATGCTGAATCCAGTGACTCAGCAAACCGGTGATGAAACAGAGCAGTATCGCGCTGCCGAGAGCGATCCCGACCCGACTCGCGACCTCGGGTCCGCGTGCGGTTGTCACGGGTAAGCGCGAGGTAACCGCTTGTCCCCCAATCCTCATATCACGCACCGACTGCTCGATCAGGGCCCCATCGCAACCAAGCGATATGCCGTCCGGACACCTCCACCGCCGCCACCACGCGGAACCCCGCTGCCGCGGCCAGCTCTTCCGCGCGATCTATCCCCACCCGTGCCCACGGAAACCATTCCCCCACTCGGTCTCTCGTCTCGAGCCGAATCGGATTCGTCACCACACCGGCACCAGGACGAGCGAATTCGACCACCGCAATGCCATTGCGGGCAAGGAGTTCGCCCGCTCGGGTCAGTAGGCGGACCGGATCGCCACCGATCCCGATATTGCCGTCCGCGAGAATCGCATAGGACCAACGTCCCGAACCGGGCAGCGGCCCGAACAGATCCCGCTGCAATGCGGGCGCACCGCGAAATCTGGTGGTAGCCACGGCCATCGGCGAGATATCGACACCAAGGGCGATGATCCCGCGGCGCAGCAGCGATGCCACCAACCGACCCGGACCACATCCCAGATCCAGCGTCGGTCCATCGCAACAGCAGGTCAGCACGGCATCGGCCGGACGGTCGGCATCGTCGAAGCCCAGCCAGCGCCGGGTGCGCAGGGGATGACGCCGTCCGTCCGCATCGCGCACCCAGCAATCCTCACCCGCCAGCGCGAGATCGAAGATATCGCTCATCGATGTGCCAGCAGGGCGTGGTGCAACTGATGGATCAAGCGCGCGAACCGCCCGTCGGATTCGCGTGCCACCTGGAGTGCGTCGGCGAAGGTGTCGACATCGTTGTAGTGCGGCAGCGAGCGCACCCGGAGTCCGCAGTCCTGCAAGGCTTCTCGGGTGAGCTCACCGGTTCGTTCCGTCGACATGGGAACGTCGACGAGTATGCGCGCCGGCTGTGGTGTCGGCAGCCCGAGCGCCCACCAGCCGCCATCGTCGGCGGGGCCGAGCAGTGCGTCGCCGCGCAATACCAGTTCGCGGGCGGCCCAGCTCAGCACCTCCGGACCGATCTGCGGCGTGTCCATGCCGATCTGCAAAACCGGCAGCCCGTAGCGCGCGGCATCGGCGTGCGCATTGGCCAAGCGCTCACCGAAAGATGCGCCGCGCTGCGGAATCAGCTCGAAGTCGACTAGCGCCCTCGCTACTTCGTCCGCACACTCCGCATCGGCGAGCTCTCCGGTGAACGCGACGATGTGGTGCGCGACCGGACTGCGTGACATCGACTCCAAGGTGTCCAGCAGCGATGCAGCGGCGACTCGTGCGGCCTCACGCGGCGAAAGTTGCGGTGTCAGACGAGTTTTGGCCAGGCCGGCAATCGGCGCCTTGGCCAGCACGAGCAGTGTCGCGGCTATGGGCGAAGGCCGAAAGTAATTCATCGCAGCACCGCCAGAAAGTCGCGGGTCGCGCGCAGGGTCCCGAGCCACGATCCCGATACCTTCGAGACGCCCCCCGATCGTGGCCGATATGCGATGTCGCGCTCGACCACCCGCCACCCTGCTCCCGCCGCACCGATCAGCAGTTGCAATGGATAGCCGGAGCGCGTGTGCAACGGTCCGAGCGAGAGCAGTGCGGCGCGGCGAGCCACCCGCATGGCGCCGATATCGTGCACGGGTAGCCCGTACCGGCGACGCAGTCGCCCGGCGATTACCGAATTGCCGAGCCGCGCATGCCACGGCCACACACCCCGACGCACCGGCTTGCGCCGTCCGACCGCCAAATCGGCACCCGAACGCACCAATTCGACCAGCGGCGGCAACTCCGCCGGGTCCATCGATCCGTCACCATCGAGAAAGGCGACTAAATCCGTTCTTGCCGAGGCGATCCCGGCTTGCACGGCAGCACCGTATCCGGGCCGGGCTTCGGATACGACAGCGGCGCCGCAGCGGCGGGCCACCTCGGCTGTCGCATCGGTCGAGCCATTGTCCACGACCAACGCATGGAATCCGGCCGGGATAGCCGCGAGCACATCTGGCAACGCCTCAGCTTCGTCTCGGCACGGGATGACAACGGTCACGCCGTCCGGATTATGGAGGGTCTCGTTCACCTTTCCGACGCTATGCCAGCGCGACCGAATCGTGGCCGCAAAAGTGGTGACGAAACAGTGACATCCGCATCCAGAACCGCTGGAGCACCGGTTTTCCACGCATCGCGGCCCTATCGTGAGGTTCGTGCATGACGTGAAGGAGGCCGCGACAGCGCCGCGCGGCCGGATACGTGCCGAGTATCTCGGAGCAGGCATTGCCGCCGCACTCACCCTGGCAGCATTCCTGGTCCCGCGAATTGCCAGCGAACAATGGCGGAGCAAGCTCTACGCGGGTTCGGCTCCCATCTTCGGCAACTGGTTGCCACATGTCGGCTGGGGTTCGGTACCGGCCGTCGCTATCGCGCTACTTGTCATCGGATTCGGATCCGCCATGGCCGAGTCGCTGCCGTGGCGACGGCTGCTTGCGGTGTCTTGGTTGACCGCTCTGGCCTGGGCTTTCGCCTTGGCTATGATCGATGGCTGGCAGCGCGGATTCGTCGCGAGACTCACCGACGGCCACGAATATCTGCACGAGGTGCCCGGCGTCCGCGAGATCCCGGCCATGCTGCGCGGATTTTCCGGCCGAATCCTGGATTTCCAACCGGATTCCTGGACGACCCACGTCTCCGGGCATCCACCCGGCGCGCTGCTGTTCTTCGTCCTGCTCGATCGCATCGGCGTGCGCGGCGGAGGGTGGGCGGGACTGTCCTGTCTCGTGATCGGATCCAGCGCGATCGTCGCCGTCGCGGTCACTCTGCGCGCGCTCGGTGCCGAGGATCGAGCGCGAAAGGCATTGCCGTTTTTGACAATAGCGCCCGCCGCAGTGTGGATCGCGGTTTCGGCGGACGCCATGTTCGCGGGTGTAACGGCGTGGGCGGTGGCGCTGCTGGCGGTCGCGATCCGGCGGCCGTGGATCGCCGTTGGCTCCGGTGTGCTTTTCGGGCTCGGTATCTATCTCAGCTACGGCCTCGTGATCATGGCCGTCCTCGCCGTTGCGGTTCTGATCGCGGGCCGAACCACTAGGCCGCTGCTACCTGCCGTACTCGGCGCGCTGATCGTCGTCGTGGCATTCACAGTGGCCGGTTTCTGGTGGCTGGATGGCTATCACCTGGTGGTGCAGCGCTACTACCAGGGCATCGCCTCCGAGCGTCCGTACGCGTACTGGGTCTGGGCGAACCTCGCCGCCACCGTCTGCGCGGTCGGCCTGGCCACCGCGGGTGGTCTGCCGAGCGCGCTGCGCAGACCATTCGATGCGACCGCGCTCTTGGTGACGGCGGCCTTGTGCGCGATATTGGTGGCAGACCTCAGTGGCCTGAGCAAGGCGGAGACCGAACGCATCTGGCTGCCGTTCGACCTCTGGCTACTCGCCGCGACCGCGTTTCTGCCGCGGTCCACTGCCCGCGCCTGGCTGTTTCTGCAAGCGCTCGGCACACTCGTACTCGCCCACACGATCCTGACGAATTGGTAATCCATGTCCATTCTCATCGCCGATGACGACCCGCTGGTCCGTGATGTGGTGCGACGCTATCTCGAACGCGATGGACTCACCGTCGTGGAGACCGCGGACGGCGTCTCGACCATGGCGCAACTCACCGAACCCACCGGCGACCCCATCGAACTGGCCGTCCTCGACGTGATGATGCCCGCCCCCGACGGCATCGAAATCTGCCGCGCGGTGCGTTCCGGCCCGCGCCCGGACACCCCGATCATCCTGCTCACCGCACTCGGCGACGAGGACGATCGCGTGCTCGGTCTGGAGGCGGGCGCTGACGATTACGTCACCAAGCCGTTCAGCGCCCGCGAGCTCGCCTTGCGGGTCGCCTCGGTGCTGCGACGTTCGCAGGCGGCGCGGCAGCCGAGCACGCAGGTACTGCGCGACGGTGCGGTCGAGGTGCGACCGAATTCGCAATCGGCGCTGGTGGACGGCAGGCCGGTCGACCTGACCGCGCGCGAATACGATCTGCTCGTCTTCCTGTTGCGTCATCCGCACCAGGTGTTCAGCAGGGAGGAACTGCTGGCCAAGGTGTGGGGTTGGGATTTCGGCGACCTGTCCACCGTCACCGTGCATATCAAACGTCTTCGAGCGAAACTCGGTGCCCGGCATCGGATAGAGACAGTGTGGGGCCGCGGCTATATCTGGGGTCGGAATGGAGAATCCAGTGCCTGAGAACACCCTCCAGTTGATCGGCTACGCGCTCGGCTGTTCGCTGCCGATCGTCGCCATCGGCGCGGGAATCCTGCGCGCCACCAGCAATCGCTCGATGACCTCGAGTATGGCTGTGTTGGTGCTGATCCCCACGCTGTCCACGCTGGCGGGCATTATCGGGGTCAGCGGGTTGATGTTCACCGATGAACTCGAGCGCACGGCGGTCGTACTCGCGGTCGTCGCGGCGGTCACCGTGCCCGCCGCACTGCTACTCGGTCGCGAACAGGCCCGAAAGACGGTCTGGGAAAAGCAGATCCGCGAGCAAGAGCGGATGGCCGAGCGGTCCCGTCGCGAACTCGTCGCTTGGGTCAGCCACGATCTGCGGACCCCGCTGGCCGGTATTCGCGCGATGGCCGAGGGCCTGTCCGACGGCGTGGTCAGCGGCACCGACGATGTGGCGCGTTACGCGGAACAGATTGTGCGCGAAACGGATCGGCTCTCGGTCATGGTCGATGATCTGTTCGAAATGTCGAAGATCAATGCGGGTGCGCTGCGCTTGGAGCTGGAGCCGGTCGATCTGCGCGAGTTGATTGATGAGGTACTGGCCGCCAACCGACCGAATGCCGAACGCGCCGAAGTCCAGCTGCATGCGCAACAGCCCGACTCCGAAATCGTCGTCGCGGCCAGTGATCGAGCCCTCGGCCGGGTGCTGACCAACCTGGTCTCCAACGCCATCGCCCACACTCCACCCGGTGGCCGTGTCGCGATATCCGCGGGCACCTCCAACGGTCAGGCTTGGGCGCGCGTCGACGACACCGGCCCGGGCATCTCCGAGGCCGATCTGCCACGAATATTCGAAGTCGCCTACCGCGGTACCGCCGCCCGCTCCCCCGTCGCCTCCGACGGTGTGTCCTCCGGCAGCGGTATGGGACTCGCGATCGCCGCGGGTCTGGTCGAAGCCCACCACGGCGATATCAGCGCCGAGAACCGCGAGCAGGGCTGTCGCTTCGAAGTTCGGCTACCGCTCAGCGGAAACTGAACTACGCCACCGGCGCGCCCGCCCCCGCAACCGCGCGCAGCGGTGCGAACGCGAACTCGGCCAGGCCGTCGAGTGGATCCACCTGCGCGGTGAATCCCAGAATGCGTCGTGCCTGTTCGGGGCTCGCCACGATATGCCGCACATCGCCGGGCCGATAGCGTCCGGTGATCACCGGTTCGGGACCACCGCGCGCCGCGGCCAAGGCACTGGCGACCTCGCCGATGGTGATCGGACGTCCCGAGGCGATATTGAGCGGTACGAACCCGGAATGCGCATATTCGACCGCCGCGAGATTCGCTGCCGCGATATCGCTCACATGCACAAAATCTCGCGCCTGCCGGCCATCTTCGAAAACCTGCGGCGGGTTACCGGCCTCCAGCGCGGACCGGAAAATCGCGGCTACTCCGGAATACGGTGTATCCCTCGGCATATCGGGACCATAGACATTGTGATAGCGCAATGCGGTGACCCCGGATTCGGTTACCGCCGCCCATGCGGACGCGTAGTGTTCCTGCGCCACTTTCGCCGCCGCATAAAGACTCCGCGGCCGCAACGGCGCGGTCTCCGGCACCGGCTCCCACCCCAACACCTCATCGGAATCCGGATCCCGATGCTCGAACATGCCGTTCTCGAGATCCCCGCGCCTGCGCACCCCGACCTCGACGGCCCGAACCCCGCGATAGCGCCCCTCCCCATAAACCACCATCGACGATGCCAACACCAACCGCCGACACCCCGACCGATCCATCGCCGCCAACAAAACCGCGGTCCCCAAGTCGTTATGGCTCGCATAAGCGGGCGCATCCTGCGCACTCACCCCCGCGCCGACCACCGCGGCCTGATGACAAACCACATCGATCCCCCGCAGCACCGAATCCAGCGCAGCCGCATCCCGCACGTCAACCACTCGCACGTCCTGCGGAACAACCGCGCCGACCCCATGCGCCGCGGGCAACATCAGATCAACCGCGACCACCTCATGGCCCGCCTCCACCAACTCCCGATGCACCCGGGTCCCGATAAACCCCGCCGCGCCGGTCAGCAAGACCCGCATATCAGCACCACCCCAGACCGCAGTGCCCAACCCGCCCGCTAACCACTCCATCGTTTACCGAGGTCATGCCGCTGATTCTGCTGCCAGTACGGTGGCTTTCGCCGCAACCTGGCCACAGCGTCAGACTTTCGTCACGATCTCGAGCCGCGCTTGCGTGTCAATTCAGCGCCCACAAGCAACCAGCAGCGAGTCCCGGCGCTATTCGAGAATGCACTTGATCGACAGGAGCCAGCCGTGTGGGATCGATCGCCAAGGCAAAACGATCGGTATTGGCCGATCTCGGAAGCCTGCTGAGTTATCGAGCGCCGCGGGAAAGGTAGCGCACCGGAGGTGGGGTTCGGTAGCCGAATGCCTTGATGAAGCGTGCGCCGATCCGGGCTTGGCTGGCTTCGAGCGCTTCGGCGCCAACGGCATTCATCGCTCGGTTGATGACATTGAAAAGGGTCACTACCCAGAGAGCTTCGTCGAAGGCTTCGGCGGTGACTCCGGCCGCGCGGACCTTGTCGGCCTCACCGGGACTGAGGCCGTCGGGGTCGCGCACCATTTTGCCGACGAATTCGAGCATGGCGCGGGCTTCGGGACGCAAGGGTGAATCATCGCCGTCGGCCAAGGCTTCGTCCACCAGATTCTCAGCGATATAAGCAGCTGCGATGCCGTGGTGGGCGGACACGCAGAAGGGACATTCGTTGAACTGCGAGGCCCTCGTCGCGAAGATTTCGCGTTCGGCGACGGTCCAGAAGGACGGCCCCCGCATGGCGTCCTGGATGAGGTCGGAAAGCGGGGTACCGAAGTAGCGGTTGCGATAGCAGACGACCTTCATGACCGCGGGAACCTCGGTACGACCGAACCGCCGCATGGTCGCGAATATGATTCGGGCCGGGAGTTCCTGGCCGGATTCGACTGCGTCGAGCCACATTTTCTACCGCCCCTCCCAGCAGCGGCGGGCGGCGCGAAGCCGTCGATCGGCGGCGCCGTAGGCCGCGACCACGGCCGCCTCGAAGATCTCATCGTCGCTGCGACCCGCTTCGGCCAGCATCGTGATGTTCTTTTCGGTGAGCCGATACGAGCGTTCGGCGACCAGTTCGACGAAGTCGGCTAGATCATCGGGTACCCCGGCGGCCCCTTCTTCCCCAGCGGCCCGCGCCCGAATCGACCGCCGCACCTCGACCGGCAGCCGCGCCGGCGCAGCTTCGAGATGCGCGCCGAATTCTTCCCATTTCGAATCCATGGGACGTCGTGCCATGGCCTCATTCTTGTCCATCAACCGCCCCACCGCTGCCGAACGGCGATCAGATTTCGGCTTCGCCGCCGAAGTCCCGCCGTACGAAATTCGGGCGCAGATCGGGCTCGGGTTCGTCGTAGTAGCGGTGAAAGGTCGGGGTCACGCCCGACGAAATCGGTGGATTGACCCAGCTCCAATCGGTAGGGCATTTGCGGCCCGCTGCCTGCTCTCGATCGACGTGGTCACAGAACTGTTTGGCAACCGTATAATGGTCGACGATATACACTCCCGCCTTCCGAAAGCTGTACAGCACAGCACGATTCAATTCGACCAGCGCCTGATCGCGCCACAGTGAACGCTCGTGCCTGGTGTCCAGGCACATCATTTCTGCGATGAGCGGCAGCATGTTGTAGCGGGTGGTGTCGCTGAGATTGCGTGCGCCGATTTCGGCTCCCATGTACCAGCCGTTGAACGGCGCGAAGGGATAGGTGATGCCGCCGATCTCCAGATTCATATTCGAAACAGCGGGCAGCGCATGCCATTTCAAGCCGAGCCCGGCGAACCAGTCGAATTCGGGATGCTCGAGTTCGACCTCGCGCGCCAGTTCGGGCGGGACGTCGAACCAGCGGATCGGCTCGTCCGGGGTGCTGATGAGCACCGGCAGGATATCGAAGGGCGTGCCCGCACCACGCCAACCGAGCTTCATCGCGAATTCGGTGATCGCGATATTGGCCGGATCACCGGTTACGGTGCCGTCGCCGTTGCGATAACCGGCGTAGCGGATCAGTTGTGGGCTGACGATGCGGAATTCGCGGCCGTCGGCCTGACGCGGTGGCCCGACGGTGATCATCGATTGGATGGCGCCGCCGTTGGTCGCCATATGCAGGTGCTGCCAACAGACCTCGGCCAGGTCGCGGGCCGAGCGTACCCGTCGTGCGTCGAGCAGTTTCAGTGATCGCCAGTGTTTTCGCCCGACGCAGCGGGCGTGGTTGCGCCACGCGAGTTTGGCGCCGATAAGGATTTCCTCGGCGGTCTGCACGTAGCTGCCGGTTTGGTGGAGTTGCTCCAAAGCGGTGCGGCGGCGGTTCGCGGATAGATGCGCGAGTTCGGGCAATCGGAAGAACTCATCGCACTCCCGCATCCGCCTTCTCAGATCGATTCCGAAAGGGATTGTGTCAGCGGCACTTTCGAGCGATATGACAGGTAACGCTTGATTCACGGTGTTCTCCGGTCGGGCACGAGGTACTGCGGCTAGACAGACAGGCATTGATCGAGCAGAGAATTTCGCGCGCGGAGCGCGGCTGACACCGGGCTACGCCGGGGGGCCGCGCGATAGCCTCCGCGTTGCCGAGAACCGCCATGCGGCAGACGCTTCAGGAAGCGGGGTCACGCAGGCTGTCGGGTTGCCAGGCACGCGCGCAGCAGCATGACCTGGCTGCTGCCGTTTGCTGTCCACGATCATGCTCGTCCCAATCGACGCCTGAAAACGCCCGCATGCAGCCTAAGACCGGTGTGCTGGCCGTGTGCCCTAATTCGACGTAATGCCTGTTCGAAATCTGGCTGGCACGAGCAATTATTTGCCGATCCGTCCGGATCGGACTGACATGTACGTTGTGTGCGCCGTGCCGTCGGTCGATCAGTTCGCGGCTGCGGCACTGGACGGGACGGTAGGGCACCAGTATCTCGGGCAACTTCCTGATCATCATCGGACTGCTGAATCGTGCCTCGCTACTGGGCATTTGGCGCGTCTTCCGGTGGATGCGGCAGGGCGACTTCGACGAGGCGCGGCTCGAGCGCGGTTGGACAGCCGGGCCGCTGAACCGGGTGCTCGCGCCGGTAGTGCGGCTGGTCGAGGAGCCGTCGTCGCTGGCAGAGCGACCTTGCCGCGAAGTGGCCATTCCGGGTGGTTCACAACACGTATCGACCGGCGTGTTCATGCCTGGCGCGCCCACTTTCGCATTTCTGGCAGGATGGGCAGCATGCTGTCTCGGCGCGAGGTGCGGCGTTGGGTCTCCAGCGCCATAGTTAGCGTCGCACTGATTGCCGGTGCGGCGATGTTCGGCCCACCCCAGGTGCTAGCAGCGCCGGGCGATCAGCCGCGCCCGAATACCGGCTCGGCGGATGGTCCCTCCCCCGCGGAGCCGACCGTTCCCGGCGTGACGCGCGCTTCGATCGATCGGATCGTGCCCATCAACGACCGGTGGCTGCGGGTGTGGGTGAATTCGCCTGCGATGAGTCGCGCCGTCGAGGTGCAGGTGTTACTGCCGCGTGAGCAGAACCATCCGCGACCGACCGTCTACATGCTCGACGGGCGCAGTGCCGAGGCGGAGAGCAATAACTGGACCGAGCTCGGGCACGCGGACAAGTTCTTCGAAGATAAAGACGTGAACGTGGTGCTGACGGTCGGCGGACCGGCCAGCTTCTACACCGACTGGCAGCGCCCGGACCCGGTGCTCGGCACCAATATGTGGGAGACCTTCCTGACGAAGGAACTGCCGCCACTGATCGACGCCGAGTTCAACGGCAATGGACGCAATGCCGTCATCGGCGTCTCCATGGGCGCCGAGGCCGCGATGATGCTGGCCTTCCGGCAGCCGAAGCTGTACACGGCGGTGGCGGCGCACAGCGGATGTTTCTCGATGGGAACCGATCTCGGACAGGCGCAGGCTCGCGCGGTCATCGCGACCTACCGTGGCGGACCGGACAATATGTTCGGCGATCAGCACGATCCAGCCTGGCTGGACCATGACGTGCTACTGCACGCGGAAGCGTTGCGCGGTAAGGCGATCTATCTGTCGGTCGGCAGCGGACTGCCCGGCAAATACGACACCCCGAACAACCCGGATGTGGTGAGCACCATCGGATTCGGTGGACCGCTGGAGGCCGCGACCAATCTCTGCACCCGCAGGCTGGCCGATCGGCTCACCGCGCTCGGAATTCCGGTGACCGCGAACTTCCGGGCGACCGGGACGCATTCGTGGCCATACTGGGCCGACGAGTTGGGTTCGTCATGGCCGACGATCTCGAAGGCGTTGGGCCTCTAGCCGATTCCGAAGCGCGCCAACACATCCGGATCGGTCGCGAACCGCAGGAACTGCTCGTTCTCATGCGGATCACCGATGGTCACCCGCACGCCATCGGTGCCGTACGGCCGCAGCAGCACCCCCGCCTCCGCGCTCACCTCGCCGTATTCGGCGCTGCGCTCGCGCAGTGGCAGCCACAGGAAGTTGGACTCACTCGGGGGCACCTCGTAGCCCGCGGCGAGCAGTGTGTCGCGCACCCGATCGCGTTCGACGACGAGGCCGTCGGTGCGGTCGAGCAGTTCGTGCCGCGCCTCCAGCGAGGCGATCGCGGCGGCCTGCACGACCCGGTTCACGCTGAACGGGATGTGCACCTTCATCAGCGCGCTGATCACCGCCGGATCACCGACCGCATAACCCGCGCGCAGTCCCGCCAGACCGTACGCCTTGGAGAAGGTCCGCAGCACAACGACATTCGGTCGATTGCGCCCCAGCTCGACACCATTCGGGCGCTGCTCTGTGGTGAGCCGCATGTATTCGAAGTAGGCCTCGTCCAACACGATCAGCACGTGCTCGGGGACCGCATCCAGGAAGCGGATCAGCTCGGCCTCGCCGACCGCGGTGCCGGTCGGGTTGTTCGGATTGCAGACGAAGATCAGCTTGGTGCGCTCGGTGACCGCGGCGGCCATCGCATCCAGATCGTGCACATGCTCTCGCGTGAGCGGCACCTGCACTGCGGTCGCATTGCCGACCTGGGTGACGATCGGATACGCCTCGAAGGAGCGCCAAGCGAACAGCACCTCGTCGGTCGGTGCGTCACAGGTGATCTGCACCAGTTCCTGACACAGTGCGACGCTGCCGCACCCGACCGCCACGTTCGCCGAAGAGACGCCGAGGAAGTCCGCGAGGGCCGCGCGCAACTCGGTGACCTGATTATCCGGATAGCGGTTCGCCAGTTCCGCGGCCTCGGCGATGGCCTTCGCCGCGGACGGGAGCGGACCGAAGGTGGTCTCGTTGCTGGCGAGCTTGACCGCGCCGGGATGGTTGCGGCCGGGGACGTACGCCGGGATCGAATCGAGGTCCGGCCGGATGTGCGCTGTCACCGTTCAACCATATGCCGGATACCGGAAAATCTGCGCGTCAGGGCCGCTCACGTGCAATTTCTCGCGAAGATCAGCAGATCCACCTACTCTTGTTTCATGTCGGGCATTTACGACGATATTGCGCCGCTACGTAGTCGCGACGACATCATTTCCGGTTCGGACCCCAAACAATCGACCGACGATCGGCCTCGGACCCCCAGCGCACATGTGCCCATCACGGTGGCCGAGCCGGAGCGCGCCGCGCGCGGCGGCATCGTGATGCTGTCCGAAGCCCGGGAGTTCACCGGGCCATTGCTGGAACTCATGAAAGCCCTGGCGACCGAGGGCTGGACGGTGGTCGCGCCCGATCTGTTCCATCGCATCGACGGCGAGCCGGCGAACGAGGTTTTCGGCGACGAACTCTTCGACGATTTCGACGCCTGCTTCGACTGGCTGACTCGCCGCGGCGTCTTCCCGGACTGCATCGGCGTGCTCGGCTTCGACCATGCCGGCACCGCGGCCTTCCTGGTGGCGACCAATCGGCCCGTCGGCGCCGCGGTCAGCGTCGCCGCATCCGGCATCGTAGAACCGCTCACCGACGAAGCCGATGCCCTCATCCGCGCGGCACCCAATCTGCAGGCCCCATGGCTCGGACTGTTCGGCGCCGACGACCCGGACACCCCGCCCGCCCAAGTCGATCAACTCCGCGACGCCACCGCCCGCGCCGCGGTCGCCAGCCTCGTAGTGACCTATCCCGGCCTGCACCACCGCGCCGACCGACCCGGCGGCGACGACGACTTCGATCTCATCGATTCCCAGACCCGGATTTTCGACTGGTTCGACAGCAATCTTCGGTGATTACCTGGCGTTTTGCGATCTGGACGTCGGCTACTGTAACCTTCCTGTTCGGCGGTTCGAAAGGACCGGTGCCCTCGAAGAGAAGGCTCCAGGAGGCGTGCCAGAGCGGCCGAATGGGACTCACTGCTAATGAGTTGTCCCTTCACGGGGACCGGAGGTTCAAATCCTCTCGCCTCCGCCACACCCCGGTTCGCCGGGCTATATAACTGAACACGCATGCGCCCGTAGCTCAACGGATAGAGCATCTGACTACGGATCAGAAGGTTAGGGGTTCGAATCCCTTCGGGCGCACTTCACTCGCCACCGGCTCATGCTCACGAAGAGCGTGAGCCGGTGCTCGTTTCGTCGTGTTTTGTGGGGGTGGAACCCCCACACCCCCACCCCGAGGGCTTCGCCCCCGGACCCCCTGTCCTGCCGGAGGGCTTCGCCCCCGGCTGGATTCGGCTGCGGGTTCGGTTCGGCTCCCATCGGGCGGGCTCTTATTCAGCACCACTCAGGCTTTGGAAATCACTGACCGTCAGCTGGCATGGATCACAGCATCAGCCCATTACTCGCGAACAATACCTGTCATGAGCAATGACACGCTGGTTGCCGACACAGAACCGGTGTGGACTAGTCGAAATCGGTTCACTACTAAGCCATTTGCCCCCGTGAGGGTCCCGATGTGGTCTATGCCCTCGCCGCCAAGAGAACCGTCGCACCGGCTCCCGACCGACCGTCGACAACGTGCCCAGATCCCGCGCTGGCGCCGACACCTCCTGCCCGCCGTACCGGAACGACACCGACCACCGAGCTGGCCATCCCGCGCCAAGCCGCAACTGCGGTCGTGCCTCAACAGGAAGCGCTGCGGAAACAGCCGACTCGGTCCAACTGCACATGTGCGACCACAGCGGCTCACGGCTCAACGGCTGACAACGACGGTATGCACTCGGCGATCGTGAAAGCCGTCGAATCCCGCTGAGTAGAGCGTGTGCTCAGTCCATCGGCTGTCGTGATCGTTCTCGATTGGCGTGTCGGGACACACCACCACCTCATCCCGTTACGGTGCGGGAGTCGACCACAAAGGACTGCCGGTGGCCAGCGAGAAAAGGCCCTTGGCAGCCCGGTACTGGCGTAGACCAATTGAGAGGATCTCAACCTTGAGCGATCTTTCTCGCCGTGACCTGCTCAGGACGTCGGCGGCCGCTGGCGTCGGAGCGGTCGTTGTCGCGGGACTTACGGCCGCGGACACGCCGGATATTGCGGACGCGAGCGCCCCGGGAAGTGTGGCCGCGGGCCACCCGAGTAAGAGCCCGGGAAGCCCGCCCGCGACGCTGACCGGCCACATCGTCCGTCCGGGTGACGCGTCGTACACGGATGCGCGACTCGGCTGGGACCAGCTCTTTTCTCACTATCCGCTGGTCATCGTCTTCGCACAGGAAACCCAGGACGTGGTGAACGCCCTGACGTGGGCGCGGCAGAACAACATCGCGCTGCGGGTGCGCAGCGGCCGCCACGCCCTCGAAGGCTGGTCGAACCTCGACAACGGCATCGTTGTCGACGTCAGCCAGCTGAAGTCGGTCCAGATCGACCCTGGCGCTCGTATCGCGACGGTCGGTGCCGGGCTGAACCAACTGGAAGCGGTGACGACACTCGCGAAGCAGAACTTTGCGGTTACAACCGGGAGCGAGGGCAGCGTGAGCTTGTGTGGTGCGACGCTCGGCGGTGGCCTCGGGCCCCTCAACCGCTGGCTCGGCATGGCCTGCGACAGCCTGATGGCGGCCGAGGTCGTCGTCCCGTCGGGTCACGACTGCGCCGAGGTGATCAACGCGGACTTGCAGCACCACTCGGACCTGCTCTGGGCGCTTCGCGGGGCAGGAAACGGCAACTTCGGGATCGTCACACAACTCACCTATAAGGTGTATCCGCTCGAGCATCTCGCCTATGTGCAGGCGACATGGGATGGACTCGGGGACCTGTACGGGATCTTCGAAGCGTGGCAGCGTACGGTACCGTCCGCCGACAGCCGTCTGGGATCGGAGCTCGAGATCCACAAGTCCCAGATCCTGCTGTCCGCGTGGCTTGCGGACGGGGCAGCGGCACAGGCCACAGAGATGCTGGCTCCGATCCTGTCGGTCGGCAGGCCCGATGTCACGGTGCAGGTCGGTAACTGGGGCGACTTCTTTGCCGTAGCCCAGGTCCCGCTCGCGCAAGAGCCCGCGAACTGGAAGTTCTTCTCGGAGTTCGTCAAAGAGCGGTTCCCGAAGAAGGCGATCGACATCATCGGCGACTTCATGCGAAACGCTCCGACAGAGGAGAGCAACTACTTCGTCGATGCCTTCGGTGGGGCGATCACGAGGGAGCCGCCCGGCGGCACGGCGTTCGCGCATCGCGACGCGCTTTTCTACGGCGAGATCGGCGCGGCCTGGGGGACTCGTTCAACACAACCAGGCGTCGACGACCCGCTGACCTCGCAGGCCCAGGCATGGACCGCCGAGTTCAGCCAGGCGCTGCGGCCCTACGCGGACGGCGCCTACGTCAACGTGCCGAACGTCGGAATGCAAGAGTGGCAGACCGCCTACTGGGGGAGCCAGGGCTTCGAGCGGCTACGCAGGATCAAGGCGAAGTACGACCCCCACAACGTCTTCCAATACGAGCAGAGCATCCCGCCGTCACACTGATCGACAGTTCACCGCTGCTCCCCAACGCCCGGGCGGCCATCGGCGGCCCAGAAGATTCCGGCACGTCATCGCCAGCCTCTCGAGTAGCAGTCGATATACGCGGCTAGCCAATAGATGTATACCGCGGATTCGACCGCGTCATCTGGGTTAGGTCAGGCAGACCCAGCCCGGTGCGCGGTCGGCCAGGTTCCACTACGAAACATCTTCGGGTAACCAGGGTCAGGCGTCGCGGACGTTCAGGACTACCTTGCCGAAGGTTTCGGAGGAGTCCAGCAGGCGGTGGGCCTCGGCGGCTTCGGTGATCGGGAGTTCGGCGTGAATGACCGGGGCGATGGTGCCGTCGGCGATCAGGGGCCAGACGTGGTGGCGAAGTTCGGTGATGATGGCGGCCTTGCTGTTGGGGCCGGTGGCAGGGCGGTTGCGGACGTTGTTGGCGTGGATGGTGCCCCATTTGGAGAGCAGCGCACCGAGATTCAGTTCGGCGGTGACACCGCCCTGCATGCCGATCACTACGAGGCGGCCGTGCGGTGCCAGCGCCTCGACGTTTCGGGACAGGTAGGCGGCGCCCATGATGTCGAGGATGATGTCGGCACCGGGGCCCTCGGTGCGAACCGCGGCGACGAAATCGTCCTCGCGGTAGTTGATCAGCACGCTCGCGCCCAACTCGCGGCACCGCTTCAGCTTCTCCGGCGAGCCCGCGGTCACGGCCACCCGCGCACCTCGGCTCACCGCGACTTGAATGGCGTGCGTACCGATTCCGCTGCCGCCGCCGTGGATCAACACCAGCTGCCCCGCGTCCAGCCCGGCGGTCATCGCGAGATTCGACCACACCGTCGCGGCCGCCTCGGGCAGCGCGGCCGCCGCACCCAGGTCGAGCCCATCGGGCACCGGCAGCACCTGCGTCGCGGCAACAACAACCTTCTCCGCATACCCGCCACCGGACAGCAGCGCGCACACTCGATCACCGACGTGCCAATCGCGCACCCCATCACCGACTTCGGCGATGACCCCCGAACACTCCAACCCCATGACCTCACTGGCCCCGGGCGGCGGCGGATAGAACCCACGCCGCTGCAACAGATCCGCGCGATTCACCCCGGCCGCGGCAACCTCGATCAGCACCTCCGCATGCCCCGGCACCGGATCCGCCGCGTCGCCCCACTCCATCACCTCGGGTTCCCCGAACCCGTTCAGCTTGATAGCGCGCATCATCCCATCCTGCCCCTACCCCCGGCCTGCCCGCTGCTCACCCCTTCTCGCGAACACCCTCCGCGTAGCGTCTGTTGCCGAATCAGCGGGGATTTTGGTCGTGCCACAGGCACTTGCCTGGATTGCGCCACTGAGCAACTCGAACTTCTCGACGGCGAGGTAGAGAGCGAATCCGAGGCCGCGAACGCGACCAGGGGAGCGACGGCATCGAGACGGTAGCCGCACGTACTGTCGATGATCGGCCTCGGCCTGGCTATCGACTCGACTGCTCCCACGTGATCATTCTCGCCAGTAGCCGATTCGGTCCCAGCTGTCACGATCGGACGTAAGGCGCATTCGGCGACAGGTTCGGTACTTAGTGTGCGATTCACACATGAAGTGCGCCGTCCCGCACACTGGTCGGCGTCGTCAGGCGGGAACTATGGCGAGCAGCCTGCGGGGATGAGGGCGAGCTACTACCGTTCCGAGCGTGAGCAGCTTTGTCGACTTCCAGAACGAGATCTACCTGGGCGGACTGGGTGGCGTAGTACCCGAATTGCCATTGACCGCTGCGGGTTTGGAAGAGCGGGCACGTGAGGTGCTGAGCGAGGAAGCCTTCGCGTATGTGGCGGGGAGTGCGTCGGGGGAGCGAACGGCGGCGGCCAATCGGTCCGCATTCGACCGGTACCGGATTGTGCCGCGGATGCTGCGCGGCACCTCGGGACCTGGGGCCCGCGATCTGTCGGTGGAGGTGCTCGGGACGCGACTGGCCGCGCCGGTGCTGACCGCGCCTGTCGGGGTGCTGGAGTTGCTGCACGAGGGTGGCGAGGTGATCGTCGCGGAGGTTACGAAGGAACTCGGCGTCGGTACCGTGCTCTCGACGGCCGCCTCGTCGACCATCGAGGCCGTCGGCGCGGCGGCCGGTAGCTGGTGGTATCAGCTGTACTGGCCCGCCGATAACGAGCTGGCCAGATCCTTTGTCGAGCGCGCGGAGCGGGCGGGTGCGTCGGCGATCGTGGTCACCGTCGATACCCCGGGCCTCGGTTGGCGACCCCGTGATCTGGAGCTCGCGCACCTGCCGTTCCTGCACGGCAAGGGCATTGCCAACTATCTATCGGATCCGGTATTCCGAGCGAAGCTTTCCACACCCCCGGAACAGAGCGAGGACGCGATGCGAGCCGCGATCCTCACCTGGAGCGGCCTGTTCGGCAACCACGCCCTGCGCCCCGCCGACCTCGCGCACCTGCGGGAATGGACGGATCTGCCGATCGCGGTCAAGGGCGTCCTGCATCCGGACGACGCCCGCCAAGTCGTCGACACTGGTGCCGACGCGGTGGTCGTCAGCAACCACGGCGGCCGCCAAGTAGATGGTGCCATCGCCGCACTCGATGCCCTCCCCGCCGTGGTCGCCACCATCGGCGACCGCGCGGACGTCCTGTTCGATTCCGGCATCCGCACCGGCTCGGACATGCTCACGGCGCTGGCACTCGGCGCCAAGGCGGTGCTCTACGGTCGCCCATGGGCGTACGGTCTCGGCATCGCGGGCCGAGCAGGCGTGCGCCACGCGCTACGCGTTCTGCTCGCGGACTTCGACTCCGTCATGGGTCTGTCCGGCTGCGCGAATCCAGCCGAGCTCGACCGTTCATTGATCGCGACAAGCCGCTGATTCAGGGTTTGATCAGTCGTATGTCCAGGCCTTTCGCCAGACCCCTGGGTCTTGCATTTACCCAGTTCAGACGCGCTTAGAATGGACCATGTGCAACCAGAACCGAGCAGCTACGCGCCCGCCGAGCCGAGGTGGCTCTCGCCGTCGCAGCAGCGCGCCTGGCGGGCCTATATGGATGGTAACCAGCGCTTGGCGACAGCACTCAACCGTCAACTGCAACGCGACTCCGATCTCACCCTCGCCGAATACCGGATCCTCGTCCTGCTCTCGGAGGCCCCCGACCGTTCGTTGCGCATGAGCGAACTCGCCGACGGCGTGCTGTCATCGCGCAGTCGGCTGACCCATCAGATCCGCCGCTTGGAGACCCAGCGGATGGTCCGCCGCAACACCTGTCTCGAGGACGGCCGCGGCGTCCTCGCCGAACTCACCGAGGAAGGTATGCGTCGGCTGGAGGCCGCCGCACCCGGTCACGTCGAGGCGGTGCGCCGCAATTTCATCGACCTACTGGGTCCGGAACAACTCGAGATCGTCGGCGAGGTCTTCGCCCGCATCGACCACGAAGTAGGCAATTCCGACTGACCCCTCGTCAGACGACGCACAGCGACGGGTACTCTCGTTGGCCTGGAGACGTGGCAGAGCGGCCGAATGCACTCGCCTTGAAAGCGAGCGTCGCGAGAGCGACCGGGGGTTCAAATCCCTCCGTCTCCGCAATCCTGGCGGGTCCTTCATGTCCGAAACCTCAACGGCAGGTGGGGAATTCTGACACCGGCTGCCGAGGCGCGCGATCGACGGGTTGCGTCCCATGTGCGGCTGTGTGAAGGTTTGTCGATACCAAGCGCGGTGGGGGAGTGCCGCTGAAGGGAGGGGTTCTATGGCTGATGAGGTTCAATGCCAATCGCGCGCAGAGGAATTGGATCGCACTTACCCGGACGGTAGATAATGGCCGGTACACCTACCGAGCCGACGGCCGGTGTCGTGCACCCGGGAACACGCAAGCCCAACCGCGACCGCATCGTCACCCCCGAGGAACCGGATGAGGACGACCGCTACTTTCGCGACCGTCAGCAGAAGGGCTGGCTGGTGTGACCGAGCGGCAGAAGGTGCTGTTCGAGACGGAGGTGAATCCGGATTGGACCCCGGTTCTCACGTCTGCTCCGCTCGAACTGATTCTGGTCGAATCCATGCCCGATGTGTGCAGTGAACACGGCCGGCCGTCGGTTGAAAGTCGTTCTTTCAGAGTGCGTTCCAACGGGCCGGGATCGGAGATACCCACTGCGCGGGTCTTCTTCCGGTCCATGAGGTTGCCATGGCGGCCCCCTGAATCACGCGGGCCGGAGGCCATTCTCCGGTTCGAATGTCCGGCCTGCGAATACTGCTTGTATGAAGTCAGGCGATTCCGGCGGATCGCGTTGCTGGCATTGCTGGCAGTCGTGCTGACGTTCGGGGCAATTCTGGTCGCACGCCTGCTCCACGTCGAGCAGCTCTATGTGCCACTGGCCATCGCGGGTGTGCCCGGGTGCTTTCCTATCGTGTTGGCTGTCGCCGTGGTCGCCTGGACTAGGTCCCGCTATTTCGCGGATGTCTGGCTGACCGACACGACCGACCAGCTGATCGTGTCAGCACACCCCGACTTCGTGACAGCCGTAGATCAGCGTCGCGCAGAGTCGCACTGACGGGCGTTATCGAGCTAGGCCGCGATCCGGCGTCGAACCGAGTCGAAAGACGGTTCCGGACATGTCCAGTACCACCATTCGACTCGGCTCGATAGATGCCGCGCCACTTCGAGATAAGACCTGGTCGACGATGCGGCACCCGAACCGATCAACCGGTCGTCGTGACCATCAATTCGGTCAGCAATCGCAGTGCGTGGTCCATGTCGGCCTCGGTCATCCGAGCCATACCGCACGACGTGCTCAGCCCGCCGAACGGACGCGGGTAATACTTCCGCGCTTGCGTCAAGGCCGAGCGGATATGGTCCGCACTCGCCTGCTCGTGCACGATACCGGCGTAGATGGTCGCATCGGTGGTTAGTTGCTCCAACGGCTGATAGATATCGGGATTGTCCACGTCGGCGAACGGAAGTACGTCGGCCGCCGCCAGCGGAATATGAATGCCCTGCAGCGTTCTGCCCTCGGGCCAGGCCGCCACAATGGCATTGACCAAGAGCACCACCGGCTCGAAACCGTTGATCTGCTTCAGCCACGTGCTGTGTTCCCAGTCGCCGCGACACAGATGGATCGTGACACGGGCACCCTCCGGCATCCGGCGCACGAATGCGGCCAGATCCGAAGCCAGCTCAACAGCTTTCGCGGCCCGCTCTTGCGCCGACTCGATCACCTCGATCGTCAACATGCGCCCTGGACTCTCGAGTTGGAACACCACGTCACCGTCGAACAACCGATGGATGGCGAAGATCTCTTCCAGCGCCGGTTTCCGAAACGACTCGTAATGCTGCTCGAGTCCGGCCGGACCCAGGGCGAAGTACGCGTGATCGTACGGATCGACAATGCATGCCTGATAGCTCTTGCTGCTGCCGCGCTCCTCGATCATGCGCTCCAGAATCGGCTTGGCCGCCTCGGCTTGATCGAAATAACCCAGCAGCACCGGCGGGATCTCGAGCTCACGCTCGCCCGTGTACTCGTAACCAGGCATCCCCGGATAGGCCAATTCGATATTTCCGTCCTTCACCTTCCGCATTCCAGGAAGCGCGAAGGTACTGCGCAGCCGCGGCATGATCCAACCGGGAAAAGCCGTGTCCCCCTCCGGAAACGACGGCAGGTACTCCCACATCGTGCCGAATTTCTCCATCGCGATCTGTCGCGTCGGTGCGTTGGCGCTTCCGACCAGATATGTCACGGGAAGCGAAAGAGCTGTCGCCATCGGTTGTCCTCTCCGTACAGACGTGCGGGGGGACTATAGCGCCCGAGAGCCCGACCCGACTCCTGCTACCAGGCAGCGATCGCGGTTGAGCCCAGCATGAAAATACCTGTCTCCCAATCGAACTCACTAACTGCGCGCCCATACTCACCCCACTCCGACCATCCTCCCGCTACTGGGAACTGACGCCATCTCAGGGCCGAAGATCGCCCCCGCCGGGCACCCGCTACGCAGATCGCTTCTGTCACCGATTTCCGGCCGTCTTTCCATGCCTGCGGGCTCAGGCAAATCACCGCAACACTCTCGACGTATCCGCCTGAGCGCCGAGCGCTCAGCTCGCCGACAGCGCCTCGCGCAGAACCGCGTCGAAACCGGTCGGCTCGCGGCCGATCAACTGCGCCAATGTCGGGTCGACCCTGGCGAATTCACCGGCCCGGCTAGCGGCGAAGATATCCACCATCATGTCCGCCTGCGCGGCCGGGACGCCATTGTCCAGCATCTGGTGCCGGAATTCCTCGTCGGATACGGTGATGCGCTTGATGGTTCGACCCGTGAGCGTGGCCGCGATGGCGGCAATTTCGTCGAAATCGATGGCCTGCGCTGCGGTCAATGCCGGTGTGGGACCGTCGAATCGGCCTTCCTCGGTAAGGATCGCGGCGGCCGCGTCGGCGAGGTCGACATGTGCGGTCCAGCTCACCGCTCCATCCGCGGGCAACACGAGCTGTCCGGTCCCGGCGGCCCGCCCGAAGAACCGCATCGCACTGGCGGCGTAGAACCCGTTGCGGAGCGAGGTGAACCGAACACCGCAGGCCCGCAGCACTTCCTCGTCGATGGCGTGGTCGCGACAGGGCTCGAACTGCGAGTCCGGGCTGGCACCCATATGGCTGGTGTAGAGGATGCGGCGTGCGCCTGCGGCGGCGGCTGCTTCGATGGCAGCCCGGTGCTGTCGGACGGCCTCCGCACCGAGCTTGTCGACCGAGACGAGGAGCACCTGGCCGGCGCCCTCGAAAGCGTGAGACAAGCTGTCCGGGTCGGTGAAGCTGCCCTGTCGCACCCGTACTCCGCGCTCGGCCAAGTCCTGCGCCTTTCGCGGGTCGCGGACGCTCACACCCACCTGGTCGGCGGGCACTCGCGTCAGCAGACTCTCGACAATCCGACGGCCCAGCTGCCCGGTGGCTCCGGTCACGATGATCATGCCGCTACTCCTTGATTCCAACGGAAACATTAATACGCTAACAGTGATACTTCCGCCGGAAACAGTCAAGCGATATCGTTGATTCATGACATCGGCCATGCCACCCAGGAACGACACCACCGTCGAATCCGACAGCACGACGTCGACTCGCGAACAGCACCGCCAACGCGTCATCGAAGCCGCCGCCGACCTGCTGGAACGCGCGGGTCGCGATGCGGTGACAACTCGCGCGGTCGCCGACATGGCAGGGTTGCAACCACCGGCGATCTACCGGCTGTTCGGTGACAAGGACGGGCTGCTGGAAGCGGTGGCGGAGTACGGTTTCGCGAAATTCGTCGCCGGCAAACACCTCGACCCCGACCCCGCGGACCCCATCGAAGACCTCCGGGCCGGGTGGGACCTCGCGGTCGAGTTCGGTCTGTCCAACCCCGCGCTCTACACCCTCATGTACAGCGAACCCGCCGGCACCGAGTCGGCCGCATTCCGGGCCGGACTGGAAATCCTGCGCGGACGGGTCCGTCGCCTCGCCGCGGGTGGCTGGCTGCGTGTCGATGAACAACTTGCGGCCGGGATCATTCACGCCACCGGCCGGGGTGCGGTCCTGACCTGGCTATCCTTCCCGGAAGCCAACCGTGACCCGGCCCTGCTCACCGCACTCCGAGAGGCCATGGTCACCGCGGTCACCAACGAACGCCCGGCCATCCAAGACACCGGCGCGGCCGGCGCGGCCCGCGCCCTCCGCGCCAACCTTCCCGAGGAAACAACGCTCACCACCGCCGAGCAACACCTCCTGCGAGAGTGGCTCGACCGTCTCGCCGGCGACCACTGACCCCTCGACGCGCCAGCAGACTGGCGACAACCAGCGCCTGCATGTGACAGATAGAACCTGTCGGCCACCCGCCCAGACGGTTATTGCGTGACGCATCATCGATGTCATACTCGAATGTATGTTCGATAATCGACATCGAGACGTCTGGCGGCCGTACTCACCGCTCCTGCCGATCTACGTCGACATCGATCGTGTGCTCCCGCCGGATGGATCGCCGAGCCGCGAGGTATCGGCGCGGGTGAAGAAGTACGGTCTGGTCTTGTCCGGACGGATGGCGGCCAGACAGCGGGCGTGGCATCGGCTGGTGGACGGGCGTTGGGTGGCCAGCATCGAAGTGCCGGTCGAGACCGATGGGCGGTGGATCTATCTGGACTTCATCGCACCGGCCGACGCGGTCACACCGCGGGAGGGCGATGACACGATGCCGGAGCGACCGAGCAATCAGTGGGGGCAGCCGAAGCGATACTGACCAGCGGTACCGTCCGCGCTCACTCCAGGGCGGCCAGCGCCCGACCCAACTGATCGATTTCGAATTTCGTTGTGTACGGGGCCAAGCCGACGGTGACGGCGCCGCCTTCGTCATTGACGCCCAAGGCGTCCAACAGCCGACTGCCGCCGTGGACGCCGCTGAGGGTGCCGATGCGGGCATCGGCGAGTTTGGCGGCGACCTTCTCGGCCTGCATGCCTGCCATGGTGAAGCTGACGGTGGGGATGCGGGTGGAGGCGCGGCCTATAACGGTGAGGTTGGAGATTTTGTCGAGCACGTCCATGAGGTGCTCGAAGAGTTGGTCGTGGTAATCCTGCAGCGAGGTAATGGAGATTTCCAGGCGCTCGCGGCGGGTGCCCCTGGCGCGCTCATCGAGGCCGGCGAGGAAGTCGATGGAGGTCGTCAATCCGGCGAGCAGTGCGTATTGGTGGCCGCCGACCTCGAGGCGTTCGGCCCCTTTGGCATAGGGATTCAACGACATCGACGGAATACGGTCCAGGAAGGCCGGATCGCGGAAGACGAGCGCGCCGATCTGCGGACCACCCCAGGCGGGAGCGCTCAACGCGACCACATCGGCATTGAGTTCGTCGATATCAATGAGGGCATAGGGCGCGGCGCCGAAGCAATCGGCGACGAGCAGACCACCCACTTCGTGTACCCGATCCGCCGCGATGCGCACTCCGGGGGCCGAACCGACGATCGGCGATGCGGCGGTCAGCGCGACCAGCCGGGCAGTCGGGCCGATCAATTCCTCGAACTGCCACGACGGCATTTCGCAGGTCTCGATCTCGACCTCGGCCCAGCGCACATGCGCCCCGTAGCGGTTCGCGATCCGCAACCACGGCGCGACGTTCGCTTCATCGTCCAATCGCGACAGCACTATCCCGGTGCCGAGGCCGAGCCGCGAACTCAGCGACTCCGCCAACCAGGCCAACAACACCGCGCGGTCCGGTCCGAGCACGACGCCCGCCGGATCACCGCCGACGAGATCCGCGACGGCCTCGCGCGCCGCCTCCAGAATCGCGGCACTGCGAACGGCGGCACCATTGCGGCCGATATGGGAAAACGAAGAGGTTCGGAAACCTGTTGATACGGCACGAGATACCGAATCCGGGACCAGCATTCCGCCCTGCGGGTCGAGATGGATCCACCCGTCGCCCAGGGACGGTATCAGGCCCCGAACCCTCGCGACGTCGTAAGTCATGTTGGCCACTCTAAGGGCAGCGGGCGAGCCTGGGTAACCGCGTTCCCCCTCACCGGCGGGCGGGGGTGCAGTGAACTGGGACTCAGCATGGCAACCGACTTTCAACAAATCCGAACCACACGACCCGAACAGAATAGACGCCGCCTCCGCGCCGCGGCACCGCCCCGGTGAGCCGCTCGAAGGCGACCGACTTAGCGCGTTCGCGGCGGACACGACATGATGGGGACCATGACGCAATCGGATGGAGCACCCGAATCCATTGTCGTGATCGGACCCGACGGCAGGCCGCTGGCCATTCCGGTGGAGTCCGGTTCGGACACGCCTTTCACCGCGCAGGTCGTTACCAACGGTGATGAGAAATCCGACAATGCGGACAGTAAGGACGACGCCGAGGAATCGCTCGCCGATATGGTCGAGCAGCCGGCGAAGGTCATGCGTATCGGGACCATGATCAAACAATTGCTGGAGGAGGTCCGCGCGGCTCCGCTCGACGATGCCAGCCGGACCCGGTTGCGCGAGATCCACAAATCCTCGGTACGCGAACTCGAGCAGGGGCTGGCACCGGAATTGCGTGAGGAGCTAGAGCGACTCACGCTGCCGTTCACCGATGACGCGGTGCCGACCGATGCCGAACTCCGCATCGCTCAGGCCCAGCTCGTCGGCTGGTTGGAAGGCCTTTTCCACGGCATCCAGACGGCGCTGTTCGCCCAGCAGATGGCGGCTCGGGCGCAACTGGAACAGATGCGTCAGGGTGCGCTGCCGCCCGGCATCCACGCGACCGACGCGCGCGGTGGCCAGTCCAACCCGTCGATCGGCGGCTCCGGACAATATCTCTGAGTAGATCCGAGACGAGTGCCAGCCGGGTCGGCGGTGTCTGATTTGCGGCGATGGCGGGGGCCTACGTGGTTACGCTTCGCTTGTGCCTCCGGGCCCTGCCGTTCACGCGGCGGGAAATTGCGAGGGTAGTGTCGAGCACCGTGCCGTCCGCTGCCGCCCGCCCCGACTCGGTCCCCGATGTGAATACGGCGCGTCCCGATGAGAGCTCGGATCGTCCTGAAGAGGGTTCAGTGCGTTCAGATACCAGCCAAGCGCGTACCGACGAGAGTTCCGATGAGACCTCCGTACCTCCCGAAGAGAAGACCGCGCCGGAGCATCCGGTGAGCGCCGACGCGCAAACGCCCGCGCCGGACGAGGCCGTCGAGACTCCGATCGTCTCGGACTCGCAGACTTTCGCTCGCGCGTTCAAAGACTTCCGCAGCGGCTTCTCGCAGCGCGAACTCTGGCTGTCGCTCGGCTGGCAGGACATCAAGCAGCGCTATCGGCGCTCGGTGCTCGGCCCGTTCTGGATCACCATCGCGACCGGTGTGCAGGCCGCCGCCATCGGCATTCTGTACTCCGCGCTGCTGGGCCAGTCGATCAAGTCGTATCTGCCGTATGTGGCCATCGGCATCATCGTCTGGAATGTGATCCAGGCCAGCATCCTCGAGGGCTCGGATGTCTTCATCGCCAATGAGGGGCTGATCAAACAGCTGCCGTCAGCGCTGAGTGTGCACGTATATCGCCTGGTCTGGCGGCAGTTACTGTTCTTCGCGCACAACATGCTGATTTATCTGGTGGTACTGGCCGCGTTCGGTGTCTGGGAAAAACTGCACTGGACCGCCATTTTCGCGATCCCCGCGCTCGGGCTGCTGTTCCTCAACTCGATGTGGGTTTCGATCGTTTTCGGCATCTTCAGCACCCGCTACCGTGATATCGCGCCGATCCTCGGCAGCCTCACGTTGATGCTGTTCGTGCTCACGCCCGTCATGTGGAATACCAAAAGCCTGGAAGAGCAGGGTGGCCAGGTGAGCGAGCGAGCGAAGCTGGCCGAAATCGTGCCGACCTTCCATTACCTGGAAATCGTCCGCGCGCCGCTGCTCGGCGATGATCAGCATTTGTATCACTGGGTGATCGTCGGCGCCATCACCGTCGTCGGCTGGATCGTGGCGATCTTCGCCATGAAGCAGTACCGTTCGCGCGTGCCGTACTGGGTATAGGAGACCGGGCCCGACATGACCGACCATGTGAGTATCGAAACCCGCCAGGCGTGGGTCGAGTTTCCGATCTTCGACGCCAAATCGCGGTCGCTGAAAAAGGCATTCCTCGGCAAGGCCGGTGGTGCGATCGGCCGCAATCAGTCCGATGTTGTGGTGGTCGAGGCGCTGCGCGATATCACTCTTTCACTGAAAGAGGGCGACCGGGTCGGCCTGGTCGGACATAACGGCGCGGGCAAATCGACACTGCTGCGGCTGCTTTCGGGAATCTATGAGCCCTCGCGCGGCAGTGCCCGTATCCGCGGCCGGGTGGCGCCGGTATTCGACCTCGGCGTGGGTATGGATCCGGAGATCTCCGGCTTCGAGAACATCATCATCCGCGGGCTTTTCCTCGGCCAGACGCGCAAGCAGATGATGTCGAAGATCGATGAGATCGCCGAATTCACCGAACTCGGCGAATATCTGTCGATGCCGCTGCGCACCTATTCCACGGGTATGCGGGTGCGCCTGGCGATGGGTGTGGTGACCTCCATCGATCCGGAGATCCTGCTGCTCGACGAGGGTATCGGCGCGGTGGATGCCGAATTCATGAAGAAGGCTCGGATCCGATTGCAATCACTGGTGGCCCGCTCGGGCATCCTGGTGTTCGCCAGCCATTCCAATGAATTTCTCGCCCAGCTCTGCGATACCGCTATGTGGGTCGACCATGGGCAGATCCGGTTGCGCGGCGGTATCGAAGAAGTGGTACGTGCCTATGAGGGTCCGGACGCGGGCAATCACGTCGCTACCGTGCTGCGCGAGATGGAAGCGGAACGGAAAATGGGAACAGAGCGAGAATTGGAGCGGAATCAGGCGTGAGCGAGCGCAGCGAGCGGGCAATCAACGCAGCCGGACGCCCGCTCGTGGCGCCGCCGAGCGTTAGCGAGGGGGCGCCATGAGCGGTCAGGGCCCGGAGGAGGCAGCCCGCGTAACCACGCAGGGCCCACCGACCACGCCGAATGGATACAGCATGAATGAGCCGACGGGGCAGAACGCCCCGATCGACGCAGCACCGCAAACCACGCCTGAGCCCGCGAACGACCAGGCAGCGCCTACCTCGGACGACCTGGCCGACGACATTTCCCCCGCACAAATCGAAGCCGCACGCACCCCCGCTGGCACCGGCCCCGACGCCAAGATCGTCGCCGTGGTCGTTACCCACAAGCGCCGCGAACTGCTCGCCGAATCGCTGAAAGTCCTTGTCTCCCAGACTCGCCCGGTGGACCACCTGATCGTGGTCGATAACGCCAATGAAACCGAGGTCGCCGAGCTGGTCGCCCAGCAACCGGTCGAGGCCACCTACCTCGGTTCGGCGCACAATCTCGGCGGCGCGGGCGGTTTCGCGCTCGGCATGCTGCATGCGCTGACCCTCGGCGCGGACTGGGTGTGGCTGGCCGACGACGACGGTCGCCCCGACGGCTCGGAAGTCCTTGCCACCCTGCTCGATTGCGCGGGCCGACACGGTCTGGTCGAGGTGTCGCCGGTGGTCTGCGATATCGATGAACCGGATCGCCTCGCCTTCCCACTGCGCCGCGGCGTGGTCTGGCGGCGGCTACGTTCCGAGCTGGGCGACGAAGACTTCCTGCCCGGCATCGCCTCGCTGTTCAACGGCGCGCTGATCTCCGCGAAGGCGGTCGACCTGATCGGCGTTCCCGACCTACGGCTATTCGTGCGCGGCGACGAGGTAGAGGTGCATCGCAGGCTGGTCCGCTCCGGACTCCCGTTCGGCACGTGTCTACAGACGGCCTACCTGCACCCCAACGGCGCCGCCGAATTCAAGCCGATCCTCGGCGGCCGCATGCACACCCAGTACCCGGACGATCCGGTCAAGCGCTACTTCACCTACCGCAACCGCGGCTATCTCATGTCCCAGCCGGGTATGCGCAAACTGCTGCCCCAGGAATGGATTCGCTTCTCCTGGTTCTTCCTGGTCACGCGCCGCGATCCGGCCGGTCTGCGCGAATGGTTCCACCTGCGCAGTCTGGGCCGCAACGAGCAGTTCGGCAAGCCCACCCCGGACCAGAAGACCACCGACGAAAAATAGATTGCGCGGGTCTACGCGCCATGCCAGAGTGGGCGAGCAACGTCGAGACGAGAGTGAGGAGGTGGAGATCGTGACACGGACCGTTCGGATTGTCGTGCCCGTAGCAGCTGCGCAAACGCACGCTGTCGCACGAATTTCCGCCTCAGATACCTCTCGCTGAGTCCGGTTCGGGCTCGGCGCCCGACGAAGGATTCCTTCCATCATGGTCGATTACGACCTCCTCGTCCCTTACGGCTGGACCGAAGCCGTTGCCAATGAATACAACTCGCTCATCGACGATGGGTGCGTCCCCGCGCGGGTGATCCGCATGGATCGCAGCGAATGCGATGTCGCGACACCGACCGGACCCGCCCGTGCCCGTTGCCCACGTCTGGTATGGCCTGAGCGGGAGCCCTCCGTGGCTACCCGAGCTGCCTCCTTCCCGCCCGACTCGCTCGAGCGGGGTGCCGATTCCGAAATCAGCGGGTTGTGCACCGGCGACTGGGTGAGCATCGATGCCGAACACAATGTGCGCCAGCTGCTGCCGCGCCGCGGCGCGATCACGCGCTCGGCCGCCGACCGCCGCGCACAGGGCCAGGTACTCGCCGCAAATGTCGATACCGTGCTGATCTGCAGCGCGGCCGACGGTGATATCGACCTCGGGCGCATCGAGCGCATGCTCGCGCTGGCCTGGGAGAGCAACGCACAGCCGATCGTGGTGCTGACCAAAGCGGATGCGGCGCTGGATATTCCGCTCGACGAGGTACAGGCCGTCGCGCCCGGCGCGGTCGCCCTCGCGGTGAGTGCGGATACCGGATCGGGACTCGATGTACTCACCGCGATGCTCGACGGCACCGTCGCGCTGATCGGTCCGTCCGGGGTCGGGAAATCGACGCTCGCCAATGCTCTGCTCGGCCAGGAAGTCTTCGCCACCAACGCCGTTCGCTCGGGGGACAAGAAGGGCAGGCACACCACCGTGCATCGGGAACTGCAGCCGCTGCCCGGCGGTGGCACGCTGATCGATACACCCGGACTGCGCGGCATCGGACTCTGGGATGCCGCCGAAGGCATCGGGAAAACCTTCAGCGATATCGAATCCCTCTCGACACACTGCCGATTCGACGACTGCGCGCACAACGGCGAACCCGGCTGTGCCGTTCAGAAGGCCATCGACAGCGGCGCGCTCACCCAGCGGCGCTTGGCCAGCTACCGCAAACTCGAACGGGAAAACGCCTGGATGGCAGCGCGATCGGATAAGCGACTGCAGGCCGAACGCGCGAAGGTGTGGCGCGATATCCGCAAACAGCAGCGGCAGTTCTACCAGGAGCGAGGTTCACGGCGCTGATTCGGCGCGGGGAGCGGCAGTTCGCGTAACCACGTCAGGGAAAGCGAACGTCGCACCAGCACGGTAGGGTCGGCACGCACAAATCGCCAAACGGGAGGGTGTTTCGATGAGTTACCCCGGCGGGTATCCGCCACAGGGCCAGCCCGGGCAATGGCCCGGACAGCCCACATATGGTCAGCCGGCGCCGCAGGGCGCGCCGAATCCCTACGGTGCGCCACCGCAATACGCGCCGCCCGCGGGGCAGCCACCGATCAGCCAACCACAAGTGCCGCAACCGCCGTACGGCAGTCAGCCGCATATTCCGCAGCCGCAGTACGGCCAACCCGCACCGCCGCAGCCGTATGGTCAGCCTGCTCAGCCCTATGGGCAGCAGCCGTACGGCCAGGCGCCCTATGGGCAGCAGCCGGTTCCGCAGCAGGCTCCGGCCCCACCGGGCATCACGGTCAACGCTTCCTATGAATGGTTCGCGTTCCTGTTGGCGATTACCAAGCCGAAGATCCTGGTCAACGGTCAACGGGTGCCGAATACGCGGTGGGGTCAGAACCATATTCCGGTCGGTCCCGGCCAGTACCACGTGCGAGTGGTCACGCCCTGGCTGTTCGATATGGGCCAGGCCAATGCGACCGCATCGATTCAGGAAGGTCAGGGCGCGATGTTCTACTACAAGCCGCCCGCGATCATCTTCCTCAACGGTGCGATCGGCCCGGTTCCGCAGAAGACGCCCGGTGCCATCTTCATCTACATCAGCTGGGCCATCGTGGCATTGATGATCCTGCTCAACATTGTGTTGATCGCTGGCGCGTCAAGCATCTGACAGCGTCGAAAGGGCGTCGGAGTTCCGGCGCCCTTTCTTCGCGACACCTATGCAACTGGTTGCATAGTAGCCTGGGTTACGCTTAACGTGCACAACACCCGTCGGCGACTGCTCGCCGGTCGTTCGAACGGGTCGGCACGGTCGCGGGCCCACCCACCCGCGGCCTGGACGACAGGAGCAGGTCATGACGGAACCGGGATCGAAGCCGCTCGCGGGCGCGACGATGATCATGTCGGGCGGCAGCCGCGGCATCGGTCTGGAGATCGCCAAGCGGGCCGCCGCCGACGGCGCGAATATCACCCTGATCGCGAAGACCGACCAGCCGCATCCCAAGCTGCCCGGCACTATCCATACCGCCGCGGCCGAACTCGAAGAGGCGGGCGGCACCGTACTGCCATTCGTCGGCGATGTGCGCATCGATGAGTCGGTCGCCGAGGCCGTGCGCCAGACCGTAGAGCGGTTCGGCGGCATCGATATCGTCGTCAACAATGCCTCGGCGATCGATCTGTCCCCCACCGACGCCATCTCCATGAAGAAGTACGACCTGATGCAGGACATCAACTGCCGCGGCAGTTTCCTGCTCTCCAAACTCAGCATTCCCGCGCTGCGCGAATCGGCCGCGGCGGGCCGCAATCCACACATTCTCACCCTGTCCCCGCCGCTCAACCTGGACCCGAAATGGGCGGGCATGGCGCTGGGATACACCATCGCCAAGTACGGAATGTCGCTCACCACACTGGGTTTGGCCGAGGAGCTCAAGGGCGACGGTATCGCCGTCAACTCACTGTGGCCGCGGACCACCATCGCCACCGCCGCGGTAAAGAATCTGCTCGGCGGCGAGGAAATGATCGCCACCTCCCGCACTCCCGATATCTACGCCGACGCCGCCTACCTGGTCCTCACCTCGCCGTCGAAGGAGACCAGCGGCAACTTCTTCCTCGATGACGAAGTCCTCGCCGCCCACGGCATCACCGACCTGGACAAATACCGCGTCGTCCCCGGCGACGCCGAACTGACCACCGACCTGTTCCTCTGACGCCGCCCCCGAAGGTGGCCCGCCCGGCCACTTTCGGGCCGTCAGCCCGCTACCGTCGCTATCGTGACCGGTAAAACAACCTTGGCCGCGATCTTCGAACCAGAGCCCGAAGAATGGGGACTGCGCGGCGATCCCTACCTCTGGCAGGAAATGCGGAGTCGGCTCGAAAATCTCGAACCGCCATCGACTTCGACCGAGTTGATCGCACTACTGCACGACACCTTCGAGCAGGTGCTCGGATCGCGTCTCGACGCGAAAAACGCACCCCACAGCGTGCACCGACCGGAGTTCGCGCACGGCGGCATGTCGAGCGGGATGGTCAGCCTCGATGCCTGGCGGCAGGCGTTGATGCCGCTATTGGAGGGGCGCGCCAGGCACCTGATCTCGGGCGCGCCCGGTACCGCCACCATCATCCTTCGCCGAGGCGACATCACTGAGCAGCGGGTCGACGCGATCGTCAATGCGGCCAACTCTTCCCTGCTCGGCGGTGGCGGCGTCGATGGCGCGATCCACCGCGCCGGTGGACCCGCGATTCTCGACGCCTGCCGCGATCTGCGCGCATCGCGCTACGGCAAAGGACTGCCAACCGGTCAGGCGGTCGCCACCACCGGCGGCGACCTGTGGGCCCGATGGGTAATCCACACCGTCGGCCCCGTATGGTCCGCGACCGAAGACCGCAGCCCCCTCCTCGCCTCCTGCTATCGCGAATCTCTCCGGGTAGCAGACGAATTAGGCGCGCGAACAATCGCCTTTCCTGCCATCTCCACCGGCATCTACGGCTGGCCGCTGAACGACGGCGCCCGCATCGCGACCGAAACAGTGCGCCACACAAAAACATCCGTCCAAGAAGCCCACTTCATCCTCTTCGACGAGCGCGCCCACGCCGCATTCCAAACCGCACTGCGCTGAGCGCGGTTGTCACACGCACCTTTTGGCGCGCCGCGCATGGATTTGCCCGGTCATTTCGCGCGTGGCGGGCAAAGCGTGCGCGGCGCCGGCTCAGTTCGGCTTGATGCCGTAGAGGCGCTCCCAGTTTTCTCGGCTGGTGAGTTCGGGCATTGCGGCGCGGTATTGCTGGGTGAGTTTGGGTAGTTCACGGCGCAGCTGACGCAGGACGCGGATGGTGCGGATGAGCAAGGCGCGAGCTCGCGCCTTGTCGCGCTGACGGACCCGGACACCGGACTGCGAGGCATCGGTGACCACGACGTGGTCGAACAGCGATACATGCCACCAGTGCGCGTCCTCGCGGGTGACGCCGATCAGGCCGCGCTGGGTGCGTCCGGTCCACTGGGTGATGGCCCGCTTGATCAGCACCGCCGTGACCCGACTCGGTTCGCCCCCGGCCCGGCGCAAGTGGATATCGGCCGAGCGCACCGGCGGGGTCGCGGCGGGATGCTTGATGGTCTCGGCGTAATCGCCGCGACTGGTGCGAGCGGCGGCCAGTGCGGCGATTCCGCCGTCGCGCAAGATCTTCGGGCCCTGCAGGAAGTCCTCGATGCCCTGCAGCGTGGTGTGCACGAGCCCGTACTGCATGGCGACCAGATGTTCGGCCAGATTCCGGAACAGCTGGCGGGTAATGGCTTTGCCGTCGAGATCGGTGTGCAGCGAACCGACGATCAACGAGTTGCGCGTGCTGAAGTAGCGCGCCCAGTCGTCGTAGTCCTTCCAGTAGAAGTCCGCGTGCCACACCGCGGCGTTCGGCAGCGTCACCGTGACAAACCCGTGCTCACGGGCTCGGATGCCGTATTCGACATCGTCCCACTGGAAGAAGATCGGCACCGGCAGCCCGATCTCGGCGACCACCTCGGCCGGGATCAGGCAGGTCCACCAGGCGTTGTAGCCGGCGTCGACGCGGCGCTCCTGGTTCTTCTTCAGCATGCTGGTGTTGCGCAATGCCTTCGACACCTTCTGGCCGTGCTTCAGCTCGTGCAGATGCACTTCCTCGGCGCCGACATTCAGGTAATCCGGGTTGAGCAGGAACAACATCTGCGCGCCGACCAGCGTCGGTTCCACGGTCATATTGGCGAAGGCATTGAGCCGCAATACCGTTTCCGGTTCGCAGAGAATGTCGTCATCCATCAGGATGACGTCGGCGTGCTCGTTGACCGCCGAGACCTCATACAGGCCACGGGTAAAACCGCCCGCACCACCGAGATTCGGCTGTCGGATGTAGCGCAGCTTGTCACCGAAGATCGGCAGCGTCTCCTGGAAGCGCGCCTGATTCTGCACCAGATCGGTGCCCTGATCCACCACATAGACCGCGTCGATGGCCTCGAGAATCGGGGCGTCGGAGGCCAGCGCGGCTACGGTCTCGGCGCAGTCGGCGGCCCGGTTGAAGGTGCAGATCGCGATGGCGACAGGGCGCACACGTTCGGGTGCGATGGCGGTCCAGGTCTGCGCGGAGATGCCGAGTTCGCCGCCGATGGCATCGAATTCGAGCCACAGCGCGCCACCATCGACGTACTGGTCCAGCGGTGCGGTCAGGGTCAGCGGGCCGCTGGTGGTGATCTCGGCGGTCTCGATGATCCGGCGGTGCCCGGCGATATCGGAGGCGACCACCCGGACCCGGGCCTTCTTGGTCACATCGAGCACCATGCTCGCCCACACCTCGGTGACCGTGGTCCAGCGCTGCCAGTAGCTGGCCGCGAAGCGCCCGAAATAGGTGTTGGTATGCGCGGACGCGCCCTTGTCCAGTCTGAGCTCCAGGCGTTCCCGATGTGCGCGACCCTTGACGACGGCGTACAGCTCATCGCTCACCTTCGCCGACGGCCCGGTGAAGATGCCGCGCTGCAGCACTAGGCGATCGGGCGCCTGATGATCGACGCGCAGTGAGGCCGGCGCGGTCGAAGGTTGGTCATTTGTCTCGGTAACGGCCTGGGTAGCCGACTGATCCATGAAGTCCTCGAAATCCTTTGGTGCCGACGGGACAGACACGCCCCTGGATGCCTTCGCGGCGGGCCGAGGATATCAATCGGGCTCGGCGAATGCCTGTCCAGGAACCGGGACGGTCCCGCTATTTATGGTTGCTTATCATTAACCGAAGTGTCCACAGAGCCGACGAATACGAATTTGTCGTAGGCCCAATAGCGAAATACCACCGCGACGATCTGGCCGATGAGCGTGCCGGATATGTTGTCCGAAAGCGGCGACGACAGCTCGAGCACATAGCGAGAGAACCCTAGACAACCCAGTTGCAGGCTGATAGCGACCACATTGAATATGGCATACAGCAGGTACTCGCGCGCCGGATTATCCGATTTCTTGTGCCCGAAGGTCCACCACTTGTTGCCGAAGTAGGTCACCACCGTGGCCACCGCGATCGCGATGATCTTGGCGGGCAGCGGCGCGTGGTAGAGCACCCCTTCGCCGCCCCAGAACACCAGCAGGTTGTAGGTGCCCGCGTCGACCAGGAAGCCAATCGCACCGACCACCAGGAAGGCGCCGCCGCGCCGCAGTGCGGCGAGCACCTTCGCGCTCAGCGGCTCCTGGACCGGCGTGGATTGCGGTGAGCCGGACCGTTCGGAGAATGACACGGGCTGCTCTGGGAAAGACACCCGGCGACGGTACCCCAGTAGGCTCGGTGAACCGAGTGAGCACCAATAGGTACTCCCCCTGTACCCTCCCGGTGTTCCCCATTCACCGCCGACATCGAGGATTGACCGGGTGGACTCCACCGAGCTCCGAATTGCCGCAGTGGTGCCATGCCACAACGAGGAGGCTTCGGTCGCCAAGGTCGTCGCCGACCTGCAGGCCGCCGTGCCGGGAATCGTCGTCTACGTCTACGACAACCGCAGCACCGATGCGACCGCCGAGCGGGCCCGCGCCGCCGGTGCGATCGTGCGCCACGAACACACCAAGGGCAAGGGCAATGTGGTGCGCCGTGCCTTCGCTGATATCGAGGCCGATATCTATTTGATGATCGACGGCGACGACACCTATGAGGCGTCGGCCGCGCCGCTGATGATCAAGACCTTGCTCGACGGTCCGTACGACCATGTGCTCGGCGTCCGCAAACAGGACGAGGGCGGCTCGGCGTACCGCTCCGGCCACGAGACCGGCAACAAGGTGCTCAACGGCGTGGTCGGAAAGGTATTCGGCGAGAACGTCGAAGATATGCTCAGCGGCTTCCGGGTGTTCTCACGCCGGTTCGTGAAGAGCTTCCCGGCCGTCTCGCGTGAATTCGAGATCGAAACCGAGCTGACCGTGCATTCCCTGCACCTGCGTGTGCCGCAGACCGCGGTTCCGGTCGGCTTCCGCGACCGGCCCGCGGGCAGTGAGAGCAAGCTGCGCACCTACCACGACGGATTCAAGATCCTGGCGCTGATCATCGGCCTGGCCAGACATGAGCGACCGGTCGCGTTCTATGGGTTGTTCGGCACGCTGAGCTGGCTGATCTCGATCATCCTGACCATTCCGATAGTCGTCGAGTTCTACAACACCCATGAGGTGCCCAGGTTCCCGACGCTGTTCCTCGGATTCACCTTGCTGCTGCTCGGCAGCCTGGCCTGGACCGCGGGTCTGATCCTGGACGGTATCCGGCGCTCCCGGCACGAGGCCGCCCGGCTGGTCTACCTGCGCTACTCGGCCGTCAGCGCGGATGACGCGCATGGTGGTGACGCACACGCCGCCGGGGCCGAGCGTTGACCACCTCGGCGGATCGAACCGCGACCACCGCGCAGCCGGAGACCACGGACAACGATGTAGCGGCACCCGAATCTGCTGCCGCCGAAGCCGATTCGAGCAGACCGAATTCGGCACGCGATTTCGGACGCCGCATCGTAGATCGCTTCGGGGCGGCCACGGTCGCCTTCACCATTGTCGTCACGGTCTTCGGCGCGCTGTTCGCCTGGATCACTCCGCCGTTCTGGGGACACGACGAAATCACCCAGTTCGGTCGTGCCTACCAGGTCGCGCACGGCGGCTTCGGGCCGCAGCGGATCCACGACGAGCGCGGCATCTCCTACGGCGGTGATGTGCCGGTCAGCATCACCGAGCTGATGGGCTACGCGCTGCACGACTACACCACCAATCCGGAAGAGCCTGATCCGATGGTGGCCGATCCCGGCAGCTACGCCCGGATGGAGGGCGCCGCGGTTTCCAAGGCCGAGGAGCCGGTCTGGTTCACCAATACCGCCGCCTACTCGCCGGTGCCGTATATTCCCGCGGCCATCGGTATTCGGGTCGCGGAGCTGTTCGGACTGAATGTCGGCGCGATGATGCTGCTGACCCGTCTGGCGGGCCTGGCCGCCTATCTCGCGCTGGTGGGATTCGGTCTGTGGGCGCTGCGTGCGCATCGGGTGCAGTGGCTGGCGTTCACCGTCGCCGTGCTGCCGATCGCGGTCTTCCAAGCGGGCACCGTCACCGCCGACACATTGACCAACGCACTGGCCATTATGGTCTCGGCGCTGTTGGTCAAGGCGCTGTTCCTCGGTGATGGTCTCGGTCGAACCGGGACGGCCGCGCTACTGGCCGCGACCCTGCTGCTACCGGTCAGCAAGCCGACCTACGTGCTGCTCGCCATGCTCCTGGTACTGGTGCCGACGAACCGGTTCGCGTTCGGTAACGCGGCTACCTGGAAGCGTTTCATTCCATGGGGTTTCGCGGGACTGGGCGCGCTGGGGTTCGCCGTCTGGATGAAGATCGCCGGACCGACCACCGAGGGTATGGGCCTGATGCGCCCGCAGCACCAATGGAATTCGGTGCGTCCGGGCGATCAGCTGCACGGAATCCTGACCGACCCGGTGAATTTCGTGAACACCTTCGGCGAGAGCATCGCATTGCGAGACCAGCGGTGGTTCACCCAGTTCTTCGGTGAACTCGGCTTCGCCTACATCGATGTCCCCGCGCTGACGGTGCTGGCCTGCCTGCTCGCCTTCGCGGTCAGCATCGGTATCGCGGATCGGATGAATACCGCGACCGCCACTTTCCGGCGCACGCTGATCGTCGCGCTGACGGTGCTCGCGAGCGTCGCGATGATCTACGTGACGCTGTACATGTCGTTCTCACCGGTCGGCTACTACATCATCGATGGCGTCCAGGGCCGGTATTTCGTGCCACTGGCGATCATCGCGCTGGCTGTGGTGCTGCGCTGGATGCCATTGCGACTCACCGATATTCGCGGCCAGACCCCGTCCAGAGGTCCGGCCATCGCGGTCATCGTGGCCACACTGGTAGCGCTGATCGCGGCGCTGTGGAAGTACTACTCGATCGTCTGGGGCTGAGCGGTGCGCCCGTCCTCCAGCAGGCCGATCGGCCCGTCGGTCCGGTGAACGCCGGAATTCGCTGTCACACCATGACTCGAGACATGACCATGGGCTTCGGCGGGTACCGCGACGGCCGTCGCATCAGGCGTTGATGGTCGTTTCGCCCGCCGCCGCGTAAGCGCGCTCGGTGCCGGCTTTGGCTGGACGCCACCAGGATTCGTTGTCGCGGTACCACTGGATGGTGGCGGCGAGTCCGGTGGCGAAGTCGGAATAGCGTGGCGTCCAACCGAGTTCGGTGCGCAGCAGCGTCGCATCGATGGCGTAGCGCTGATCGTGGCCCGCGCGGTCGGTGACGTGATCGAAATCCTCCGGATCGCGGTCGAAGGCCGCCAGGATCATGCGCACCACCGACTTGTTGTCGAGTTCGCCGTCCGCGCCGATCAGATAGGTCTGCCCGATTCGGCCCCGCTCCAGGATGTCCCACACCGCGCGGTTGTGATCCTCGACGTGGATCCAATCGCGCACCTGATGCCCGGCGCCGTAGAGGCGCGGGCGCACTCCGTCGATCAGGTTGGTGATCTGGCGCGGGATGAACTTCTCCACATGCTGATACGGCCCGTAGTTATTGCTGCAGTTGGAGATTGTCGCGCGGACGCCGAACGAGCGGGTCCAGGCGCGCACCAGCAGATCGCTCGAGGCCTTGGTGGCCGAGTAGGGGCTGGACGGGTTGTAGGGGGTGTTCTCGTCGAATGCGGGGCCGTCCGGGGTGAGATCGCCGTACACCTCGTCGGTGGAGACATGGTGGTAGCGCACATCGTGGCGGCGCACCGCCTGCAGCAGGGAGTAGGTGCCGACGATATTGGTCTGTACGAACGGCCAGGGTTCGGCGAGGGAGTTGTCGTTATGCGATTCGGCGGCGAAGTGGACCACGACATCGACGCCGGAGACGAGCTCGTCGACCAGATCCAGATCGGCGATATCACCGTGCACGAAGTCGATGCGGTCGGCCACCGGCGCGAGCGAGGCGCGATTTCCCGCGTAGGTCAAAGCGTCGAGGACGGTTACGGTGGCGTCGGGCCGCTCGGCCACGGTCTGTTGGACGAAATTCGCACCGATGAATCCGGCTCCGCCGGTTACGAGCAGTCGCACCCCATGACCTTACGTCGCCCGCGCGGCCCGCTGGCGCCGGATCCGTCCAGCTGTATTCACCTACGCGACCAGGTTTCGAATCTGTGATGTTCGTCACTCTGGACATGCGAAAAGAAATAAGCGTGGTTCAGTCGATACTGAAAGACCATGGTCAGCGCGCTCATTTCCGAGAACCCACCAAACCTCGAGTCGCGATGGTGAACAAAATTTGAATTAAAGGTCACAAGCGGTTCACCACGCGTTAGCTGGTCTAGATTTCGATCGTCTAGTCCCCTCCGAACGCTTCACATCGAGGTCCAAAACAAAATGCTGATGAGGAAATTCGCCGCGACTTCGGCCCTGCTGATCGCCGCCATGGGCGTCACCGCGGGCACCGTCAACGCGGCACCGGCGGAATCCGCCGATGCCCCGGTCAACTTCACCGCGAACGCCACCGACACCCAGTCGATCATCTCGATCGACTCCGGCTCGCTGGTTGTCGAGGACAACGCGCTCAAGATCAAGGCCGCCAACGGCACCACCGTGGCGGGCACCCCGCTCACCTTCCGCGTCGATGAGTTCGAGTTCCCGATCGCCGCGGACATCTCCGATCACACCGCCACCCTCACCCCGCAGCTCGACATGGCGAAGGCCACCTACAAGCCGGTCGCGCTGCCCTTCGAGGACCAGGCTCCCTTCAAGACCCCGTACGACCGTGAGGTTGCCGCCTTCAACCGCTTGAAGGACACCATCGCCATGGGCGCCACCATCGGCACCCTGGTCGGCGGTCTCGGCGGCGGCGCGCTCGGCTGCGTCCTCGGCGGTATCGCCGGTGCCACGATCGCCTCGGCGACCATCGTCGGCCTGTTCGGTCCCTTCATCCCCGCCGCTGCCGTCGGCTGCGTGGCCGGCATCATCGCCATCGGTGCGCTGGGCACCCTGGCCGGTCAGATCTTCATCACGGCTCCGGTCGCGATCGGTGCGGCGATCCAGTACTTCGCCACCACCAGCGCCCCGTTCAACGCGCCGAAGTAAGTCGAGCGACGCTCTGCACACCTGAATAGAGCCAGGAAACCCCGCCCGGTCATCGACCAGGCGGGGTTTCCGCTGTTGACCGCGGCTCGGTCCGAATGGCCGCGCATTTGCGGATTTGATAGGACCGTGATAGGCGCGACGCCGGGGCAATTCCAACCGTCGCCGAGGTGAACAAAAAGTAAATTAAGTTGAACTAAATGCCGCATGTATGCCCCTCGCGAGAATTCTCCGGATAACCGAGGGGAATGCACGGCAAGGTTCCCAACAAAGAACCCCGCCCCGGACCGCCGCTGAAGGGCAGGTCCGGATGCGGGGTTCGCGACTCGTCCGGCCGATCCAGGTCAAGCCGTCCGAGCCTGTTGGGACTGCTCGAGGCGGGCGCGCACGAACCGGGAGACCCGGGCCAGTGCCATCCTGCTCTCGGGCAGGTTCGGAGCTATCGCCATGAAGGCATGCACCTGACCGCGCCAGATCTCCAGCGCGTTCGGGACACCGGCCGCGGTCAGCCTGCGGGCCATGAGCTCGCAGTCATAGCGCAGCATCTCGTCTTCGGCGGTGATCAGCAGTACCGGCGGCAAACTCGCCAGGGCGCCGTTGACCGGCGACACCAGCGGATCCAGCACCCCATCCACCTCGGCGCCGAGCCGCACCACCGCCTCCAGGGCGGCCAGCGAAAGATAGGGATCACGCGCGACATTCATATAGTCGCGCTTGGCGGCGTAGTCCAGATCGAGCAGTGGGCTCAGCCCGATCAACCCACCCGGCGACGGCAGCCCGGCCTCGATCGCGCGCAGTGCGGTGGCGAAAGCAAGGAAGCCACCCGCGGAATCGCCCGCGAACATGACCCTGGCCGGGTCCGCGCCGTGCCGCAACAGCCAGCGGTAGGCGGTCAGGCAGTCCTCGATCGCGGCGGTGACATTATTTGCGGGCAGCTGGCGGTAGTCGACATTGACCACCGGCAATCCGGTGCGCCGGGCAAGGCTGGCCGCGATCGGGCGATGGGTGCCGAGACCGCAGATGGCGAAGCCGCCACCGTGCATATACAGCACCGCGCCGTGCCGCAGGGCACGCGAACCGCCCGACGGACGCAGGATCTCCATCCGAAACCCATTCAGCGTCACCTGTTCCCGATCGACACCGCGCGGCTGGGGACGCAGTCGCGCCAGTCCGTCGATCGCGAGAGCACCGATCGGGATGGTCGTGCGGCTGACCGGAAATACGCGCAGCACCGGCCGCACCGCACCGAGACAGGTCGCCAGCAGCAATCGGGCCGATGCGCTCGGACCGTCCGGGTTCATCAGCAGACCCGGATCACCCGCGTCGAATTCACTCCCGTTGATCGCCACCATCGCGCACCTACCTCACACTGGCGCGCCGAACCCGACCGAACGGTTCTCCAGGCGAGAGTCGACGCTGACATCTCACACGCTGATGTTTCAGAACACCATAGCGTGATCTACGTAACATATATCGCCCGCCGCGCCGAAGCGCTAAACGTTCGTGATCAATTCGTAGGCCAGTCGGAACCTCGCCGAAGCCGAGCGAGATAGGCCTGGCAGACTCGTGGACCATGCGCGGAATCATCTTGGCCGGCGGCACCGGATCCCGCTTGCACCCGATCACGCGCGGGGTGAGCAAACAGCTGGTCCCGGTCTACGACAAACCGATGGTCTACTACCCGCTGTGCACGCTGATGCTGGCGGGTATCAGGGATATCCTGGTGATCACCACACCCGAGGACGCCGATGCGTTCTGCCGCCTGCTGGGCGACGGCTCGCAGTTCGGCATCTCGATCAGCTATGTGGTGCAACCGGAACCGGACGGACTCGCCAAGGCGTTCGTCCTCGGCGCCGACCACATCGGCGGCGAGAGCGCCGCATTGGTGCTCGGCGACAATATCTTCCACGGACCCGGCCTCGGCACCCGCCTCGAACGCTTCGCCACGGTCGATGGCGGCGCGGTCTTCGCGTACTGGGTCTCGGATCCGACCGCATACGGCGTCGTCGAATTCACCGCGGGACGAGCGGTTTCGATCGAAGAGAAGCCGAAGGTGCCGCGGTCCAACTACGCCATCCCCGGGCTGTATTTCTACGACAACGATGTCGTGGAGATCGCGCGCGGGCTGCGACCGTCGGCGCGCGGCGAATACGAGATCACCGATATCAATCGCGCCTATCTGGAACAGGATCGGCTGAGCGTCGATGTGCTCGCCCGCGGTACCGCCTGGCTGGATACCGGCACCTTCGATTCGCTGCTCGACGCCGCGAATTATGTGCGTACCATCGAACAGCGGCAGGGCCTGAAAATCGGTGTGCCGGAAGAGGTCGCGTGGCGACGCGGCTACATCGACGACGAACAGCTGCGCGCGCTCGCCGAACCGCTGGTTCGCTCCGGCTACGGAACCTACCTGCTCGACCTGCTCGAGCGGGGACGGGATTGGTGAGCATGGAATTCCGTGAACTCGCCGTGCCGGGGGCATGGGTGATCACCCCGCGCCAATTCGGCGACGAGCGCGGCATGTTCTGCGAGGCGTTCAAGGCCTCGGAATTCGAGAAGGTGACCGGTCGGGCGTTCGATCTGCGGCAGGTCAATTGCTCGGTCTCGGCGGCCGGGGTGCTGCGCGGCATCCACTACACCGAGGATCCGCCGGGTCAGGCCAAGTACGTGACCTGTGTGCGCGGCGCATTCCTCGATGTCGTCGTCGATCTGCGGCCGGGGTCGCCCACCTATGGGCGTTGGGACAGCGTGGTGCTCGACGATGTCGATCGGCGCTCGATGTTCCTGTCAGAGGGGCTCGGCCATGCGATTCTGTCGCTGGCGGACCACTCCACCGTCACCTATTTGTGTTCGATCGAGTACACGCCCGAATTCGACCGAGATATAGATGCCTTCGATCCGCGGCTGGGTATCGAATGGCCGAAGGTCGGTCTGGACGGTCAGCCACTGACGTACGTCCGATCTCCGAAAGACGCTGCTGCTCCGCCCTTCTCGTGAAACGCCGAACGTCACCGCCCCCGATGAGGAGGGAGCGGTGACGTTCGACTTTTCGTCGACGGAGGGGAATCAGCCGACGAGTTCCAATTCCGGCTCCTGCGCCCGTGCTTTGGCACGCTTGGGCAGGTAGGCCGTCAGTGCGATCAGCGCGCCGACAATGGCGACTCCCGCGGCGAATTGCAGTCCGGGGCGGAAGTTGTCGAGCATCGCGGACGCAGTGCTCGCGCCGTGGTCGCCCGAGGAGATGATCGCGGTATTCACCGCGAGCACGATGGCCGCGCCGACCTGCATGGAGGTCTGCAGCACACCGGCCGCCAGGCCCTGCTCATCATCATCTATGCCAGTGGTGGCCTGAATATTGATGGCGGGGAAGCCGACCCAGCCGATGCCGATCAGCAGCACCGCGGGCAGGATCATCGTCAGGTACGACGGGGTAGTGTCCAGCCGCAGGAACAGCAGGTAGCCGATGGCCATCACGACCATCGTGATCGCGATGATCGGCCCGGTGCCGAAACGGTCGACGAGCTTATCGGAGAAGAACGCCGAGGCGACCACCAGCAGACCGACCGGTAGCAGCGCCATGGCCAGCTTCAGCGGCGACCAGCCCAGTGAATCCTGCATGTACAGCGTCACGATGAACTGCCAGCTGAAATACGAACCCGCCACCGCGATGATCGCGAGGCTGGCCCGGACCAGCGTCACCTTGCGCAGGATGCCGAGGCGCACCAGCGGGTACTCGACCTTCTTCTCCACCGCGACGAATCCGGCGAACAGCACCGCGGCGCCGACGAACGAACCGATGGTGCGCGCCGAACCCCAGCCCGCCTCGGGCGCGGAGACCACGGTGTAGACCAGCAGAAGCATGCCCGCGGTGGACAGCAGCGCACCCAGGATGTCGTGTCCGCCCTCCTCGGCGGCCTCGTCCTTGGGGACCAGCACCCAGGCCGCGGCCAGTGCGGCGAGCGCGATCGGAACCGGAAGCAGGAAGGTCCAGCGCCAGCCGATGCCGGTCATCAGACCGCCGAACAGCAGACCCATCGAGTAACCGCCCGCACCGAACACGGTGTAGATGGACAGTGCTTTATTGCGGGCCGGGCCCTCGGCGAAGTTGGTGGTGATGATGGACAGACCGGTCGGGGCGGTGAATGCCGCGGCCAGGCCCTTGATGAAGCGGGTCAGGATCAGCAGCGGGCCGGAGGTGACCAGACCGCCCGCCAGTGAAGCCAGCGCGAAGACGGCCAATGCGATCAGGAAGACCTTGCGCCGCCCGAGCAGGTCGGCGGTGCGACCGCCGAGCAGCAACAGGCCGCCGTAACCGAGCACGTAGCCGCTGACCAGCCACTGCAGGGTGGACGTTGACAGATCCAGTTCGGCGCCGATGGACGGCAGCGCCACACCGATCATCGAGACGTCGAGACCATCGAGGAACAACACAATGCAAAGGGTGATCAGCATGCCCCAGAGACGGGTGGACCATCTGATCGGATCGGTCGCCGTCGCGGCCGAAAGGGTTGCTGCAGAAGACATGGGCGGAACATTACATGCGGCGACATTAAATGCCAACACATTTAATGCGCTTGCATCGTCTAGCGCGGAGCACTAGGATAGGGCCATGTCGAAGCCGTCGACAACACAATTTCTCGGGCGCGATGTGGCGCCCACCGGGTTGGTCGCCGAGTGGCGTGAGCTGCTCGACCGGCACGCCGCCGTGAGCTGTGCACTCGAGAAGGAGTTGCAGGGCAAGCACGATATCGGCCTCAGCGAATTCGAGACGCTGGACCGCCTGGTCGACGCCGCCTGTGGCGACTATCGAATGAGCGATCTCGCCAACGACATCTACCTGAGCCAGAGCGCCCTCTCACGCGCGGTGGCGCGACTGGAGCGCGACGGACTGGTTTCGCGCAGCATGTGCGCCGAGGATCGACGCGCGATCTTCGTCTGCCTGACCGAAAAGGGACGCGAGGTCTACGAGGCCGCGCTCCCAACGCATCGCGAGGTACTGGAACGGACCTGGGGCAGTCGGCAGAAGTGCTGAGGCACTAGCTCATCCACGCCTTCCCAGCCACTACGGAGCAAGTGTTACGAGCGAGAAGCTCGCGGCCCGTAACGCGTCCACGCGAAGGCGCGGCCACCAGCAGAGCCGTCGAAGCGCATGCAACACAATCGCCGAACTCGACCATCAAGCACCCGTGCACCAAGTGCCGAACACCTCCGCCATCAACCACAACGGAGCGAGTCGTACGAGCGACCCGTTCGCGGCCCGACTCGGCGCGCGTCACCTACGCCGACGGTACTGACCGCTGAAATCCGTACGCGGATGGGCTTCCGAGCCGTCGAAGCGCACGCGCCGAAGGCACGAGTCGCGCCCTTCCAGCACGCGTACACCAAGTGCCGAACACCCCCGCCATCAACCACAACGGAGCGAGTCGTACGAGCGACCCGTTCGCGGCCCGACTCGGCGCGCGTCACCTACGCCGACGGTACTGACCGCCGAAATCCGTACGCCGATCGGCGTTCGAGTCGTCGAAGCGCATGCGCCCGCAGGCACGGGACTCCCCGCTAGCACGCGTGCACCAAATGCCGAACGCCCCGCCGCCACCAGCCCCAACGGAGCGAGTCTTACGAGCGACCGTTCGCGGCCGGCGGCGGGGCGGGGCGGTGTAGGCGCCGGCGCCGCCGGGGGGAGTCTCGACGGCTCGGACGCGAGACACAAGGGGCCGCGAACACGCCGCGCCGAAGGCGCGGCCATTAAACAGAGCGCGCTTCCTCTATGCCTGCGCGGGCATCCACCGCGACCGACTTGATGTTCGCGAAAGCCGTACGGTAGCGATTGATGTCGTGTTCCTTGTCCAGATACACCGGTCCGGTGAACGCCTCGACGTAGACCACCGGCGGCTCGCGCAGCTCCACTTGGGCCGCATCGGCGAATTCGAGCAGCACGAACGGACCCGAATCCATGCCGTCGTGATAGCCGGAATCCGAGGGCACCAACTGGATTCGCACATTCGGCAGATCGCACATGCGCCGCAAGTGCGCGAGCTGTTCGACGCTCACCTCGATGCCGCCGACCCGCCGCCACAGCACCGACTCGCTGATCACCACATCCAAATGCAGCGGCGAATCCTTGCGCGTGAGCAATGCCTGCCTGGCCGTGCGCAACTGCACTCGCCGGTCGATTTCGGTCTCGGACGCATCCGGGCGCGCGGACTTCAGCAGCGCGCGGGTGTATGCCTCGGTCTGTAGCAGTCCGGGGATCAGCTCGTTCTCGTAGGTGGCCAGGGCGCGTGCGGCTTCCTCGAGGCCGATGTACACCTCGAAACCCTCGGCGATCACATCGCTATAGCCGGTCCACCAACCTCTGGCCTTGGTTTCCTTGGCCAGTGCGGTCAGCGGTTCGACGAGATCGGTTGGCGCACCGTAGATCTTGCACATGGCCTCGACGTCCAGGCTGCGCAGTGAGGTCTGCCCGGTTTCGATCCGCCAGATCTTGGCCTCGGACCATTCGAGCTGTTGAGCCGCCGTCCGAGTGGTCATCCTGGCCCGATTGCGCAGATCACGTAGATGTCGGCCGAGCTGCCTGCGCGGCATGGTCGAGCCGGTCGTGCCCTGCGGTAAAGCCATGTTTCCCCCTTGCGATATCCGAACAGCATTGTTTCACAGTAAATCGGACGCAGGTCACGCCGAGTGGCCCAGGCACGCCAAGGGCGCAACAGCGACGAACATGTTCGCGCAGGCGGCGATTCGGCAACTCAGCGCGGGTCTTACTTGCGTTCGCTGCGCTTGCGGAAACGCCAGAACTGCACGGCGCGAACGTCTTCGGAAAGCTGGTTGACCGGCTCGGCGACATCGGCGAGCGCTTGGAACAGATCGTCGGCGAGATCGGCGATGTGCTCGACCTTGGTCGCCAGCTTGGACGCGTTCTCCAGGAATTCGAGCAGCAGGCGTACGACGGCCGCGATGGTCAGGCCAAGGGGTATCGCGATCAAGGCGGCCAGCACGCCGAACACCGCGGAGACCTGCCACATCAGCACCGTCAGTGCGATCGGAATGCCGATCGCGAAGGCCAGGCCGAGCATGTAGGCAAGTGGCAGCAGCGTCCTGGTCGCCGGCCGGTGGAACTGCACGTCGAGCAGGCCGCGGGCGGCATCGGCGGTCCAGGCACGGGGACTTTCGAAGGGCTCGGCCGGTTCTGGCTCCGCGGTGCGCGAGAACCGTTTGGACGCGGTCTCTTTCCAGCCGATCCAGCGTGATTCGGTTTCGAACTCCGCCGAATCCGGCGCGCTGTCGACCCCGTCTGCCGAATTGCTTCGTGATGCCGCGCGCCCACCCGCCCGACCGCTCGCCGTCGAATCGCTACCGCGATGCTCACTCATATCGCGATCCTTCCCCCAATTCGACGCCCGGCCAATAGGAGTGGATTCACATAAAAGGCGTGCCTGCCATGACCCGAGGGCCGATCGGCACGGCTCATTGCGGGGGTGCCTCGGTGATAGCCGATCACTACCGGGTGAGACGAACCCGACAGTCACCAAGATCTTTTGTACAACCCGTAACGCCCACCCCACCCCGCCCCGATACCACCCACGTATGCAGGACCCAGATCTATCGGGGAATGGAGAAAGACAGTGCGCACCACGTTTCCGACTTCCGCATCGGCGGCAGAGATGACTGCCGCGGCGCAGGACTACATCCAGCGCGGGTGGACGATCGCTGAAACGACCAACGGAATCTGCCTGATCACGGACGAGGATCTGTCGGGTATCGAGATCAGCGGTGAACTGGCCGGCGAGGTTCGCCGGTTCCTGCGCGCGAACAACCTGACCGGCCCGGTCATCGAGATTCCCGGTGCCGAGCGTCGCGAGATCCACTTGGTCACCGGTGTGCGCAAGGCCGCGATGGCGCTGGAGGCACTGCGCGAGGCGGGCGCCACCGTCTACACCGACGGTGACGGCATCCCGCTGCCGCCCACCCAGCTCACCACCGGCGAGGCTTGCTGGGGCGTGGCTCCCGCCGAGGCCCGCTGGATTCCGCCCGTAGTCGCGATCGGCGCGGCGGTCCGCTCGGCGCTCTCGCGTCGCACGACCGTCAACGCAACCGTCGCCTGCTGAGCTCGTCCGCCTCTTCGCATACTCACGCCATACAAGTTGGGTGCCGCTCGGCCTGCGCATAGATCCTGCGTCGAGTGGCATGACCTGTCTTGGGCGTACCCGACGAGTTAGCCATGTTCTCGCGAAACCAGTCGTTGCGATGGTGCCGCTCGACTGGTTCGCCGAACATGTCGGAACGGTTCACGCGGGCATATAGACCGTTCTTGTTTCACATAGATCCATCGCGCGCGATGATGGGGCTATGGCCCAGCTCACTGATGACTCCCGCACGCTGTTGCGGACCTGCCCGCTGTGCGAGGCGGTCTGCGGACTCGAGATCACCCTCGACTCGAATGACCACGTGACCTCGGTTCGCGGCGACCGACAGGATCCGTTCAGCAAGGGATTCATCTGCCCCAAAGGGGCCAGCTTCGGACATCTCGACGAGGATCCGGACCGGTTGACCGAACCGATGATCCGCGACCGGGCCACCGATACCTGGCGCACCGCATCCTGGGCCGAGGCGTTCGATCTCATCGCCGCACGTTTTCCGGCGATCGTGGCCGAGCATGGAAATCAGTCGGCGGCACTGTATCTCGGCAATCCGAACGCGCATACCGTGGCCGGGGCGCTTTATGTGCCCGTGTTGATCCGGGCGCTAGGCACCAAGAATCTGTTTTCGGCGAGTACCGCAGACCAAATGCCCAAGCAGGTGGCGAGCGGGTTGATGTTCGGCGATCCGCTGACCGTGCCGGTGCCGGACCTGGATCGCACCGATTATCTGCTGATGCTTGGCGCGAATCCGCTGGAGTCGAACGGATCACTGTGCACCGCACCGGATTTCCCGGGCCGGTTGAAGGCGCTGCGCAAGCGCGGCGGCAAATTCGTTGTGGTCGATCCGCGGGAAACACGGACCGCTAAGCTCGCCGATGAACATCTGTTCATCCGGCCGGGCAGCGATGCTTATCTGTTGTTCGGGATCGTGCATACGTTGTTCGAACAAGGTCTGACCGATATCCGCATGGATGTCGCGGGTCTGGACGAAGTTCGCACAGCCGCCGCGGACTTCCCACCCGAGGTGGTTTCGGCTCGGACCGGAATTCCCGCCGAGACGGTTATCCGGATCGCGCAGGAATTGGCGGCCGCGCCGACCGCAGCGGTATATGCGCGGATCGGCACCTGCACAGCCGAATTCGGCACGCTGACTCAGTGGTTGGTCGAGGTCATCAATGTTCTGACCGGCAATCTCGACTCACCCGGCGGTGCCATGTTCGCCAACGCTGCGGCGGGTGGGATCCCGCGCACCAAGCCATTCCGCACCGGACGCTGGGCAAGCCGGGTGCGCGAACTCCCCGAGGCGATGGGCGAACTGCCGGTGGCCACGCTGGCCGACGAGATCACCACACCGGGCGCGGGACAGGTGCGCGCGCTGGTGACCGTCGCGGGTAACCCGGTGCTGTCGGCGCCGAGCGGGGCCAGGTTGGCTACGGCCTTCGAGCAGTTGGACTTCATGGTCAGCGTGGATCGGTACCTGAATGAGACCACCCGGCATGCGGATGTGATCCTGCCACCGCCGCGGCCGACGCAATCACCGCATTACGACTTCGCGTTGCTGCAGTTCGCCGTTCGCAACTACGCGCGGTACTCGCGGCCGCTGGTCCCGCTCGGCGACCGGCCTTCGGAGTCGGAGATCCTGGCCAGACTCGGTGCGGCGCTCACCGGTAAGCCTGCCGGACCGGAAGCGCTGAACGACGTCGACGAACTGATCATCGCCGGCATGCTGCACAAAGCGGGTATACCGGAGCGGCGGCCCGAACTCATCGGGTCCAACAGCACCGAACAGCGCATCGATCTCATGCTGCGGCTCGGACCGTACGGCGAATGGAATGCCGCTGCGATCGACGGGCTCGGCGGCGGTGGCCCGCGTGACCACGGAGACCAATACGGCACGCTGAATCTGCGGGTGCTGTTGGACAATCCGCATGGTGTCGATCTCGGACCGCTGCGGCCGCGCCTGCCCGGCGTGCTGCGGACCGCGTCCAAGCGGGTGGAGTTGGCGCCGCAGCCGCTGCTCGACGATGTCGCGCGGCTGCGGGCTCGGCTCGCCGATGCCGCGCCGGATGTGGTGTTGATCGGGCGGCGTCAACTGCGATCCAATAATAGTTGGATGCACAATATCCCGACGCTGGTCAGCGGGTCGAATACCTGCACGCTGCATATCAATCCGGCGGATGTGGCGCGGTTGGGGCTCGGCGATACCGCGGTGGTGAAGTCTGCCGCGGGGACGCTGACGGTACCGCTGGAGCCGACAGAGGCGATCATGCCCGGGGTGGTCAGCTTGCCGCACGGCTGGGGACATACCGACAGCACGCAGACGGTGGCCCGGGCGCATGCCGGCGTGAATGCCAATGTGCTGACCGACGATTCGATAGTGGATGTGCCGTCCGGAAATGCGGTCTTCAATGGCGTTCCGGTGACCTTGACGCCTGCCTGAGTTCCGCTCGATCCGACCGGTCGCGAATCACAAATATTCCGGGCGGTCGGATTGTAGCTAATTCATGGAAACCCTTGCGCTAACTATAGATTCAGTGCATTCTCAACATGGATTTTGCTGTGTTGCCAGACTAAAATGGACGGGATTTCGGTTTAGTCGCGGGCTCAGCGTCGAACCCGTTGCCGTATGCCGGATTCCAGCTACCAGAGGGGGCGCGATGCCCGGTACACGTTGTGGCAGTGACGGTGAGCACGAACTACAGGACAGGTACGGCACGCGCGACCGCGCCGAACGCTTCTACCAAGATCAAGTACTCGATCACCTGAACCCGGCGATGATCGAATTCATCGCCAGGACGGATATGGCGTTCATCGCCACCGCGGACAAACACGGCGAATGCGACGCAAGCTTCCGCGCAGGGCTGCCCGGCTTTCTGCATGTGATCGACGAACGCACACTTGCGTATCCGGAATACCGCGGCAACGGCGTGCACGCTAGTCTCGGCAACATCCTGGAGAACCCGCACGTAGGCATCCTGCTAATCGATTTCGTCCAGGATCTGATCGGATTGCACATCAACGGTTCGGCACGGATCGTGGACGACACCGCACTGCGCGGCAACGTCCCCGCCCTACCCGCGAGCATCAAAGGACGAGCCGCCGAACATTGGGTGGTCGTAGATGTAGAAGAGGCCTACATCCACTGCCGCAAACACATCCCGCATCTGGTCCCCGCAGCGCGCGAACAGCGGGAGTGGGGGACGGACAACGTCCGCGCCAAAGGCGGTGACTACTTCGGAGCGAAAGCACAAGCCAACGCCTTGATTCCGCGCTGATTCGTTAGCCGAACTGCTTACTCGCCCAGGCGGAGCGAGTCTTACGAGCGACGTTCGCGGCGCCGAAGACGCCGCAATCAGACGCCGAGTTTGAAGATGACCAGGCGCTGGACGACGAAGTTGATGACCGTCGCGGTGCCCTGGGCGATGACGAAGGCCAGGGGCTGGCGCCACCAGTCGCCGGGAAGTGTGGCGTAGAGCACGGCGTTGATGCCGACCTGGACGGCGAAGGTGACGGCGTAGAGGACCACGACAGCGATGAAGCGGGCGCGGCTCGGCGGCGCCTGGAATGTCCAGCGGCGATTGATCAGGTAGGCGGTAGTGGTGCCCGCGATGAAGCTGATCGATTTCGCGACGCTGACCGGTAGGCCGATGAGATTCAGCAGGAAGCTGTAGATCCCGTAGTCGACGATGGCCGACAGGCCGCCGGTGAGGGTGAAGCGGACTATCTGGGTTTTGAGGTCGACATCTGTTCCGCCCGGCTCGTCGACCAGCGGCAGTTCGGCCGGGAGCGGCAGGTGGGGTTCGGCTTGCACGCCGACGAGCCTAACGCCGGTGACGCGCGGCAAGCGGACCGAGCACCGATTGGACGTTCGTCCGGCGCGACGCAACCGACGGAGGACCTCACATACCGGTGAGTACGGCGACGCCGACCGGATATCGGCTCATGCATGTAGCCTCTATGCCGATGTCCACGAAAGCTCCGACCGCCACCACAACCGGGAACTCCGGCAATGTCACCGACGGCACCTACGCGTTGCCGACGCAGACCAAGGCATTGACCGGGTGGGGTCGCACCGCACCAACATCTTCCGAAGTGCTCTCGACGAGCGATCCCGAACTGATCGCCAAGGCCGTCGCCATGGTCGCCGAGGACAACGACTCCAAGCCGGCCCACCTGCGTCGCGGCATCATCGCGCGCGGGCTCGGCCGCTCCTATGGCGATCACGCGCAGAACGCGGGCGGCCTCGTCGTCGATATGACGGCGCTGAACAATATCCACCGGATCGACCGGGACACCCGGATCGTCGATGTGGACGGCGGCGTCAGCCTGGACCAGCTCATGAAGGCCGCGCTGCCGTTCGGGCTCTGGGTTCCGGTGCTACCCGGTACCCGTCAGGTGACGATCGGCGGCGCCATCGCCTCCGATATCCACGGTAAGAACCATCACAGCGAGGGCAGCTTCGGCAACCACGTGCGCTCGATCGATCTGCTCACCGCCGATGGGCAGGTGCAGCACATCACGCCGAAGCGCAATGCCAAGCTGTTCTGGGCGACCGTCGGCGGCAACGGACTCACCGGCATCATCCTGCGCGCGACCATCGAGATGGCGCCCACCGAGACGGCGTACTTCCTCAACGACGGCGTGAAGACCACCACGCTCGACGAGACCATCGCCGCGCACAGCGATGGCAGCGAGGCCAATTACACCTACTCGAGCGCGTGGTTCGATGTGATCAGCCCGCTGCCGAAGCTCGGCCGGGCCACCATCACCCGGGGCCGCCTCGCCAAACTCGACGAACTACCCAAGCGCCTGCGCAAGAAGCCGCTGAAATTCGATGCGCCGCAGCTGATGACGGTGCCCGATATCTTCCCGAACTGGACCATGAACAAGTTCACGCTCCAGGCCATCGGCGAGGCGTACTACGCTATGGGCGGCAACTACACCGGCAAGGTGCAGAATCTCACGCAGTTCTACCACCCGCTCGACATGATCGCGGAGTGGAACCGCGGCTACGGTTCCAACGGCTTCCTGCAGTACCAGTTCGTGGTGCCGACCGAGGCGGTCGAGGAGTTCAAGCGGATCATCATCGATATCCAGGCCTCGGGGCACTACTCGGCGCTGAACGTTTTCAAGCTGTTCGGACCGGGTAATCCGGCTCCGCTGAGCTTCCCGATGCCGGGCTGGAACATCTGCGTCGACTTCCCGATCAAACCGGGTCTGAACGAGTTGGTGAGCGAGCTGGACCGCCGCGTGATGGAGTTCGGCGGGCGGCTGTACACCGCGAAGGATTCGCGCACCACCGCGGAGACCTTCCATCAGATGTACCCGCGGATCGACGAGTGGATCAAGATCCGCCGAAGTGTGGATCCCACAGGCGTTTTCATGTCCGATATGGCGAGAAGGCTGGAGCTCCAGTGATTAATGCCGTAGGCAACCCGCAGACCATCCTGCTGCTGGGCGGTACCTCGGAGATCGGCTTGGCGATCTGCGCCGAGTATCTGCGCAAGAGTCCGGCGCGCATCATCCTGGCCGCACTGCCCGGTGATCCGCTGCGCGAGGACGCCGTCTCCGAACTGAAGGCCGCCGGTGCGACCCAGGTCGACGTCATCGACTTCGACGCACTCGACACCGAGAGTCATCCCAAGGTGATCGACGCGGCCTGGGAAGGCGGCGATGTGGATGTCGCCATCGTCGCATTCGCTCTGGACGCCGATCCGGAAGAGCTGTGGCAGAACCAGCGCAAGGCCGTGCAGGTCGCCGGAATCAACTACACCGCGGCGGTTTCGGTCGGTGTGCTGGTCGGCGAGAAGATGAAGAAGCAGGGCTTCGGGCGGATCATCGCCATGTCCTCGGTGGCCGGTGAGCGGGTGCGTCGCTCGAACTTCGTCTACGGCTCCACCAAGGCCGGCCTGGACGGCTTCTATCTGGGACTCGGCGAGGCGCTGCGGCCGTACGGACCGCGCGTGCTGGTGATCCGGCCGGGCATGGTGCGGACCAGGTTCTCCGCGCACGTCAAAGAGGCACCGCTCACCGTCAATAAGGAAGATATTGCGGCGCTGGCGGTTTCGGCGTCGCAGCGGGGCAAGGAGCTCGTCTGGGCGCCCGGTACCTTCCGCTTCGTGATGATGATCCTGCGCCACATTCCGCGCCCGATCTTCCGCAAGCTGCCCATCTGATTTCCCGAGCCGCACCCTGTCGGTCGCGCACATGTTTGCGCGGGACGGGTGCGGCTCGTCTGTATCACGCGGTTCCCCGGCTGCCCGGCGGGTTCGGTGCCCACGAGACAGCAAGTCCGACATCAGCGCACGCCACTGCGCCATTTCGGTGGATACCATCGTCGCGGTTCGCCGGTACCGGTCGATGCGGCATTCGGCACCCTGCCCATGCGAACGGCCGGGCGACGTGGCAAGTTCGGAGCCGACCTCGAGCCGTCGCATTGTCGAAGGAGCACTCCGTTGAGCACAGTCACGGCAGAACGCGCCGAGCACTCCGCACCGGAGCGCGGCCGGGCGGCGCTGTTGATCCGACATATCGGCTCCGGGGTAGGTGAGGCGCTGCTGGCCGCCGTGGTGGCCGCGCTCGTCGCCGCCATCGGGCTGGTGGCGTTTTCGATGGTGCAGTGGCCCGCGTTCAACTCGTCCAATGTGACCAGGTCGTTGACCACGGTCGGACAGGTCGGGGCCGCCGTGCTGCTCGGCGTGGCGATCCGGCTGGTGCGGGCGCGGCGGTGGCCGTGGGTGGCGAAACTGCTGTCCTGGGTCGGGATTTCGACGTTCGTCACGGTGACTTTGGGGATGCCGCTGGCGGCGACCAAGCTGTACCTCTTCGGTGTCTCGGTGGATCAGGAGTTTCGCACCGAATATCTGACACGGCTCACCGACAGTGCTGCGCTGCACGATATGACCTATGTCGACCTGCCACCGTTCTATCCGGCCGGCTGGTTCTGGATCGGCGGGCGCGTGGCGAATGTGCTCGGGATGGACGGCTGGGAGGCTTTCAAGCCGTACGCCATCGGATCACTCGCGGTGGTCGCGGTGATCGCACTCGTCCTGTGGTCCAAGCTGATTCGCGCCGACTGGGCGATCGGAGTGAGTGCGGCGACCACCGCGGTGACGGTGGCTTATGCGTCGCCGGAGGCATACAGCGCGGTCATTGTGCTGCTGCTGCCGCCCGCGTTGATTCTTGCGTGGGGTGCGTTGTATCGGCCGCTCGAGCGGTCGGGCGGCACCGTAGGTGAGGTGGCATCGAGTGGCGCTCGCGCGTCAGGGGGTGCCGCAGCCTCAGCTGTCGCCGCAACCGCAAGCCACAGCACAACCTCACATGACGCCGCAACCGCAGGGAATGCCGCAACCCCAGGGAGTGCCGCAGCCTCAGCTGTCGACAGCGCTGCGGACAGTGCGGCGGTAGTTGGTACCGCCACCTCGGGCGGTGCCGCCTCAGGCAGCGCCGCATCAGGTAGTGCCGCATCAGGTAGTGCCGCATCAGGTAGTGCCGCCACCTCTGGTGACAAAGGCGCGGCGGGCGGCGAACACGCGGCGGCAAGCAGTGGTACGGCGGCCAGGAGCGCCCCGACGAACAGTAGCGCCACGACGGCCAGCGGCATCGGAACGACCGGCGATGTCGGAACGACCAGCGGCGACGGAACGGCCGGGGGCGTCGGAACGGCCGGGGGATGGGGGGCGGTTATCGGTGCCGGGCTGTTCCTTGGGATGGCGGCGTCGTTCTACACGTTGTATTTCGCGGTGGCGGCCTTCGCGGTCGGACTGATGGGGCTGGTTTCGGCGGGGCTCGCGGTGCGGGCACAGCGGGTGGCGAGCCGAGCGCAACGCGGCGGGGCGGATTCGATTCGGTGGGCAGTCATGCTGCCGCTGGTTCGGCTCATTGTCATCGCGGCGATCGCGGGCCTGGTCGCGCTGGTCGTCTGGCTGCCGTTCGTAGTGAAGATGCTCGGTGGGTCGATGCCGAGTTCGGGGACAGCATTCCATTATCTGCCCGAGGGCGGGGCGCAGTTGCCGTTGCCGATGGCGGAGTTCTCGCTTTCCGGGGCGTTCTTCCTGCTCGGGACGGTGTGGCTGGTGCTGCGGGCCGCGTCGTCGCGGCGCGCGCAGGCGCTCGGCATCGGCGTTGTGGCGATCTATCTGTGGTGTCTGCTGTCGATGACGGCGACCGCGGCGGGTACGACCCTGCTCTCGTTCCGGTTGACGCCCGTGCTCGAGGTACTGCTGGCGGCGGCGGGAGCGTTCGGCTTCGTCGAGGGCGCGCGGGAGGCCTATCGCGCCCTCAATGAGGCGGGACGGTTCAAGTTCGCCGTGGTCGTGGTCGCCATCGTCGGTGCGCTCGCGTTCACGCAGGACATTCCGCAGGTGCTGAAGCCGGAGATCACCACCGCCTACACCGACACCGATGGCAACGGCGAACGCGCCGATAAGCGTGCACCGGGTGCGGCGTCGTACTACCGCGAAATCGATGCGGCACTTATCGCGCAGACCGGCCGTCCACGCTCGGATTCGGTGGTTCTTACCGCCGATACCAGCTTCCTGTCCTTCTACCCGTATTACGGCTTCCAGGCGCTCACTTCGCACTACGCGAACCCGTTGGCCGATTTCGCGGGCCGTGCCGCCACCATCGAGTCGTGGAGCAAGCTGAACTCCTCCGCCGCCCTGGTGGAGGCGCTCGACAAGAGTCCATGGCGCGCACCGGACGCCTTCCTCTTCCGTAGCAGCGGCGATACGTACACGCTGCGCCTGGCCAAGGACGTCTACCCCAACGATCCCAATGTGAAGCGCTACACAGTGAGCTTCCCCAAGGAGCTCTTCGCGGACCCGCACTTCACCACCACCAACATCGGTCCCTTCACCTTGGTGGTCGTCAATCGCTGACGCGGTCGGCGACACCGGGCCGTGTCGGTGTTCGACGCATGAATTCGCGAGAACATGGGTAACTTGCGAGGTACCGGCTGACCTGGCTGACCGGTGCCCGCCGACGGCGGTGTCGCGGCCCCGAATCCGGCGCGGCAAGGGCCGGGAGCCGGGCGATTCACAGGGTAATTGGGTACCGTGGACCGCTGATCTGACCATTTACGTGGGAGAAGTTCGTTTTGCAGGTCGAAGCACCACCAGCAGTAGGCGTCGTCACCAAGGAATCGACACCGGCTGGCGGGGCCAGACCCGAGCCGCGCATCACGAAGCGGAGACCGATCCGGGTCGATCGCAGTGATCTGGTCGCCTCGGCGAGCTATCTGGCATTGGCCGTCACGGTGCTTTCCGGACAGTGGCGCAATACACACACCGGGTACCTGATCAAGAGCGGTCAGGACCAGACCATGTGGGAATGGTTCTTCGCGGTCACCGCACATTCGGTGGCGCACCTGGAGAATCCGCTCGGCACCAATCTGCAGAACTTCCCGGCCGGGGTGAACATGATGGCCAATACGGCCATGTTCGGGGTCGGAGTGCCGTTGACGCCGGTCACGCTGCTGTTCGGACCGACCGTCACCTTCGTGCTCGTCCTCACGCTCGGCCTCGCCTCCACGGCGTTCACCTGGTACTGGCTGTTCTCCCGGGAATTGGTGCAGTCCCGACTGGCCGCCGCGATCGGCGGACTGTTCTGCGGTTTCGCACCCGCGATGATCTCCCATGCCAACGCCCACCCGAATTTCGTGCTGCTTGCGCTGCTTCCGGTCATCGCGCTGCTGTTGATCCGCCTCGCACGACGTACGGCAGCCGCGGATACCACCCAGCCACGCAGGCGAGTTCGTGATGCCGTCGTGCTCGGCTTCCTGGTAGCGATGCAGATCGCGCTCGGTGAGGAACCGCTGCTGATCTTCGCGCTCGCCTTCGGACTCTTCGGCCTCGTGTACTACCTGCACACACCGGGCACAGGCTGGCGGGTGCTGCGCTCGCTCGCCCCGACCATCGCATTGGCGGCGGTGATCACCTTGATGCTCACCGAAATTCCGCTGTGGTGGCAGTTCTTCGGCCCGCAGAGTTATCGCTCGATCGACCATGGACCGATGGGCAACGATCTGAAGGCCATCGTGCAGTTCCCCGCCGAATCGCTGGGCGGAATGTTCGCGCCCGGCCAGTACGTGTCCATGAACGACACCGAGCAAAACGCCTATTTCGGCTGGCCACTGCTGCTTTTGCTGCTCGTGACGGTGGCGCTGCTGTGGCGTGACCGGGTGGTCCGGGCGGCGACCGCGGTGATGGTGGTCTTCGGGGTGCTTTCGCTGGGCGCGACGGCCATGATCGGCAAGCAGTCGACCGGGGTCGAATTGCCCTGGCGTTGGGCCGAATTGGTCCCACTGCTCAATACGGTGCTGGAGACTCGGCTGACCATGGCCGCGATTCCGGCCATCGGTGCGGTGCTGGCATTGGCGACCCAGCGGGCGGTCACCTGGTGGCGGCAGTCACCGGTCGACTGGCGGCCGCTGGCCTGGTTCCCGGCGCTCGGGCTGGCCTTGGCTCCGCTCACCCCGACCGTACTTCCGGTGATCGAGCGCGCACCGACTCCGGAGTTCTTCGCCGACGGGACAGTAAAGAAGTACGTGAGTGGCGGCTCGGTCGTCATGGTGCCGCCGCCGCGTCCCCCCGACGCGAAGGCATTGCGCTGGCAGGCCGACGCCGACTTCGACTTCCCGCTCGCCGGAGGCTATTTCGTCGGCCCGACCGGCGCGAATAAGAAAGGCATCTACGGACCCGATTTCCGTCCGACGACCGCGCTGCTCGTCGGTGCGCTGGACACCGGGGTCGTCCCGCCCATCGACGCCGATACCCGCGCACAGGCACTCGACGATCTGCGCTTCTGGGAGGCGGATGTGGTGGTCCTGCCCGCGACCAAGAACTCCGAAGTGCTGCGCACCACCATGACCGAACTGCTCGACATCGCGCCGCGACAGGTCGATGACGTGTGGCTCTGGGACGTCCGGTCGCTGCGGTAGGCGGCGGCGATGATCTCGGTGGCGAGCGTCACCAACGCGGGTGGCTAGCATGGTCCCTCGTGCGACCGGACCGAACTTCTGCAGCGTTCACCCGCAACCGCCTGATCGCCCTCGTCTCCGGGTTGCTCGGATTCGTATTGGCACTGTTGACGCCGTTGCTGCCGGTGAAACAGGATCAGGCCGCGCTCGACTGGCCTCGGGCGGGCAATGCGAGTGTCGAAGCGCCGCTTGTTTCGTATGTGCCGCTGCGGTTGGATGCGACGCTGCCGTGTTCGGTGGTGACCGCCGCCGGATCCGGCACGGTGCTGTCGACCATTCCGTACGCATCGGGACAGGCCAGTGCCAAGGGACTGATCGTCTCGGTCACCGACGGCACACTCGCGGTGCTGCAGCGTGATGTGCCGCTGCTGTCGGCGCCGGTCGCCGAGATAGCCGGGTGCGAGTCCGTCACCATTACCGCGACCGCGGCCGCGACCTCGGTCGAATTCGTCGGTGCGAAGCGCCAGGACGGTACGCCCTTCCGCAACAGCATCACCCGCGATATCCGCCCGCAGGTAGTCGGCGTCTTCACCGATCTGGATGCCGCGAAGCTCGATGGCGCGAAACTGCACGCCGATATCGATTCCCGCTTCTCCTCGACTCCGTCCGCGCTGAAGCTCGGCGCGATGATCGCCGCGGCGATCTGCACGATCATCGCGTTGGTCGCGCTACACCTGCTCGACAATGCCGACGGTCGGCGGGCGCGCCGGTTCCTGCCCGCACACTGGTGGCGATTCACCCTCGCCGACGCGGCGATCCTCGGCATCTTGGTGCTGTGGCATTTCATCGGCGCGAATACCTCCGACGACGGCTACATCCTGAACATGGCTCGTGTTTCGGAGCATTCCGGATACATGGCCAACTACTACCGTTGGTTCGCGGTGCCCGAAGCGCCGTTCGGCTGGTCCTACGAGGTGCTGGCCTGGATGACCAAGGTCTCCGATGCCAGCCCGTGGATGCGGCTGCCCACACTGGCCGCCGGAATCGTGTGCTGGATGGTGATCAGCCGAGAGGTGCTGCCGCGCTTGGGCGCTCGAGTGCGCAGGCACAAGGTGGCCCTGTGGACCGCCGGTCTGGTCTTCCTCGCGTTCTGGCTGCCCTATGACAACGGACTGCGACCGGAACCGCTGATCGCCGCAGGCGCGCTGCTGACCTGGTGCTCGATCGAGCGGGCCATTGCGACCGGACGGCTGCTGCCCGCCGCGGTCGGTGTGCTGATCGCCGCGTTCTCGCTGGCGGCCGGTCCCACCGGGTTGATCTGCGTGGCGGCGCTGATTGCGGGTTCGCGGCCGGTGCTACAGATCATTATTCGGCGAGCGCGTGATGCGGCGGGCACGCTGGCGGCACCGGATGCCGAGCGCGCCGGGAACCGATCCGAGCCGGTTTCCGCAGGCACCGCGAATGCGGTTGGGCACGAAGGCGGATCGGATGCCGAGCAACGGACCGCCGTCGCTCCCCAAAAAGATCACAGTACGTCGCGCCTGGCCACTGTCTTCCGTTATGCGGCGCTGCTGGCCCCTGGGGTCGCCGCGGGAACTCTCGTGCTGATTGTGGTTTTCGCCGATCAGACGCTGGCGACGGTGATGGAAGCGACCCGGGTGCGCACCCTCGTCGGGCCGAATGTGGCCTGGTTCGACGAGCGGACGCGGTGGGATTCGCTGCTGATGCTCTCGCCGGACGGATCGCTGGCGCGGCGGTTCGGTGTGCTGGTCATGCTGCTGTGTCTGCTGGTCTGTGTGCTGCAGGTGCTGCGCAAGGGGCGGATTCCGGGGACTTCGCGCGGGCCGTCGGTGCGGATTCTGGGCATCGTCTTCGCCTCGCTGCTGCTGATGATGTTCACACCGACCAAATGGACTCACCACTTCGGCGTATACGCCGGGCTGGCCGGATCGCTGGCGGCGCTGGCGGCGGTTGCGGTGGGGACCAACGGAATTCGCTCGCCACGCAACCGCGCGCTGTTCGCGGCGGCGGTGCTGTTCCTGCTGGCGATCACCTTTACCGGCTCCAATGGCTGGTGGTACGTATCCAGTTACGGTGTGCCGTGGTGGGATAAGGCCCCGCTGGTCGCCGGTAAGGGCCTGTCGACGCTGTTCCTCGGGCTCAGTGGAGTCGCACTGGTGGTTGCGGTGTGGCTGCACTATCGCGAACCGTATCGCGAGAAGACGGATGCGCCAGGTCGTTTCGAGCGGTATGCCTCCGCACCGTTGACGATCGCGGCCGCGCTGCTCGTGCTGTTCGAGGTCGCATCGCTGGCCAAAGCGGCGGCCACGCAGTACCCGGCGTACTCGATCGCGAAGTCGAATCTCGAATCGCTGAACGGTAATACCTGTGCGCTGGCCAACGAGGTGCTGGTGGAGACCGATACGGCGGACTCACTGCTGCTCTCCTACACCGGCTCCCCCGCCGACGGGTTGTCCGCGGAATCGAAGGGATTCACGCCCAATGGCGTGGCCGCCGACCTCACCGCCGATGCCGAGGAGACGGTTAGCGGCGGTGCGAATTCGGTGAACAAGGATTCGAAGAACAAGACCACCAACACCACCGGTGCGGGCACCGGCGGCGGCACCAGTCAGCAGGCCGGAATCAATGGCAGCACAGTGGCATTGCCGTTCGGCCTGGATCCGGCGCGTACCCCGATCATGGGCAGCTACCAGGACGGAGCCGACCAACAGCAGGCCAAGCTCACCACACAGTGGTACCGGCTCGATCTCACCGACAGCATGCGTAACGACCCGACCTACCAGGTACTCAGCATTACCGCGGCGGGCCGGATCCGCTCGATCGACGCCGACGGTGTGCTCACCTACGGACAGGAGCTGCACCTGGAGTACGGCGTGCGCGGAGCCGACGGCGAGGTGCAAACGCTCGGCTCGGTGGATCCGCTCGACATCGGCCCCGCTCCGTCATGGCGCAATCTCCGCGTGCCACTGGACAAGTTGCCCGCCGGCGTGAACGCGGTGCGATTGGTCGCGGTCGACAACGACATCACCCAGAAGCAGTGGTTGGCCGTCACCCCGCCCCGGCTGCCGCATCTGGCCACGTTGAATTCCGTTGTCGGCGAAACCGCTCCGGTCCTGCTGGACTGGCACGTCGGCCTGGCCTTCCCCTGCCAGCGCCCGTTCGACCACCACGACGGCGTCGCCGAGGTCCCCCAGTGGCGGATCCTGCCCGACCGCGTCGGCTCCGACGCCTCCAACGCCTGGCAGGACGATATCGGCGGCGGCCCCCTCGGCTGGACCGGTCTACTCCTGAAATCCCGAACCATCCCCACTTACCTCGACCACAACTGGACCCGAGACTGGGGCTCCCTGGAACAGTTCACCCCCTACGCCCCCACCGCCGCACCCGCGACCATCACCACCACAGTGCGATCGGTCAACGGCTGGAAGAAAGCCGACCCGATCCGAGCGCGCTAGCGTGCGCGGTGGGCTGGACGCGTCCCGCTTCGGCCTGAACACAATTCGCTGGGTCAGGAGATCAGAACGAGGCGGCCGCGCAGGCCACCTGCCGCGAGCCGCTGTTGGGCGTCGGCAACCGCATCCAACGGGTAGGTTTGCGCTACGCGGAGGGTGAGTTGGCCTTTGTCGACCAATGCGACGAGTTCGTCGAGTTGGGTGCGGTCGGCGTGGACCAGGACGGTGGTTACCTTGGTGCCGCGCAAGGGGATCGGCGTGGCTGGAACACTGATGGAGACGAAGCGGCCGCGGGCGCGGACGGCGGCGAGGGTTTCGGGGCCGAGGGCGGCGGCGTCGAGGGCCGCGTCTACGCCGCCGGGTATGAGGGCTCGGACGGCATCCGGAAGGTTCACTTCGCGGGGGATGAAGTCGGTGGCGCCGAAGGATCGAACGGTGGACTCGTCAGCAGCCGACGCAACGGCGATTACTCGAATACCTCGCGCTGCGGCGAGTTCGACGGCATAGCCGCCTACCGCGCCTGCCGCGCCGGTGATGAGGAGGGAATCGGCAGGCGTCAGGTCGAGGGCGGCTAGGGCCTGAAGGGCGGTGAGGCCGTTGAGCGGGATGGTGGCGGCGGCGGTCGCTGGTACGGAAGTCGGTGCGGGGGCGATGTTTTGGGCTTCGAGGACGACATAATCGGCTTGGGCCGCCAACGAGATGTCGAGACGGTCGCTGATGCCGATCACCTGCTGCCCCACCGTGAAATCGACACCGGAACCGACGGCGTCGACGACACCGGCGACATCCCATCCGATTCCCCACTGATCGCGCGGGGCGGCGAACGCAGTCCCGCCGACACCATTTCGAACCATGAGATCCACCGGATTGACCGTCGCCGCGGCCACTTTCACCCGAACCGAACCCGGTCCCGGCTCGGGCGTCGGCACCTCGATGATCTCCGCGACTGCCTTCGGGCCGGGTCGCCGGACTACTACCGCACGCATGGCACTCCTTCTCGCTTATTGGATTACCTCGACAAACTAGGTCGAGTTACTATCTGTCGGGTAGTAGTTACCTAGAAGTGCGTAACGGGCGGCAGGGAAAGCAGATGGCGACAACGACCGCGGCACAACGCCGCGACCTGGCAAAACAGCAATACGACGCCTACGTGGCCGAATGCCCGACGCGCCATCTTCTCGACCGGATCAGCGATAAATGGGTCAGCCTGATACTCAACGCCCTCGCCGACGGCCCGCTGCGCTACGCCGAGATCAACCGCATCATCTCCGGCGTCAGCCCCAAAATGCTCACCCAAACCCTGCGCACCCTCGAGCGCGACGGCCTACTCGAGCGTCGGATCACGGCCGAGGTGCCGGTCCGGGTCGACTACGAACTCACCGCGCTCGGTCATAGCCTGCAGCCTGTGATGCGCGCCATAAAAAGATGGGCCGAGGAGCGCATGGACGAAGTCCTCGCGGCCCGCGCACGTTACGACGGTGAACCAGCGTGACCATGTCGTAAATGTTGGTCGGGAAAGCCTTCCCACCGGTGAAGCTGGCCGTAACCTTTTATTCATGACCGCGGCCTTCGATGATATGGATCTGCGTGACCTCGTCGGACTGCTCACCGAGGATGAACTACGGGAGCTTCGACCGGCGGTGCTACGCGTGTTATCCCGCCAAACCCCGCAAGAGTTGCTCCGTCGTGAATTGGGCCTACGCATGGCGAAGGTCTAGTCCGCAAACCGTCATCCACCAGGCCGTTGCGTCGGCCAGCACAGCCGACGCCGCGGCCTTTCGTCGCTGCGGGGCACTGTTGACCTGAGCGCACCTGGCGTCCGGATTTCCCGGAATCCGGACACGAGTGGACGCTGAGTACAACTCGGTCCCCGAACGAGAGCAGGCCCGCCGAATTTTCGACGGGCCTGCCTTCATTCACGACCTAGAACACGCGCAGCTGGCCGGGCGACCACAGCCCCGACCGGCTGACCGTACCCGTATCCAACTTGGCCGGAACCGCATTCGGGTAGTACTGGTCGTACCGCTCGAGTGAACCCCAGTCCCGCGCCCAGTCGTTCTTCAGATACGTCGGAACGGTGCTCGACTTCGCCAGCATCTGACCGAAGCCGAGGAGACCACCGAATTCCTCGGCCTGCCAGGTATTCGTCGAGCTGATGGCCAGCGGACGGTCCGGCAGAATCCGGTAACCGGGCACCTCGGCCACACCGTTCTTGTGGTCCAGCGGCCGCTGGCACGGGAACTGCAATCCGACCGCCCAGTCCAGCAGCACCGGCTGATCGGAGCCGATGAAGCTGTTCAGCGTGGCCAACTTCGGCATCCGCGGCGGGGTGAACGCCAGCCACTGATCGCCGATCAGAATCGGGTCATTGGCGACAATGCGGACCGCATCGGCATCGGGTGCGATCTCATCGAGCGGGATACGCAGATTGCGCCACGACGGGAACGGACCGATATCGCGCGGCAGGTAGGTGCCGAGCATCTGCACACTGCCGTCGGGCAGGTGCTTGCCGTAATCGACGGTCAGCGACTGGCCGTACTTGGTGTCGCCGGTGTCGTCGACGGACAGGATGCGGCCCGCGGCCGAGATGACCACCAGCGGATGATCCTCCGAGCGCGGCGCCAGCTGGTACCAGCTGGAGACCAGATGCGCGGGCTGCTGCACGCCCTGCTGGTAGCTGCCCATCACCGGCGTGGTGGCCGGATCGAGGCCGAAGGGCAGGGTGGCCCGGCTGCCGTTGACACCGGTCGCGCCGTAACCGCCGTCGGTGCCCGCGTTCTGACCGTCCGCGCCGACCGGACCGACCGACTGCGTGGAGGTATTGCCGGTCCCCGGCTTCACCTCGATGGTGTCGGCGCTGAGCTTCTCGGGCACACCGTTCGGATCAAAGCCGACCGGATCGGCGCCGGCCAGCGGATCGCCGTTCTTGGGCGGATTCACCGGATCGATGATCGGGGTGAGCATGCCGTTGCCCTTGTTCACATCCGGTTCCACCAGCACGTCATTGGCGAGACCGCACGAATTACCCTGCACCGAATCGAAATTCGAGCGCGCGAGCGAATAGGCCGGGTACTGCGACACCGCGCCCTTGAGCAGCGAGCACACCTCGAGCAGCACCATCAGCGCGGCGACGACGGTCAGCGGGATCGCGGCGAACTTGCGAATCCGCTTGCCGCGCACCGACTTCGCCGACGGCTGCGGCTTGGTGTAGTCCTCGCGCAGCGTCGCCCATGCGACCAGTGCCAGCGCCAGCCCGAACAGCACCAGCATGAACGTGTTCGACTGGTAGCCGTGCAGCGAGATCCGCTTGTCGAACCACGGCACGCCGAAGCTGGACACATACCAGTAGCCGTTGATGCCCGAGAAGGCGATCGCGAGCACGAAAAGCAATCCGGCGAGGAAGATCGCCCGATTCTTCCTGGCCCGCAACGCACTTGCCGAAACCGCCACCGCGGTGACCGCGGCCAGTGATCCGGCGATGCCCGCGTACGCGCCGAAGTGGTGGGTCCACTTCGTCGGGTTGAACATCATGAAGAAGATGGTTCCGAACACCACGCCCATCAGCCGCCAGGTCGGACCGCTGGCGATGCCGGGAACCTGCCTGCGCCGCAGCAGCACCAGCATGGTGGTGAACAGGCACAGCAGCATGATCAGGAAGGCGAACCGACGCGACAGCGATCCGTCGACCGTCTCCACGAACAGGTAGTAGTAGCGCAGGTAGTCCTCATACCAGGCCAGATTCGGGCCGGTCACCTGCCGCACCCGGTTGGCCTCCTGGATACCGGCGAAGGTCTGGTCGCTGTAGACCACGATCAGCACCAGCAGACCCGCGGCCGCGATCGGCGCGAGCAGCGGCAGCGTCGAACCCCACTTGCCCACCCCCTGCGCCGCGAACTGCCGATGCCGCCGCACCACGATCCGCACCAGCGGCCGGATACCGGCGAGCAACGCTGCCACACACATAAGACCTGTCGGGGCCGCTGCCAAGGTGAATGCGGCCACCAGAATCGCCACCGCGGTGGGCAACAGCCGACCCGTCGCAATGGCCCGCTCGATCGACACCCAGGTCAGCAGCGCGCCGAGCGCGACGATCGGCTCCGAGCGCAGACCGTTGTCGAACGGCAGCCAGAACGCCAGGAAGACCAGCCCACCGGTCCACAGCGCCACCTTGCTGTTGCGCACCCCGCGCCCGAGCCGGGGCACCACTTCGCGGCTGATCACCATCCAACACAGAATCGCGCAGAACAGCGCGGGCAACCGGACCCACGGGCTCGCGGTGGAGATCTCCGAGAAGGCCTGGATGACGTAGTAATACCAGCCGAACGGCGCCTCCGGCACGCCGTACCACCGGAAGTAGTTGGCCATATAGCCCGCGTGCGGCGCCACCCGCACCATGCTCAGGATGTAGCCGTCATCGGAAGTATTCGCACCCACGAAATGCCACAGCAGCAGTGTGCCGATTACCGCGCCGTCCGCCCAGTTCGGCTTCAGCCAGTTGGCGGGCAGGAACCGGCGGTGCCCGCGCCCGTCGCTGCCGTCGAGGCGAGCCAGTGCGCCGAGCGCGATCAGCGTGCACAGCACCGCCGCGATCATCGCGATCAACTTGACCGGCGTCGGGCTGGAGGAGAACCGAGTGTCCACCGTCATGTGGTACGACAGGCCGGTGGGCACCGCGCCCTTCAAATCGGTGAAGACGCCGACCACCTGCGGCCGCAGATCACCGTTGAGCTGCCCCTCGACCGGTACCTCGACCTTCTGCGTTGTCCCGGGCGCCGCGCCCTCGACCGGCCGCTCGATCGTGGTGGTCACCCCCTCGAACGCAGCCCTGGTCCGATTGATATCGGAGCTGATGGTGATCGACGTGCACGCGCCCAACTGCGCACGCTCGGCCGAGGCCACCACGGCATTGCGGTCGACCACATCCACGGTGGTGTCCGAGACCCGCACGAACATCGCCTCTAGCGAGGCCCGGTCGCCCTGCGGCGGTGCGGTGGCCAACAGCATCCCGCCGTAACTCGGCAGCTGGTCGACCGCCGAACACGGAATGCTGGCGGTGAGATCGATCGGCACCTGCGACATCAGCGGCGCCTGCACGCTGTTGAGGGCCCCGTCCTGCGGCCAATTCAGCGTCGCGGTGGTCTGGCTGACCGGTAAGAACGGAGCTGTCAGCGCGAACAATGCGCCGAGCGCGCCGGCGACCAGCGCGACGAGGCGCGCGGTTCGGAAATCGCTCGGTGCGACTTCGGGCGCGGCGGGCGGTTTTGTCAAGACAGCGGTAGCGGCGTCGGGCACGGTTCGCAATGGTAGCTGTGTTTAATTGTCGTGGCTTCGCCGCGACGCGTTCGCGGCCCCTGGATGGGCAGCGAACGGCGCATGCTCGATCTCGCTTCGTTCGAAACCTGAGCTGAGGCGCGTCGTCGACAACACCGGTATGTGCAGCAACCAGGGAACTGGTGCGGCTTCGCAGTGCCCACACGGGCGCGGCTACCACGCTGGCGGCCATCATGGTGAGCAAAGTCGACCCGAACTGCTGACCAGTTGCCATGGGGATGGAAAGGTGGGCTTTATGACAAAGGTGAATCTCGAAACCAACTACGGACAGATCGTGCTGGAGCTCGACGACGCGAAGGCCCCGAATACCGTCGCGAACTTCGTGAATTACGTGAACGCCGGCCACTACAACGGCACCATCTTCCACCGCGTCATTCCGGGTTTCATGATCCAGGGCGGTGGCTTCACCCCTGAGATGCAGCAGAAGGGCACGCAGGCCCCGATTCAGAATGAAGCGAACAACGGCCTGAAGAACGACAAGTACACCGTCGCGATGGCCCGCACCAACGACCCGCATTCGGCCACTGCGCAATTCTTCATCAACGTCTCCGACAACGCCTTCCTGAACCACTCCGCGCCGACCGCGCAGGGCTGGGGCTATACGGTCTTCGGCAAGGTGGCCGAGGGCTCGGAGGTGGTCGACAAGATCGCCGCGGTCTCCACCGGTTCGGCGGGCATGCACCAGGATGTGCCGCAGGACGACGTCATCATCGAGTCGGCGACCATCGCCTGACTTGCGCTGACACGCAACGGCATCGGGCCGCAGTCCATCCGGGATGCGGCCCGATCACGTCAGAGCGGCAGCAGGTGATGTTTGCGTGGGTTGCGGATGAGCGCCTTATCGCGCAGCAGATGCAGGGCACGACGAAGTTCCAGACGGGTGGTCGAGGGCTCGATAACCGCGTCGATATAGCCGCGCTCCGCGGCGACCCACGGCGTCGCTACGGTCGCGTTGTAGAAGTCGATCATCTGCTGACGCACCGCGGCGCGCTGATCCTCCGGCGCCGCTTCGATCTGTCGGCGACCGATCAAGCTGACCGCACTTTCGGCGCCCATGACCGCGATCCGCGCGGTCGGCCAGGCCAGATTCACATCCGCACCGAGCTGTTTCGAACCCATTACCGCGTATCCGCCGCCATAGGACTTGCGGATAACCACGGTCACCTTCGGCACGGTCGCTTCGACGTAGGAGAACAAGAAGCGGCCGCCGCGCTTGATGACGCCGATCTTCTCCTGTTCCACACCGGGTAGGAATCCCGGTGTGTCGACAACGAATACGAGCGGAATATCGAACGCGTCGCACATCCGCACGAAGTGCGCGGCTTTATCCGAGGCCCTGGCGTCGAGCGCACCGGCGGACACCATCGGCTGATTCGCGACCACACCGACGCTGCGGCCGTCCACCCGCGCGAATCCGGTGATGACATTGCGTCCCGCCGTTGCGCCGATCTCGTGGAAATCACCGTCGTCGAATATGCGCAACAGGATGTCGTGCATGTCGTACCCGGCGTTGTCCGAGTCCGGGACGATCGAATTCAGTTCCAGATCCGATTCAGTGATCTCCGGCTCCAGACCAGGATTCACGATCGGCGGCTGTTCCTGGCAGCTCGTCGGCAGGAAGCCCAGATACGCACGCACCCATTCGAACGCTGACTGCTCATCATCGGCGACGTGATGGATATTGCCGTACTGCGCTTGGCTATTGGCGCCACCGAGTTCCTCCAGGCTGACGTCCTCGCCGGTGACCTCCCGGATCACACCGGGCCCGGTGACGAACATGTAGGCCTCGTGGGTGGCCACCACAACATCGGTATTGATCGGGGCGTACACCGCCCCGCCCGCGCATTTGCCGAGGATCATCGAAACCTGCGGCACCATCCCGGAAAGCGGCTCGACGCGCAATCCCAGTTCGGCGTACCAGGCCAATGAGGTCACGGCCTCCTGTACCCGGGCGCCGCCGGAGTCGTTGATACCGACCACCGGGCAGCCGACCTTGGCCGCGAACTCCAGGATGGCGGCGACCTTGCGGCCGAACATTTCTCCGACCGAACCGCCGTAGACGGTCTGATCGTGCGAGAAAACCGCCACCGGCCTGCCCTCGACGAGGCCGTGCCCGGTCACCACGCCGTCGCCGTACAGCGCCGAAGGGTCACCCGGCTTGCGCACCAGCGCACCGATTTCCACGAAGGTACCCGGATCGAGCAACATATTGATCCGGTCGCGAGCGCTCGGGATTCCCTTCTTCGCCCGCTTCGCCACCCCCGCTTCGCCCGCCGGTTCCTGCGCTAATTCAAGTCTTTTGCGCAGATCGGCGAGTTTCTCGGCAGTAGTGCTCACTTACACCCTCTCATCAGGCACCCCTATGGGGCAATCACAGCAAGTTTCGCGGTGAGGTCGGCTCCGATCTTGCCGATCCGCGGCTCGTCAACGATCTGGAGGTGGTCACCCGGAATATGTATAACCTCGAGGTTCGGAATGTATTCATCCCAACCGCCATTGGGCAAGCGGTCCGCGAAGCGAGGCTCGAGCTCGATCGCGCCGTCGTGGTAACGATCGGCCAGATAGAGCACTACCTCACCCTCGTAGCGCGCGGGCCGCATCTTCTGCAACGCCCGGTTTTCGATCCAGGACGTGCGCTGATGTTCGAGCACGCCGCCCGGAATCTTGGTGCCGCTGATCTTGACCAAATCGCTGATCATCTTGAACTGATCTTCGTCATCGGCCAACGCGAGCTCTTCCAACTGCTCCTGTGGCAGTTCACCTTCGACGCCATAGGTCTTCTTCGCGAAGGCCTGATAGCGCTCGATGCGACGGATCCGCTCCTCGGGACTGTTGTCCTCGGGCTCGGCCGGAATGGCCAGATCGATCAGGCCGACCACTCGCACATCAGCGCCCTCGTCGCGCAGCTCCTGCGCGACCGCCAGCGCGAGCACCGCGCCGAGCGACCAGCCGTACAGTACGTACGGTCCGTCACCCTGGATCTTGCGCAGCTGCGGCACGTACTGCTTGGCACGTTCCTCGATCTCGCCGTCGGCCCGTTCTATGCCGTACATCGGGGTGTCGGCGGGCAGACGCTTCAACAGCGGTTCGTAGACCAGGGTGTTGCCGCCGGCGGGGTGGAAGACAAAGACCGGCACCGCATTCGAACCATCGGCACGCGGACGCAGCGTACGTACGTAACCCTCCACATCGGCACCGCTGTCCTGCAGGTTGCGCACGATATCCGCGAGCTGTTCGATGGTCTCGCAGTCGAGCACATCATCGACGGTGACCTCGGCCTTGACCCGCTCGGTGAGTCGGGCCGCCAACTTCTCGGCGACCTCCTCCTCCAGAATCGGCAGGGTATTGAAGATGCCACCCGCCGACTTACCGGTGACGATCGCCCAGGTCGCGAAGGTCAACCGCTCGGCGGCATCACGCGGCGGCACATCGTCCTCATCGGCGGTGGCGGACTGACCGCCGAAAATCGCAGCGGCGTCGGTGGGAGCCGCGGCAGCAGCCACCGCCTCGGCCGCGCCGACCGCGGTAGTGTTCTCGGCGTCCAGAGCGCGTTCGATCGCAGCGTCGTCGGCCTCGGCCGCAGCACCCGGCTCGGGAGTGGCCGGGGCAGGCGCGGCAGTACCGGTGATACCGGCGGCCGTCTCCGCTTGGGCGACGATCTTCTCGGCTTCCGCCTCCACCGAGGTGTTCTCGGCATCTAGCGAAACCCCTTCACCGGCAGCGGCATTCGACACCACAGCCGTCGGATCCGCACCGGCGGCGACCGCAGCACGTGCCGCCGCGATGAATCCGCCGTCGACCGCGATCTCCTCACCGGCCGCCTGCTTATCGGCGATGGCCTGCACCTCGTCGCGGTGCTCGATGGCATAGCGCAACACCTTGCCGACCTCGGTCAGGTTGGCGTCGCGCACGGCCTGGATCTGCAGCTGGGGAATATCGAATTCGTATTCGACGCGGTTCTTGATGCGCATGGCCATCAGCGAATCGAGACCCAGCTCCATCAGCGGGATCTCCATCGGCAGATCCTCGACCGCATACCCCATCGACTCCGCGACGATCAACGCCAGCCGCTCCTCCAGGGTCTGCGTGCCCGCCGGATCCCAACGCTCACCGAAGGTTTCGACGACCTCGAGATCGGCGTTCCCGGTGGTCGCGACCTCGGTACCCGCAACCGGAGCTGCGGCAACGGGTTCGGGCAGCGGCGCACTCGAGGCGACGACCGCTTCGAACAGCAGCTGGAAGCTCGCACCCTCGCGCGCATGCACCTGCACCGACGCGCCACCCAGGTGTGGAATCAACGTCGTGGTCAGCGTTCCGGTGCTCGGCAGCACCGCGTGCGGAACCGACGCGCCCAATGACACGTCGCTGAGCACCTGTGCCGCAGCGGATTTCACCAGCACCGCGAGATCGGTGACGGCCGAGGCCTGCACCTCCCACGCGTGCCGACCATCCGGCAGCGCGACATGCGCGCCGGGCACACGAGCATTACCGCTGCCGGTGGCCATCTTCGCCTTGGGCCAGTACGGCTTGCGCAGGAATGCGGTCCGCGGAATATCGGCGTAGTCGCCCGCGGGGAGCAGCGACGGCAGATCGACGCGATGTCCGTGCACGTAAAGCTGTGCCAGCGCGGAGATCACGCCCGCCGACTCGTCTTCCTTGCGCTTGAGGGTCGGGATGAGCTGCGCATCGTGCACGCCCGCCGCGAAAGTCGTGCCAAGAACCTGCATCAGCGCAACGGAATTCGGCGCCAACTCCAGGAAGGTAGTGTGGCCCGTGTCCACCGCGAGCTTCACCGCGTTGGTGAAGTACACCGAGTGGCGCATGTTCTTGACCCAGTAGTCCTCATCGTGCACCGGGTCGCTGCCGGGCCGGTAGAACTGTTCCTTGTTGACGGTCGAATACAGGCCCGCCGTCAACTTGGTCGGCTCGATACCGGCCAGCTCCGCCGCCAACTCACCGAGCAGCGGATCCATCTGCGAAGTGTGTCCCGCGCCGCGGGTCTGCAGCACGCGAGCGAATTTGCCCGCCTGCTCGACCTTGGCCACGATCGCCGCGACCTGATCCTGCGGACCACCGATCACGGTATTCGTCGGCGCCGCGTATACCGCGCATTCGACATCCGGATAGTCGACCAGCAGCGCCTCGACATCGGCGGCGCTCAGCTCGACCAGCGCCATATTGCGCACGTCGTCATCGCTGATCATCGCCTCGCCCTCGCCCATCAGGCGCGAGCGGGCACAGATCACACGGACCGCGTCCTCGAGTACGAGACCACCGGAGATATAGGCCCCGGCCACCTCACCCATCGAATGGCCGACCACCGCGTCGGGTTGCGCACCATGCGCGCGCAGGAGTGCGGCCAGACCGATCTGAATGGTGAAAATGCCTACTTGTGAGGTGCCGACGTTGTAATCCTGGGCATCGTCCAGGATCATCTCGCGCACCGAATACCCGGCCTCGTCCTGCACCAGTTCGTCGACCTCGTCGACGGTCTTGCGGAAGATCGAATTCTCCAGGTAGAGCTGCTTACCCATCTTGCGATGCTGAGCACCGAATCCGGAGAGCACCCAGACCGGGCCCTGCACGGCGGGCGCGTCCGCGGTGAACACACCGGGACCCGGCTTACCTGCGGCGATCGCACGCAGGCCAGCAACGGCCTCTTCGTGGGTCTTGGCGACGACGACGCCACGCGAACGCCAGTGGCTGCGCTTGGCCAGCGAACGCGCAACATCCTCTAGCGGAGCGTTACGGCCTTCCTCGGTTTCCAGCCAGTCGGCCAGCTCCGCGGCAGCGCGGCGGCGGCGCGATGGCAGGTAGGCCGATACCGCGAGGATCACCGGCAGCGGTTCGACCCGCTCGGTCGACCATTCCGCAACAACCCCTACGTCTCCTGCACCCTGCTCGGCACTCTCCGCGACTATCTGATCGGCCTCCGCGACCACATCTGTGGCCTCGATATCCGCGTCGATCGTTTCGCTCTGGTCTACCGCCTCGTCGGCCTCGGCACCGAGTTCCGCGACCTCGTCTGCCGAGCCAACGATCTCGTTCTGGTCAGCCCCGGCCCGAGTCGGCTTGTATTCCTGGATGACCACGTGGGCATTGGTGCCACCGAAACCGAAGCCGGAAACACCGATGGTGGCGGTACCGCTGTAGCGCGGGAATTCCGTCGGCTCGTCGACGACCTTCAGGTGGGCCTGCTCGAACGGGATATACGGGTTCGGCCCGGCATAGTTGACGTTCGGCGGCAGCACGTTGTTCTGCAGCGCCATGACCACCTTGGCCAGGCTGGCAGCGCCTGCACCGGACTCCAGGTGACCGAAGTTCGTCTTCGCCGAGCCGAGCAGCGCGGGCTTGTCGTCGTCGCGACCGCGACCGACCACTCGGCCGAGCGCATCGGCCTCGATCGGGTCGCCGAGCAGCGTGCCGGTGCCGTGCGCCTCGATGTAGTCGACCGTGGACGGCGCGATGCCCGCATCCCGATAGGCCCGGCGCAGCACATCGGCCTGCGCATCCGGGTTCGGTGCGACGATGCCGTTGGACCGGCCATCGGAATTGACAGCCGAGCCCTTGACCACCGCGAGAATGCGATCACCATCGCGTTCGGCGTCGGCCAGCCGCTTGAGCACCACCAGACCGGCGCCCTCGGAACGGACCATGCCGTCGGCATCGGAGGAGAACGCCTTGATACGGCCGTTCTTTGCGACCGCGCCGATCGAATCGAAGCCGAGGGTGATCGCGGGGGCCAGCAACATATTCACGCCGCCAGCCAAGGCCAAGTCGGCGTCACCATCACGCAGCGCGCGCACAGCCTGGTGCACCGCGACCAGCGTGGACGAGCAAGCAGTGTCGACAGCGACCGAGGGGCCACGGAAGTCGTAGAAGTAGGAGATCCGGTTGGCGACGATGGCCGAGGATCCACCGGTCAGCGCGTACGCATCAGCCGAGGCGGGTGCATTCGGATCGGACTGCCCCAAGCCGAGTGCGGACACCATCGCGAAGTCGTTGGTAGAAGTGCCGACGAAAACGCCGACCGCCTCGCCCTTGAGTTCGCTTGCGGGAATCCTGGCGTGCTCCAGTGCTTCCCAGGTCAGCTCCATCATCAAGCGCTGCTGCGGATCGACCCGCTCGACCTCGATCGGGGACATCGCGAAGAACTCCGCATCGAAGCCCTTGACTACGTCTTGGTCGAGGTAGCCGCCCAGGGTGTTGCCCTCGGCGACCTTCGCGGCCACCGCCGGGTCTTCGGTGAACTCGTCCCACCGCCCCTCGGGACGCTCCCGGATCGCGTCACCACCATTGATCAGGAATTCCCAGGTCGACTCGGGGGTGTCACCCGCGCCCGGCAGCCGGGTGGACAGGCCGACGATCGCGATGTCGTGCGCATCGCCCGGCTGATACCCGGCCGTGTAGAACGAGTCGTTACCCGACTCCTCCGGCAACTCCGGCACACCGTTGATGACGACCTCGGCCAGCGACGCGATGGTCGGATGCTGGTAGACGATCGTCGCCGTCAGCACCACACCGGTCAGCTCTTCGATATCACCGCCGAGTGCGATGGCATCGCGTGAGGCCAGCCCGAACTCCTCCATCGGCCGGTCCACCGTGATCTGCTCGATCGGTTGACCGGTCGCATCGGCGACCCAGCGCCGCAGCCACTCCCGCAGCTCCGCGACCGACATATCGGTCGTCGCGGCGGGTGGCGCAGCCTGCCCGGCGTCAGTGGTATCGACCGCGTCCGCATCGGCGGGCACGATCTCGGTCGTCTGGTCGGGCGTGCCCTCGTTGTCAGCCATCAGTTCCTCAAGCTACCTGTCTGCGTACCGGGCACGCCGCGAATCGACGCCTGACGTGGGAAGTCACCTCAGGTGTCGATAGCCGGGTCGAGCCACGCTCGGGCAATTACTCTTCCGGTGCATCGGGGAAAGCCTGCTGGGTGTAACCACCCCGCAGCGTTCCCTCCAGATAAGCAGTCTTGCAGGCGCGTCGAGCGATCTTGCCGCTGGAGGTCCGTGGAATCGAACCGGCGGGGACCAAGAGCACGTCGCGCACGGTCACACCGTGGCGCTGGGAGATGGCCGCGCGGACCGCGTCGGCGATCGGCAGCGGGTCGGCCTTACCGGCGCCCGGTCCGCGCTCGGCCACGATGACCAGCTGCTCGGAGGCGTCGTCGGCATCGAAGCTCAGGCCGGAATGGCTGCCCTGTTCGAATACCTCGGCGGGCAGCTGGTTCGCGGGCACCGAGAACGCGGCGACGAAACCGGGTCGCAGCGCCTTCGAGGCCTCCTGCGCGGAGAACTCGAGGTCCTGCGGGTAGTGGTTGCGGCCGTCGACGATCACGAGGTCCTTCACCCGCCCCGTGATGTACAACTCGCCCTCGAAGTACACACCGTAGTCACCGGTGCGCATCCAGTTGGCGTCGAGTTCGGTGCCCTCGGTGTGGCTGCCCTCGACGAGACGATGCGTGACCTTGTTGTGGAAGGTCGCCGCGGTCTCGTCCGGACGACCCCAGTAGCCGATGCCCATATTGTTGCCGTGCAGCCAGATCTCACCGACCTGACCGTCGGCCAGCTCGTGCCCGCCGCCGTCGGAATCGACGGTCTCCGGGTCCACGATGGCGGCCCACTGCGACAGCGCGACATAACCGCAGGAGACCTGCGCGATGGCGTTTTCGGCGCCCTGCTCGACTCGGATCATGCGGCCCGCATTCAGTTCGTTGCGGTCGACGTAGACGACCTTTGCCTCGTCCTCGGCCTTGGTCGCGGAGACGAACAGCGTCGCCTCGGCCATGCCGTAGCAGGGCTTGATCGCGGTCTTGGGTAAGCCATAGGGGGCGAACGCGTCGTTGAACTTCTTCATCGACGAAGTGGTCACCGGCTCGCTGCCGTTGATCAGGCCGATCACATTGGACAGATCCAGCGACTCGCCGTTCTTCGGCAGACCGCGCGCGGCGGCGTGCTCGAAGGCGAAGTTCGGTGCGGCGGCGAAGGTTCCGGCGCCGTCTTTATGGGCGGCCAGTTCCTTGATCCAGCGGTACGGGCGACGCACGAACGCACTCGGCGACATGATGGTGATGTACTTGCCGCCGACCGCGGGCAGGATCACCGTCAGCAGACCCATATCGTGGAACAGCGGCAGCCAGGTGACGCCGCGCGAGTTCCAGTCCAGGTTGATCGCGTCGACCATCTGCAGCAGGTTGGTGCCGACCGCCCGATGGGTGATCTCGACACCGGCCGGAACGCGGGTGGAGCCCGAGGTGTACTGCAGGTAGGCGATGTCATCGACCGCGACATCGGGACGCACCCAGCTCTCGCCGACGGCGTCGGGGATCGCGTCGACCGCGATGATGCGCGGACGTTGGGCGGCGGGCAGCGAGCGGAAGAACTGGCGCACACCGGCCGCGGAGGAGCTCGCGGTCAGAATGGCCGAGGGTTCACAGTCGCCGAGCACCGCGTGCAGGCGGTCGGTGTGGCCCGGCTCGTCCGGGTCGAACAGCGGCACCGAGATGGTGCCCGCGTAGATCGCGGCGAAGAAGGAGATCACGTAATCCAGGCCCTGCGGGGCCAGGATCGCGACCCGGTCACCCGGGTTGGTCACCTGCTGCAGTCGAGCGGCCACCGCGCGCAGCCGAATACCGAACTCACGCCACGTCAGCTCCTGCGCCTCACCGTCACGCTCGCGCGAATAGTCGATGTAGCGGTACGCGAGGGTGTTCGCATCGTTGCGGGTGTGCTTCTCGACGTGGTCTACCAGGGTGTGATCATCGGGAATACGGATGTTCCCGGTCTCATCCAGGTAATCGTCGAAAGTCTCGTCCATTCCTTCATCTCCTCCGAGGCACACGCAGCAAGACGGCGACAACGCCGCTGTTACCTGTGAGGCCCCGACTCGCTATCGCCCGCGGGTGCTCTACATGCGAGAGCCAGCCTGCAGATTTTATTGCGGTCTGCGCGGTAGACCGCTATCGGCTAGATGTTCTCAAACCAGAGTCATGTTACAGAGAAGACCGGGTCACTCCCCCCGCAGCAGCGGAATAATCGGCGCGAACGCGTCCATCTGGGTTGGGAATACACCGACATAGGACATCGATGTGAGTTGCCGCACCTGACGGATCTGTTCGGCGATCTCCTCGAAGGTGCCGATTGCCACATAGGGCGAGGCGAGGATTTCCTCGACCGACAGTTTTACGTCGACCTCGAGGTCCGGGTGCAGTCCGCGATCGATGGCCGACAACGCCATCTCGGCGGTCTTCTCCCGGTCGTCGGTGATGACGATCGCGGTAATGGCCCAGTTCAGCTCGATATCGGCGAAACGCTCACCCGCGGCTTCCTTGATCAGGTTCACCTTCTCGATGGTCTTTTCCAAGGTGATCCCGGACAGCAGTCCCTTGCCGTTCTGGGTAGTGACCGGAACGACCGAAATGATGTCGGCGTGCTTGGCGGCCAGCCGCAGCATCTTCGGACCGCCGCCGCCGGTGCAGATCGGCGGGCGCGGACCCTGCCGCGGCCGTGGCGTGCCCTTGACACCGTGCACCTGGTAGTACTTGCCCTCGAAGGTGCATTCCTGGCCGCGCAGCAACACATCGAGGATGGTCAGGGTCTCGTCCAACTTCGCCAGACGCACGCCCGGCGATTCGTACGGCAGACCAGCGGCGACGAATTCATCCTGCTTCCAGCCCGCACCGATGCCGACCTCGAGGCGGCCCTTGGACAGCACATCGATGGTGGCCAGGTCCTTTGCCAGCACCACCGGATGCCGGAAACCGTTGGCCAGCACCGAGGTTCCCAGCCGGATCCGCTCGGTGGCCTGGGTCAGCGCACCGAGTGCGGCGATCGGGCCGATCTGGTCACCGAGGTGATCGGGCACAACGAAGGTGTCGAAGCCGTATTCCTCGGCCGTCTGCGCGGTCTGGACGAACTTCCTGGCCCCGCCCTCTTGCTTATTTCCCTCGCCCGCGGCCGCGAAGCGGAAGGGCCGCAGCGGAGTACCCAGCGCGGTCGACTCAGCATCCGCGTCACGGCTCGCCGTGGTGGCCGGTGCGGCTTCTGTCATGAACTCATGCTCCTGGCTGTAAGGAAATGTGGGCGCGACACCCGGCCACATCGTGCCCACGCTTCTGGGGGCTCGAGGGCCGGCGTCGCGATCATCAGGCGCACTTTACAGCGTTGTGGTGTGTAGTCGCCCAGGCTTGCGTCACTAGCACCGCGATCAGGCTTGTTTCATGTGATCAGTCACCAAGGAAACAACTGGTTTCGTGCACACATGGGTAACTCGCCGGGGACGCCGACAGGCTCACCCGCACTCGACCATCGGCCCGCGACGACACTGTCGAGGCTCCCACGACCGACATAGGTCCGGGGAGGCGGTCAAGCATGGGCGGGATGAGGCGCTGCCTCGATCAAACCGGTGGCCCAGTTCACTGTCCACTGCGTCGCGGTGGTGCCATCGCCGTCCACCACGTAACTGTTGTAGAGGCTGTGCACCGGGTTACCGACCGCTCGGACCAGGGTCAGCACGCTGCCGACGATGTTCAGGGGACTCAACGCATCGCGCGGCGAATCGCAGATCATGTCACCCGGCGCGCAGATGGTGTAGGTGCGATCGGCGAGCGCGCCGAAACCACCCTCCCTGGCTCCGGTCATCGTGATCCCGGGCACCTTCAACCCGTTGAGCGAGACCTCGGCGCCCACTCCGGCGGGCGGGGTGCCGATCTGGATGGCCTGGCCCGGTCCGTTGTCACCGGTGCGGCGACCGTCGGCGATCAGCATGACGCCCAGTACCTTGTCCGCGGGTACCGGCCCCTTGCCCGCGCCGATTTGACCGGCGATATCGCCCGCGATCACCGCGCCCTGAGAGAACCCGGCGAGCACATAGGTGGTCAGTGGGCAGTCGCGATACCGATTCGACATCGCATCGAGCGCGCGCTGCCAGCCCTCTGAGCGGCTGTTGTTATAGGACTGCTGACCGTCCGGCGGGATCGCGATCGGATTGGAGAATTGCGCGACGTAGGGAACGGTGTAGACATCCAGCCGTCCCTCCGGGAACTGCTGGGATACCGGCCCGGAGACGTTGAGCATCAACGAGATCGGATTGGCCGTCGGATTGTGCGGATCGTCGTTGCTATTCGATTCCCAGGTACCGGGTATCGAAATCATCTGCACATCGGGACACCAGGCCGGCTGAGAGGTCGGCGGTGTCGGTGGCGGCTTCGGACCGGGCTTCGGCTTGCGCAGCGGACCCGCGAGCACGAACCACAGCAGCAGCGCGATGACGAGGACGAGAACTACCAGACCGATGAAGAGCAGACATCCCGCCGGTTTCCGGGACCGGCGGGAGGCCGAACCGGGACGCGCACTCACTGGCAGTACGTCGACTTAGCCGTATCGATGTAGATCCTGCCGGCCTTTTCCACCGGCATCTTCGCCGGATCGAAGGACGGATCCGATCCGGCCATCGCCGAGACGAAGGTCATCAGATCCTGGTCGGAGGCATTCGCCGCGACGCCCTGGCAGACGTAGGAGCCGATGCTCAGTGCGATATCCGGGGTGGACGGGGTGATGCCGGCAGCTTTGAGCGCGTCGAGGAACTTCTTGTCCTTATCGGTGAGCTTCGAGGTGTCCTCGGGGACGGCGTTGGTCGGGACGGGCTGCGGACGCTCCGGCGTCGCCGTATCGGTGGGCGTCTCGGGGGCCTGCGACGGCTGACCGGTCGCAGCGGCGCTGGTCGAGGCGGAGGTCGCCGCCGCCGTAGTGGTGTGGGACAGCGTCGGCGTACTCGTCGCCGTCGAATCGTTATTGCCACAAGCGGCAAGCAAGCCGGTAGCGGCGATCCCCACGACTACGCCGATAACCTTTCCGCGGGTCCGATGCATGAATTCGTGTCCTCGATCTGTTCGCTAAGGGGTCGGGTCGCCACCCAGGCTAGAGGAAAGCCAACCATAGGTGCAGCCGGTCAGCAAACAGACCGGTTGGAATTAAATTCCGTGGACCTCCGGTTTGCCGTCGTGCACGGTAATGAATCCGGTCTGGAAATTCTGCTGAGTGCCGCCCGGGATGGCGAACTCGTCACTGATCGGATACCCGAGCCTGCCGTTCTCGTAGCCGACCACCGACCACATATCCATGATCGGACCCGAACGCACCAGCCACGCACCCGAGAGCGGGCTCCAGTAGATATTTCCGCCCTCGAACTTGCTGTAGCGGCCGAAATCCTTGCTCGGCGCCTCGTCGGCGGTGGGAAATCCGAGTTGACTGTTCTCATAACCCAATTCGGCGTACTTGCCGAGGATCATCCCCTGCACATGATGTACGCCGGTCTTCGCGCTGTAGTAGAACGGGCCGTTTTCGAAGGACTGAACCACACCGTCCTTACCAGGGGTCTTGGTCTCCGGTCCGGTGGGATATCCGGCCGGGCCGTGCTCGAAGCCCTGCCGGCCCCATTCCTCCAGAATCGCGCCGCGCACCACCTGGGCGCCGGTGCGCGGGGTCCAGTAGAGCAGGCCGTTCTGGAAGGCCTGCATGCGCCCGCGGCCATCCGGCAGCCCGCGCTCGTCTTCGGTGGGCAGACCGAGCGAACCGCTCGGGCCGAGCGCGGCCTGGTAGCCGCCACCGATCATGCCGCCGACCGCGTGCGCACCGTCGGCCTGCGAATAGAAGACCCGACCGCCCTTGAAGTCCTGTGCGATACCGCCCGCCACCGGGTACTCAGCGGTAAGGCATTCGCCGAGCCAGCCGTTTCCGCCGACCAGGGCGGCGATCGCGCCACCGGTCTGACACGCCGGTTTATTCGGATCGACCCCGAGCGCGGCGGCGGCCTGCGGCCAGGACTGGCGCATTTCGAAATCCCAGTACGGCCACGAATGTGTGCCGGAGGGACGGTAATTCACCTGGGCGGGGATGGATAGCTTGGCGAGTTTGGTCACGAAGTTCTGCGAGGTCAGCCGGGACAGGATCTCCAAGCCCATGCCCGCGTAATTGGTGCTGATCCCAGGAATGCCGCTGGCCTGGTCGAACGGTCCGGTCGAGCCGTTACCGCTGGAGATGTACAGACTGACGCCCTTGAGCTTGTCCGCCAATGCATATGGGTCGTGGCTGTCCCATTCCGGACCGCCCGGCGGACCCCACATGGCCGCCGAATCGAATCCGCCGGCATCATGCATGGCGAACTGGATCGCCTGCGGCATACCGAGGGTGGTCGTAGTCAGCACGCCAGAGTACGACGCAGCGTATTTCGCGAAGTTCGGATTGCGTGCGGCCAGGAACATCGCGGCCGTGCCGCCCATCGAAATGCCTTCCATGCCACGCACATCCGTGGTCCGCCACTGACTCTCCAGCAGCGGCGGAAGTTCCTTGGTCAGGAAGGTCTCCCATTTGTAGTTGCGACCGTTGTCCGGCTGCAGCCAGTCGGAGTAGAAGCTGGACTGACCGCCGACCGGCAGCACCACCGTGACGTTCTTATCGGCATAGAAATCCACCGCACCGGCGTCGTGGGTCCAGCCGCTCTCCTCATCGGTGGCCCGCAGACCGTCGAGCATGAGCAGAGCTGGGAACCTGGCCTCCGGGCGGGCGTTCCAATCCCGGGCCAGCAGCAACTGCACCTGGATCGGGGTGGCCATCGATGGCGAATTGATCCACAGCGCGACCCGCCGATCGGTCAGCCATACCACCCGCTGCACCGCCGTACCGACGGCCGAAGCGGCGGCGGGCTGGGCGTTTGCCGGCGCGGTCGCCGGGGAAATGCTGGATACGAGTGGGAGCACGGTGGCGATCGCAAGCATCGCGACCCGGCCGCGGGTCACACGTCCGTCACGCCGCGCCCATTTGCCGAATCCGAGTCCTGCCACACGTGTTTCCTACCCCGGTTGCGACGTGGTTGCCGGTAAGACACGCGGATAGTCTTTCCGCCCGAAAATGCGAAACGGCGCCGCCGCTTCCATTCGGAAGCAGACGGCGCCGTTAGGCGTCTAGACCCTCAGCTCACCAACCGCCGGTGGCGTCGAGGATGCCGTTGTGGGAATTCCACAGCTCACCCTCCCAGTACTTCCACGAGTGGGTACCCGCGGCCGGGAAGTCGAACTGGGCCGGAATGCCGAGCGAGGCCAGGCGAGACTGGAACGCACGGGTGTTCACCAACGAGAGCGCCTCCAGCGCCATACCGTTGGCGGTGTTGAAGTAGCCGACGGCCGAGTTCGGGTTGTCGTACTGACCCGGCAGACCGCTGGCCGCCGAGATGTACATCGGCAGACCACGCAACTGCGGCGCGAAGACGAACGGGTCCATCCGCAGCCACTGCGAGCTCCACGGCGCGGCCATCGAGTCGACGTTGTAGCGGCCCGCGTCCAGCATCGCGATGCGGATCGCCTCGCGCATGCCCGGCGCGGAGATGTTCAGGTAGCCGGAGTAGGACGCGGCGTACTTGAACTGGTCGCGGTGATAGGCCGCCAGTGCCAGCGCGGCCGAACCACCCATCGAGAGACCGACAACCGCGTTGTTCGTGCGCGACACACCGTAGCCCTCGAGGAAGGCGGGGAGTTCCTTGGTCAGGAAGGTCTCCCACTTGTAGGTGGTCTTCTGGCCGTTGGTGTTGCTCGGGCTGTACCAGTCGGCATAGAAGCTCGACTGGCCGCCGACCGGCATGATCAGCGAGATGTTGTCGTTGCCGAACTGCTGGAGGGCATTCGTCTCGAACGACCACGCATTGCGGTCGTCACGTGCCCGCAAGCCGTCGAGCAGATACAGCGCCGCGTTACCGCCGCGCGCCGCCCACTGCACCTGGACCTTGATCGGACCCATCTGGGACGGGACCATCAGATCCTCGAGGCCGCCCGACGGCGTCCGCAGCGCGGGGCCGTGCACCGGCGCGGCCAAGGCAACGGTCGGGCCCGTCACGCCTGCGGCGATCGGTAGCGCCAACGCCGCGGCACCGACAGCCAGAATTCGATTCCGCCAACCACGAGGCGTGCCTCGCCGTCCCGACTTGGTTCTCTTCGGCGCGGCCGCCCTGCCGAAACCCATGAATCCTGCTCTCTTTCTGCTGTTGTGGTGTCACCCGTAGCCCATGCGGGCCGGGCAACACCCGTGCTGCCAACGAGACGCGCGTCACATGTACACCGGTACCCGACATTCCGGCACAAGCGACGGCGCTACAACGATCTGGTCACACTTGCGCTCGCTGGAGGTTATTCGACGTGCGAAGCCTTAGCAAGACCGGGGTATTCGAGTGACCGAATTCCGCCCGTTCACAAGCTGTGATCGTGCGGAGACCTTATCGCGTTCGACCGGAGATGTCGTGTCGGAACGGGAATTTCGGACAAAGATTAGGGGGTCAGTAGGGAGTCTCAATCCTGACCCGAGGTGCCCACTCGGATCCGGCACCATCTCGAGCCCTCGGTCGGCCCAGTAGCGTCAGGTGTGCGGACCGACCGCCGAAGACCGTGTTCGTCGAGCCGAGCGAATCGAGCCGAGCGAATCGAGCCGGGGCGAATCCAGCGGGAGCGAATCCAGCCGGGGCGAATCCAGCCAGGCCGAAAGACGCGAGTTTTCCGCCAGCGCACGCTCCCCAACGTCGTGTGCCGGGATCGAGTCGACCCGACACGTTGATCACATCGAGCGCACCATATCGTGCCCGAAATACTCAGCCCGAATGCGAACCGGCAGAGCGGAATTGGTCGGGTGATTTGCCGCCAACGTCAGCGCCGCGCTGCCGTCCACGGGGATGGAAGCCGAGACGGTGGCGCAGGCCCAGAGGACAGATTCTGGATCAGAAAGGTTCCCAGACGCGGACGCCCTGCTGCCCCTGGTATCGGCCGGTGCGAGCCAGGGCCGAATAGAAGCTGGATTGCACGCGACGTGACAATGTTGATATTCACCGACGCCGCGAGTGCGCCAAGACCGGCGACCGCAATTCCGACCTGCAACGCCAGTGCGAGCGACACCCGACCATGGATCGCCGCAGCAATCTATTGGCAACTGTTCTGCGAGGCCGCAACGTCGACGTCTCACCCGTAGGAGCATTGTTGGTCGCTTGCGTGCACGAGAATCAGCACTCGGCGCCAACGCTTTCCCACCCACTGTGGTTCTCGGCGTTACCCCTCTCATGGGGTAAATCTTCATACGCACCCGGACAAAAAGCCGCCGCTATGTCGGATCGTGATGAAGTCCGGGAAATAACCGCGCGAAGTCACACCACGGACCTTCGCGGGCATGCGGCACCGAAACTTCCGAGTTAGCGACCATACAGTTAACCAGTAGGCAAATGCGTCGATACGGACCAGAACAAAGCCGCCTGGTCCGTGCGCCAGGCGGCTTGTGCTCCGCAACACCTGCTCGCGCGGAGCGATCGAGCGTTCGCGGTGATCGAATAACTCAGCCGATATTGGCGGACATGTCCGGAATCATCCGATAGGCCTCGTCCTGCCAGTTGGTCCACGCATGCAGACCGGCGGACGGGAACGAATACACCACGTTCTGCGCCCCCAACGACATCATGCGGACCTGAAATGCCCTGGTATTCGCCAAGGCGATCGCTTCGAGCGGCGCGCCTCGCATGATGCGGTCCGCGGCAACCGGAAACGGGATGTTGACATCGTCGGGCATCGGTAATCCACTCCCGGCGGCGACCCACACCCGGGTGCCGTTCCCGATCAAGCGGGGCGCGAAGACGAACGGATCCATCCGCAGCCACTGCGGGCCCCACGGCGGCGCCATCGAGTCCACGTTGTAGCCGCCCGCGTCGATCATCGCCGTCCGAATCGCCTCCCGCATTCCCGGCGCCGAAATATTGAGGTAGCCCGAGAACGAACCGGCGAAGCTGAACTGGTCCGGGTGATAGGCCGCCAGCGTCAGCGCGGCACTGCCACCCATCGAGAGCCCGAACACGCCATTGCGATTCGGGTTGAAGCCCAAGCGATCCCGCAGTGCCGGTCGCAATTGCTGGGTCAGGAAGGTTTCCCAGTCGTATCGATAGCTCTTGCCGGGCCCTGCCATAAAGGCTTCTGTCGCACCGGATCCGGTGGACGAACCCGCCGAGCCCGGCGTGACGCCGAGAAAGTTGCTCGGCGCGTTCCAGTCCGCATAGAAGCTCGACATGCCGCCGACCGGCATGACCACATTGATATTCCAGCTCGCGAGGACCTCGGGGACGTTGGTCTCGATCTCCCAGCCATTGAGCGTTTCCGGCGCCCGCTGGCCGTCGAGCACGTAGACGACGCGGTTGGTATTGCCGTCCGCCGCGCGCAGCACCCGACTCTTGATCGGGCCCATTACCGGGGAATCGACCCAGAAGTCGAAGGCCGCGGGGTTCAAGCCCGCCGATGCGGTGGCCCCGCTGCCCGCGATGGCGATCCCGAATGGCAGCAGCATTGCTGTCGCCACACCGAGCACCCATTTCTTCGCCCAGGAACCGCTGCCCACCCCGGCCGAGGAACTGGCCGAGCTTTCGGGCCTACCTTCCCAGCGCACACATCGCATTCGACTCGACCTTTCATCCAGGCAGCCAGTCAGCTAATTTCACGCAATCTCAACCGGCTCCTCACCGGGTGCAAAGATGGTTCATCCTGTCCGAAACAGACATTTCACCTGCATACATGCAGCACATACATCAATCGCCGGCGAATGGTTACATGTTGCTGGAAAGTGATTCACCCCACAACTACCGAAGGCGTCCAGCCGCTGATTCGTTGTCAACGGGGGTTTCGGACCGATGCGAGCAAACAAAAAAACCGCCCGGCGTGCGAACACGCCAGGCGGTCAGCTCACCGCATTACCAGCCCCATTCGGAGCGAGTCTTACGAGCGACGTTCGCGGCCCGTCTCGCGTCCGAGCCGTCGAAGCGCATGCGACCGCGGCGCGCGGGTGCGCGGCGCCTGCGCGCCCCGTCCCGGGCCCGCGCGGTCTCCGCGCTTGCGACGAAGTCGCGAGTCTCGACGGCTCGGACGCGAGACACCAGGGGGCCGCGAACACGCCGCGCCGCGGGCGCGGCAAATTAAACAGAGCTATTACCCGATGTTGGCGGAGAGGTCCGGGATCATGCGGTAGACCTCGGACTCCCAGTTGTGCCAGTTGTGGATGCCGACTGACGGGAAGCTGTAGGTGACATTCTGCGCACCCAGCGTCGCCATCCGAACCTGGAAGGCCCGGGTATTGACCAGTGCGAGCGCCTCCAGCGGCGTGCCCTGGATGACGTCGAGCGGCGAGCTCGCGTCGGCCGGACCGGGCAGTGCGCTACCGGCAGCCACCCAGAGCCTGGTGCCGTTCTGGATCAGTCGCGGCGCGAAGACGAACGGGTCCATACGCAGCCACTGCGGGCCCCACGGCGGCGCCATCGCGTCGATGTTGTAACCGCCAGCGCTGATCATCGCGACGCGCAGCGCCTCGCGCATACCCGGTGCCGAGATGTTCAGGTAACCGGAGTACGAACCGGCATAGACGAACTGGTCCGGGTGGTAGGCCGAGAGGGTCAGTGCGGCGCTGCCGCCCATAGACAGGCCGAAGACGCCGTTGCGGGTCGGGCTGAAGCCGAGACGATCACGCAGGGCATTGCGCAGATCGGTGGTCAGGAAGGTCTCCCACTTGTAGGTGTTCGACTTGCCGAGGGTCTCGTTCCAACCCGAGGAGCCGGTCATCGCGGACCCGGAGGACGAGCCGTTGGCCGAACCCGACGACCCGGTACTCAGGCCGAGGAAGTTACCCGGCGCGTTCCAGTCCGCGTAGAAGCTCGAAGGGCCGCCGACCGGCATGACCACGTTGATATTCCACTTGGTCAGCTCACGGGCGACCTCGGTCTCGATCTCCCAGCCGCTCAGGTCACCGCGGGCCCGCATACCGTCGAGCGCGTAGACCACGCGGCCGGTATTGCCGTCCGCGGCGCGGAAGATCCGCGATTTGATCGGGCCCATGCTGGAATCGACCCAGAAATCGAAGCCGTCCGGGTTGAACGCAGCCGACGCGGAACCCGCCGGACCTGCTACTGACACCCCGAGCGGCAGCAAGATAGCCAGCGACATCAGCACCGACCGCTTGAGCCACGAACCGGCTCTACGGGTTTTCAGACGTCCATTTTGCGTCCTTCGCCCGATCACGCCTCGCATCTGTTTTTCGGCCTTTCGTTATGCGGTCGTACTTCGACCGCGTCTCTACGTTGACCACTGGATGGGCCATGTCGAAATCGGACGCCCCAACGGGCGTTCCCACGTACCATATCGCTTCATCGATACGGTGGCGTTATCAAAAAGAGATAAAGCGATATGCGCCACGTTTAGCCGACCCTTTCGGGCGACCTACAAGCAATCGCTAGCGACACTGCTCAGGGAAAAAACTGAGGCCTAGAGAGATCCATGGGCCGAGTGTGACAGAAGTTCCTTATCTTTGCGGTTGCGGGTACGGATCCACCAGCCCGCACCGCTCGATCTCATACTTCGGCACGCGATCGATTCGGTATTTCGCGAAATGCAGCGCGTGGATCAGGTTGTGCTTGAAGCGACCCCAGGTGAGCGGATCACGGTAGGAGATATTCAGCGCAACGGTGTCCGGGCAGCTCATGGCGGTACGCGCCTGGGCGACCCACTTCTCGTCCATGTACCAGGGCATCCACGGGTGCCGGTCCACCATGCCGGTATCCACCACGACCCAGTCCGGATACAGGCTCTTGTCGTGGCCGATCCGGCCGTCGGTGAGCCGGTCGGTGTGCGCCGCCAGCGGATAGGCCAGGCCCATCTGGTCGATGACGCGCACGTCCAGCGGGACGTTCATGCTGGTCATGCCGAGGTTGAGGAAGTAAACCGTGTGGCCGGCGCCACCGTCGGGAATCGGCTGCGGCGGTGGTGCGACGTACCAGAACATGAACGACGGCGAGTTCAGTAGCAGACCGCCGTTGGGGGTTTCGGCGATGTTGTTCACCATGGCCCGCACGCGTGGGTAGTCCAGGTAGTCCTCGGCCAGGATCGGATGGTCGTGACCAGTATTGAGGACGTAGTAGACACGCTCATCGACGATGCCTGAGGAACTGATCTTGGTGCCGGACTTGATGGCAGTGGTGTTGGCCGCGAACAGCGCCCAGCCCGCGGTGCCGAGCAGCGCGAGCGCGATCACCGCGAAGGACCAATCCTTACCTGTCACCGCGCGCAGGCCGCCCTCGGGCAATCGGATCGGAACCACGGCGACCGGCAGCAGCAGGCAGAACAGCTGCGGTAGCAGCATCCGGCCGTGCATGAAGTCACCGCCCACGCGCAGGGCGTAGATCGTGAGGACGAACCCGCTGCCGAGCACGAGAGCAACCACCGCGCTCGGCGAATGCAGCCATTCGCGGACCCGGCGCACGGTCCAGCCGCGCTCGTCGGTTTGCTCGACCGCCCGCATCGAGCGGCCAGCGACCACGCCGAGGACGAGCAGCACCAGCAGCGGCACCCACAGGTAGTACGGACCGACCAGATCCCACAGGTATTTGAAGCCCTGGCCCCACTTGGCACCGCCCGCGTCCTTGGCGACCGCGGTATTCGGATAGGGCAGGCCGTAGTAGCCCATCCGCCAGACCTGATAGCACATCGGCACCAGTCCGGCGGCGGCAACGATCAAGCCGCGCAACAGGATCGGATGCAGCCGGGATTGCGGCATCGGGGCCAGGAAGATCATCAGCAGCGACAACGCGCCGACCAGCGTCATCTCCGGACGGATCAGCGGTGCGAGTCCGGCGAGGAACACCAGCCCGAACAGTGCGGGCAGCTTCACCCGCTCGGTCTGGCTCCAGCGCACCAACTGCCACCACAGCAGGCCAAGCCAGCAGATGACCAGACCGCTCTCCAGACCGGAGGTGGCGTAGTCACGGGCGGGCGGCAGGGCGATGTAGACGAATACGCCCGCGGGCAGCAACAGCGCCGTTTTCGTGCCGCCCCACAGCCGCGCGGCGCCGAGCATGGCGAACACGATCGCCGACATCGACACCGTCAGCGCGACGCCGAGGACGACGTACTCCAGCCTGGCCTTGGTGAGCCAGCTGAAGAACCACACCAGATAGGTCCATGCGGTACTGGTGTTGGTCTCGACGCGCTCGCCCTCGTTGAAGACCGGCCCGTTGCCCGCCAATAGATTCCGCACCGTGCGCAGCACGATGAGGCCGTCGTCGGCGATCCAGCGTCGCTGCCAGGCACCGATCGAGAATAGGACGACAGTGAGTGCGATCCCACCGACGAAGGTGGCTCGGGATAGCCTGGCGAACCGCAAGGCCGAACGAGCCGGCCCTTCGGCCGGCTCCTTCGTTACTTGTTCTGTTCGCTCCACTCCCTCTACCAACAGTTCGTCAGGTGAGATAGACAGCGACACCTACCGCTCCGATCCAGGCGATTGCGAGGAACTGGAGGATGCGATCCCCCAGCGCGATCTCTTCGGGTTCACCGGCCTCGCCGCCATCGACGTCGACCGCGTAACGCAGGATTGCGATGGTAAACGGAATCATCGAGATTGCGAACCAGTTGGTGTGCTTCAGATTGTCCTGTTGGAACGCCCACAGGCCGTAGAACACCACTACCGCGGTCGCGGCGAGAGTCCAGATGAAGCGCAGATACGTCGGTGTGTAGTACTCGAGCGACTTGCGGATCTTGGCGCCGGTACTCAGCGCGATCTGCAGTTCCGCGTAGCGCTTGCCCGCGGCCATGAACAGCGAGCCGAATGCCATGATCAGCAGGAACCATTGCGACAGCTCGATATTCGCGGCCGCACCACCGGCAACCGCGCGCAGCAGGAAGCCCGAGGACACGATGCAGATGTCCAGCACTGCCTGGTGCTTGAGACCGAAGCAGTAGGCCAGCTGGATGCCGATGTAGACGGTCATCACCACGGCCAGATGCCAGGAGGCCAGGAACGATCCGGCGATCGAGCCGAGCAGCAGCACCATCGAGAGCAGGTAGGCCAGGTTGACCGGGACGATGCCCGCGGCGATCGGGCGATACCGCTTGGTCGGGTGCGCGCGGTCGGCCTCGACGTCGAGTGCGTCGTTGACCAGGTAGATGCCCGAGGCCGCCATGCAGAAGACCACGAAAGCGAGCCCAACGTGTCCGAGCACGGTCACGTCGGTGGCCGTATCGGGACCAGCGGCCAGCGGCGCGGCGAGCACCAGCACGTTCTTGACCCACTGACGCGGGCGGACCGCCTTGAACAGCCCGCCGGCCAGCGTCTTGGGTGGGCCCTTGACTACTGCTTCGGCTAGGTCCGTGCTGGTCGGCTCTTCACTCATGTCAACCAAGGTCTTTTCTTGTGCGGTCACTATCGAGTCTCTTTTCGGCGGCAAGCACAACAGCGGCGGACGCGGCGCCGAGCGCGGAACCGGCGAGCACGTCGGAGGGATAGTGCACCCCGAGCACAACCCGGGAGAGCAACATCGGTGGGACGAGCACCGCAGGCAAGGGTAGCCCGGTCAGTCTGCCGAGCAACACCGCAGCCGCCGTGGTCGAGGTCGCGTGCGAGGACGGGAAGCTCAGCTTGCTCGGCGTCGAGACGTTGACCTGCACCGATGGATCATTCGGGCGCGGGCGCCGGACGATGCGCTTGATGACGATCGACGCCGCGTGCGCACCGACCGCGCCGACCGCGACCCCGGCCCACTGCCGACGCCGTGGTTTGTCGACGAGCCAGCCCACCGCCGCGATGCCGATCCAGCCGAGTGCGTGCTCACCGAAATGCGACATGCCACGCGCTGCCTTGATCACTTCCGGCTTTGTGCCGATGGCAGCCTGCACCGCATTGATGATCTTGACCTCGGGCGGCTGTGGCGCCGACTGCACCGCGGATACCGGGCCGCCGTGACCGTTCGCACTCGGGCGTACCGCGGTGTTGTCATCCGCGGCGGTGGCTTCCAGACTCACTACTGCTCATCCTTCGTATCGATGCCGAAGACGTTCTCCCAGGCCGCCGTGCTGGTCAGCGTCGGGTGGGCGGCGCGATAGCGCTGCTGCATCTCCGGGAAGCGGGCCGCCAACTCCTTGCGCAGCCGCATGGCCTCCTTGAACAGGCCCAGGGCCTGGCGCGGATCGCGCTTACGGTAGACCACGCCGCGGCCGTCCGCAGTGGTCACGGTGACGCCGTCGACCTGAGAGAGCAGGAACCAACGGGCATCCAGCGTCGGCACATTCAGCTGCGGACGCTCATGGTGTTCGGCATGTGCCGGGCGGAAGTTATGCACGACCCCCTTGGCAAGGCGGACCACTTTGGCGATCGGATTCGCCGGTTCACCGACCGCGCCGACGCCGATGTGGCTGGCCAGCGGCAGTTCGGTGGACGAAGGCAGGATGACCGCATCCGGATACTGCTTGCGCATTTCGTGCACCGCTCCGAGCGCGCTCGGCAGCAACTGGAACAGGCGCTCCGGCCCGGCGAGGAAGTCCTTGATCGCCAGGTTCTGGATGGCGACCGTCGAATATTCCAGGCAGAGCAGGTGTTTGAGGGTCGCCTTGACGGTGTTGACGACCATGCCGCGACCGTTGCCCGGCATGTGCAGCGACGCGACAACAAGTCGGTTGCGCAGGTGGAAATACGCCTGCCAGTCGATCGCGTCGTCCTTATCGCTCCAGGCCATATGCCAGACGGCGGCGCCGGGCAGGGTAACGGTGGAGTAGCCGTGATCGCGGGCACGCAGACCGTATTCGACATCGTCCCACTTCAGGAACAGCGGCAGCGGCTGACCGATCTCCTCGGCGACCTGACGCGGGATCACGCAGGTCCACCAGCCGTTGAAGTCGACGTCGATGCGCCGGTGCAGCAGCTTGGAGTTGTCGCGGTCCTTGAGCGGATACTTCGAGAAGTCGTGGTCGTATTCGACATTCGGCGCGGAAGTCCACATGAAGATGCCGCGGTCGACGACCTCACCCATGCTGTGCAGGTGTGAGCGCTCCTGCAGGTTGAGCATCTGGCCGCCGACGAGCATGGGCGATTCGGCGAAGCGGGCGAAGGCCAGCGCGCGCAGGATCGAATCGGGTTCGATCTCGATATCGTCGTCCATGTAGACGATGTACTGGGCGTCGGTGGTCTTCAGCGCCTCGTACATGACCCGGCTGTAGCCGCCCGAACCGCCCAGATTGGGCTGATCGCGAATGGCGAGCCGATCGCCGAGCACCGCGGCGGCCTCGGCGAAACCGGGCTCGTCGACCACCTTGCGGTTGCCCTGATCGGCGACGATGACCGCGGCGATCTTCTCCAGCACCAGCGGGTCCGAACCCAGCGCGCCAAGGGTTTTCACCAGATCGATCGGCCGGTTGAAGGTCGGCATGCCGACCGCGATGGTGCCATCGCCGGGCGCCTCGATCGGCGCATACCAACCACCCGCGAGCAGCGTGACGGCGGTGTCGGTGGTGATGTCGAACCAGATCCAGCCGCCGTCCTCGAACGGGCCGAGATCGGTTTCGAATTCGACATGCACCGATTCCGTACCGGGCGCGACCGCGAATTCCTTGCCCTTAACGTGGATTCGCGAGCCGTCCGCCTTCGAACGGTAGACGTCCACGCGACCGTGCCCGGCGAGTTCGAGCCGCAGCACCACCGACTTCAGAATGCTCCAGCGACGCCAGTAGCTGGCGGGCAGCGCATTGAAGTAGGTGCAGAACGACACCTCGGACTCCGCGCCCACCGACAGCGAGGTGCGGGTGGTGGCGTGCGCACGCCGGGCGTTGGTCGGCGACTCCTCCAGGTAGAGGGTGCGCACATCCAGCGGTTCACCCGGCCGAGGCAGGATGATGCGCTGCAGCAGCGACTTCGCGCGGGTTTCGGTGGTCATGTCTTCCAACATCGATTGGGAGGTCATTCGTTGCTTTCATCCGAAAGAGGCTCGCCCGACTCCAGATGCGGCCGGAGGACATTGTCGAACATGCTGAGCGCGCTGCCGATCGCCATATGCATATCCAGGTACTGGTAGGTGCCGAGGCGACCACCGAAAAGCACCTTCGCCGTCGCGGTTTCCCGCTTCGCCAGCGCGCGGTACGCGGTGAGCTTGGCGCGGTCCTCTGGTGTATTGATCGGATAGTACGGCTCGTCACCGGTCTGGGCGAAGCGGGAGTATTCGCGCATGATCACGGTCTTGTCGTTCGGGTAGCTCTCGCGCTCCGGGTGGAAGTGCCGCGGTTCGATGATGCGGGTGTATGGCACATCCGAATCGTTGTAGTTCATTACCGAGGTGCCCTGGAAGTCACCGGTTTCGAGCACTTCGGTCTCGAAATCGATGGTGCGCCAGCCGAGTTCGCCCTCGCTGTAGTCGAAGTAGCGGTCCACCGGCCCGGTGTAGACGACCGGGGCGTCCGGGTTCTCGGCGCGGATCTGCTCGCGCACGTCGAACCAGTCGGTGTTCAGCCGGACCTCGATGAGTTCCGAGGCGGCCATATTCTCCAGCCACTTCGTGTAGCCCTCTTTGGGCAGACCCTCATAGGTGTCGTTGAAGTAGCGGTTGTCGAAGGTGTAGCGCACCGGCAGACGGGTGATATTGCCCGCGGGCAGTTCCTTCGGATCGGTCTGCCACTGTTTGGCGGTGTAATCGCGGACGAACGCCTCGTAGAGCGGACGGCCGATCAGCGAGATCGCCTTCTCCTCGAGGTTCTGCGCGTCCTTGGTCTCGACCTCCGAGGCTTGTTCGGCAATCAGCTTGCGCGCCTCTTCGGGGGTGAAGTAGCGGCCGAAGAACTGGGAGATCAGACCCAGGCCCATCGGGAACTGATAGGCCTGGCCCTTGTGCATCGCGAAGACCCGGTGCTGGTAGCCGGTGAACTCGGTGAACTGGGTCACGTAGTCCCACACCCGCTTGTTCGAGGTGTGGAACAGGTGCGCCCCGTACTTGTGCACCTCGATCCCGGTCTGCGGCTCCGGCTCCGAATAGGCGTTGCCGCCGAGGTGGTAGCGACGATCGATCACCAACACCTGTTTGCCGAGTAGATTGGCGGCGCGCTCGGCGACGGTCAGCCCGAAGAATCCGGAGCCGACGACGATCAAATCGAACTGTGAGGCGGAGTTTGCGGAGTTACCCGGGGACGATGCGACGGTCACGGGTGCCCAGCGTATCGGAAGTCCGCGCGCGAGCCGGGTGGAGTCGCGCCCTGCGCGCACTCCGCATCGAATGCCACCGAAATTTCTCCTGGAGTTCGCCGAACCGTACTCACCTCAGCAACACACTGGCTATCAGTCGCCCCTTGACCTGATCGGTTGTCCAACATCCTCCACCGGCATCGCCCCCCGATGCACTACGGGTACCGGGCACTCGGCGCTGCGGCCCGGCACCCGAGGCAAGGATGCCCGGCTGCGGAACCCGTGCCCGGTTCACACGATCAGGTTCGGGGTGATCCCTACACGTGATCAGCGCCCCTATTTCAGCCTCGAATAGTGAGTCGTACCGCAGGGCGATCCGGCGGCCACCCCGAAGAACTACTCGGGAAAGCCGATATCCGACTCGACGGCGTCGCGGTCGGTGTACATGCGCCAATAGTGATCGCCCAGTTCGTCATTGGTCATGCGAACGATCTCGAGTCCGGCCGGGAACAGTTCCGGCTGCTCGTCGACCAAGCGCTCGGCCTCGCTGTTACCGATCAGCGCGCCGATATTGAGCAGACCGACATAGACGCCGGTGTCTTGCAGTTCGACCGCGAGTTGACGAATGTAGCCGCGCTGCGCGCCGAGTGCGACGCCGAAATTGGACAGGTATGGGGCCGGATACCTGTCGGAGTATCCGGACGAGAACAGCAGTGCCCCTTCGCCGCGCTCGATCATCGCGGGCGCGAGCGCGCGGGTCATCCAGATCGGCGAGTAAACCTTCAATTCCAGCGGGATTCGCAGATTGGCGGCATCGACGTCGAGGGTCGTCGGAATGCGATCGACCGCATCGCCTGCTGCGCCGTGCATCGCGACGTCGATCTGCCCGAATTTGTCGGTGATGTCATCGACCACGCTGTACAGCTGCTTTTCCTCGGTGAGATCTGCCGGGAAGGCCGCGGCCTCGATGCCTTCGGCAGCCAGTTCCGCGACATGTCCGCGGGCCTTATCCGGATTCCGTCCGATGACTGCTACACGGAACCCTTCTCGACCGAATCGCCGTCCGGTCCCCATGCCGAGCCCTGGTCCGAAGCCGAATATCGCGATCGTCTTGGTCATACTTCCTCGCTAAGTTGAGCAGTAGTTCAAGTTAATGTCGACGCTAGCATTAAGTTGAACTCATGCTCAAGATAAACTCGGCACCGGATTTGTAGGATCGGCGAGTGCCCGTGGACAAGCCGTTACGCAGCGACGCCCAACGCAATCGCGACGCGCTCGTCAACGCCGCCCGCGAAGTCTTCGAGGAACGCGGTCTGGACGCACCGCTCAAGGAGATCGCCGCGCGCGCCGGCGTGGCGATCGGCACGCTCTACAACCGCTTCCCGACCCGCGACGACCTCATCGCCGCCGCCGTCGAGGACCGCATCGAGGCGGGCGGGCGCATTGCCCGGGAGGCGATCGAAATCCAGGACCCATGGGACGCTTTCGTCTACCTGGTCGAGAAGGTGTGCGAACTCCAGGCCGCCGACCGCCTGCTCAGCGACCTCGCCCTACGCGGCGCCCCCAGTCCCGCGATCGCGCGCGCCCAGGAATACGGCCACGGCCTGATGCGTCAAATCATCACCCGCGCACAGGAATCCGGCGCCCTTCGCCCCGACTGGGTGTTGGAAGACATCGCCTTCATCACTTGGTCGCACACCCGGATAATCGAGGCAACTGCCAAAATCGCGCCCGACGCGTGGCGCCGCCACCTTGCCTTGGTCCTGGACGGCCTCCGAGCCACGGCCGCCCACCCCCTCCCCGTGCCCCCGATCACCGAAGATCAACTCATGCAGGCGCTGAAGGGTTAGCACCGGCGCGCATCCGAGGGCGCTCATGGCGCTTGGACACCTGCTCAAACCGCGCGCTGATTCGCGCAATCCGCTCGGTGCATGTAGCAACCTGCGATGTCGCCAACCGGTATCCGCGGACGTCCTTATGAAGGCCGTGGCGGTCAGTACGTCGAGGCCCGCCGGACCGGGCGGACGGCAGTCCAGCGGGCGGTGGACCGGTTGGCTGCCAAAAGGAGGATCAGGAGCGGTTGGGCGAGATCTATGGCGGTGCGGAGCAGATTTTCCTGGATCAGGGCGGTCAGCTGGCCGACCAGGCCGAAGAAGGGCACCACCCAGAGCGGGTGGTCGGCGGTGGACCACCAGAAGATGCCGAGGCCGAATTCGTAATCGGTGAGCGAAACGCCAAGTCCGACAATGCCGATCGCGAGCGACACACCGGATGCGACGATCAGGGTGTAGCGCCCGGTCTCGTCCTGACGCCAGAGCTGGACACCGCCGAAGATCATGACAGCGACCATCAGCGTTGCCCCGAGCGAGGTGAAGATGACGAGCGAATTGTCGAACCGGCTTCGATCGTGGATGAAGTCGACGACGAGCGATATGCCCCCGATCAGGGTCCCCAACCCATACAGCACCGCGAGCGTCGCGCCGATCTGTGCGACCACCCCGCTCGGCGGCCGATTCCCACTCCGGTAAAGCATCGTCGACGCTCCTCTAGTTTGTGGACGATCCGATCCTACGGCCGTCGCGCCGGACGCGGTGTTGTCGATTCGGCCGCGATCCGCCGATCGGTCGGCGGCGAGGTGCGCGCCAGAAGCGCCCGCGCGAAGGCGGACAAGATCACCGCGTGCCCGCACGAACTATCGCGTGCGGGCACTCCGCTATCCGGTGCGCGGGCTACGAGAACCCTCGAACTATCGCAGGTTGGCCTCGGCGTACGCCTTCATCGCGTCACGCACGAATTCGGTTGTGCCGTCACCGTGTACGTCGTAGTTGGCCGCGAAACGCGGGTCGGCGACGTACATTTCGCCGAGTCCGGTGAAGTACTCGTAGGACGGGCGACGCTGGGAACCGATCCCGATCCAGTCGTAGTGCCGCGCGACGATGGCCTGGACCTCGTCGCTGTCGGGTGCGAGTCCAGTGGCGTGCGCTCGGCCGTAGTCGGCGGCGATATCCAGGTGGGTCTGCAAGTACGCCTGCTTATCCGCCGCGCTGAGCGAGCGCCACCAACGGTCGCCGTTTTCGTAGGCGTCCTTACCCCAGCGTTCGATCACCTCATCCTTGTACCGAGTGTGGTCGAAACCGTCGAAAACCTCTGCTGCCATGAGTTGTTCACCTCGTTCCGTCTTGTGCAGCGTGGTGGTCACCGACTCGATCCGGCGCCGGATCCGATCCTGTTCCTGCCGAAGCAGTTCCAGGTGCGCGCGCAGGGCGGCTGCGGTGTCCTGTTCGCCCGCGAGAACTTCGGCGATGACCGGAAGGCCGAGGCCGAGTTCGCGCAGCAGCAGGATGCGTTGCAGCCGCACCAGGGAGTCCTGGTCGTAGTAGCGGTAACCGTTGGCTCCGATCCGACTCGGCGGCAGCAGCCCGAGCTGCCCGTAGTGGCGCAGCGTTCGGCTGGTGGTACCGGCCGCCTTGGCCAGATCCTGGATGGACCACTCGGTGCCCGTTCGCATGACCTGTTCTCCCTTCTTTCTCGTCGGTACAACCAGCTTGCAAGTTGACGTAGCGTCAATGTCAACCCTTTAACGTGCTCCTACAGGCACGCGAGGCATGACCACGGCGGGGGCGATCCGCGGCTTGGCAACCATCTGGCCCAGCAACGTGCCGCCGAGCGCGATGCCGAGTCCGAGGACCTGCAGCGCGCTCAGCGCCTGCCCGAGCGCGATCCACCCGATCACGGCCGCCGATACCGGGCTGAGTAGTCCGAGGAAGGCGACCGAGGTCGCCGGCACCTTGGCGATGCCGCGGAACCAGAGGAAGTACGCCAGCGCGGTGCCGATGATGCCGAGGTACAGGTAGCCACCGACGGCCCGGCCGTCGAGTGCGGGCGGCGCACCCTCGATCAGGAAGGCGAGCGGTGCGATGAACAGGCCGCCCGCGGTGAGCTGCCAGCCGGTGATCGCGAGCGGTCCGACGCCATTGGGTCGACCCCAGCGCTGGGTGAGCACCGTGCCCATCGCCATGGACGCCGCACCGGCGAGTCCGGCGATGACACCGACCGTATCGAGTTGCGCATTGGCGCGGAGCACAACGAGCGCGACCCCGAAGACACCGATCAGACCCGCGATCACTTTGCGCCCGTTGGGCTTTTCGGCGAGTACGACGGTGGCGAAGGCCAATGCGAACATCGGCGCAACCGCACCGAGCACGCCGGCGACGCCGCCGGGCAGTCGGTAGGCGGCCAGGAACAACAGCGGGAAGAACGCGCCGATATTGAGGACGCCGAGCGCGGCGGCGCGCCCGACCCAGACCCCGCGCGGCAGTACGCGGGTGATGGCGAGCAGCGCGAGTCCGGCGGGCAGTGCGCGCATCAGCGCGGTGAACAGCGGACGGTCCGGCGGGAGGAATTCGGTGGTCACGGCGTATGTGGAGCCCCAAGCAATGGGGGCGAGTGCGGCGAGCGCCAGGGTGCCGGCGGATGAGTCACGCGCGGCGGTGGTTGTTGTCATGTTGGTCGCTCCTCATTGATAATCTCAACGTTGAAATATCTACGCGCTGGCATACTTCGCTGTCAAGTAGATGAATATTGAGATAATCACTATCGAGAGGAATGGCCGTGGCCGATGCGATCGATCTGTTCACCGAGCACTGGCACCGGGAACGACCCGACGTCGACGTGTCACCGATGGCGGTGATCGGACGCATCCAGCGCCTGTCCCGCCTGCTAGAGCAGGAGCTGAAGAAGTTCTTCGCTGGACACGGCCTGGAGTTCTGGGAATTCGACATGCTCGCCACCCTGCGCCGCTCCGGCGGCACCAACGGCCTCACCGCAGGTGCCCTGAACCAGGTCGCGATGCTCACCTCCGGCGCCATCACCAACCGCATCGACCGCCTCACAGCCAAGGGCCTCGTCGAGCGCGCACCTTGCCCGGAAGACCGCAGAGCAATCCGCGTCCAACTCACCGATGCGGGCCGCACCCTGATCGATGAATTGCTGCCCTTGCACATGGAGAACGAGCAGCACCTCCTCGCCGCACTCGATAAGCGGGACCGCGGCCACCTGGCGGACCTACTACGCACGCTCGCCGAATCACTGGGCGATACCGCGTCATCCTGATTCGACATATTCGACCGCGCTTATGACTCTGTCGCGCAACCGGATTCGCCTCGATAGCGACATCGGCGACCGTGCCTGAACCGCAGCCGCCCACGACTTGGGGCAACGGCGCGAGCGTGGAGCCTCAGAGCTCGCATTCAGGCCGAACCCCATCGTGAACACGACACCGACTGCGACGCTCAGGCGGAACCCGCAGCCACTCACCACCGGGGGCAACGGCGCGAGCGTGCGCGAAAGGCTCCGCATTCAGGTCCGCCCAACCAAATCGTCAACACGACACCGACTGCGACGCAGAGGCGGAAACAGCAACCACCGATGATCTAGGGCAACGGCGCGAGCGCGGAGCCCTCAGGGCTCCGCATTCAGCCCCGACAGCCCCAACACTAACAGCGACGCTCGAGCCAAAGCAGCCAACCAAGCTGGGGCAACGGCGCGAGCGGGCGCGAAAGGTTCCGCATTCAGGTCCGCCCAACCAAATCGTCAACACGACACCGACTGCGACACAGAGGCGGAAGGCAGAGCCGCCCATGGATCGGGGCAGCGGTCCGCGAGGGTGCGGAATGCGATTAGAGCTCTTCGCTCAGCTCCGATTCCTCGCTTGTCGGCGCCGCCGGGGCGATTGCGGGAGCGCGTGGGCGTGGTGGCGTCGGCGTTGAGGCGGTGGTCGGGGCGACGGTGGTCACGGACAGGACCGAGACCTCCGGTGCTATGGCGCTGCCAGCCGCTGCGGGAATTCCCGGCGAGACGGCGGTTCTGGGTCCGAGCGCATCTCCGGCCGAAGTTGCGCTCCGGGGCAGGGGATTGCCATCGGATACCGCACTGTCGGACAAGGCGTTGCCGCCAGGCCCGACACTTTCGGGCGCGTCATTCGCACCGCCCGACAACGCGCTGTCGTGAGATATTCGACCATCGGGCAGCATGCTTGCCGGTGCGCCACCGGGCGTTATCGTCCCTCCTGGCTGCATACGCTCCGTCGCGCCATGTGCAACGCCGGGCATGGCGCTCTCGGACGCGTCATTCGGCCCACCAGGCACCACACTCTCGGGGGCACCATTCGCACCGCCCGACAACGCACTGTCGGGGGATATTCCGCTATCGGGCAGCACGCTAGCGGCGCCACCGGGTGGCACCGTCCTTCCGGGCTGCACACTTTCAGTCGAGCCATTTGCACCACCGGGCACGGCACTCTCGGTTGCGCCACTCGCGCCAGGCGGTACCGCACTGCCAGGCAGCACACCTTCGGCCGCGCCATTCGCACCACCGGGCACTGCACTGTCGGGCGCGCCATTTGCGCCGGGCGGTAAGGCGCGCTCGTTGTCGCCCGGCGGCACTGTGCTGGGGGGCTTGCCCGCATGGGTATCCGGCACCAGCTGCATCAGTGTCGTGAAGTCGACGACTCGGGCGCCGAGCGTTGGTGTCGCGATGATGACGCCATTGGTGAAAAGCCGGTAGATTCCGCTGTTTTCGGGTAGCGCCATTTCCGGACCGAGTGGCTGGCCGACCGGACTGCTCGCGCCGCCGATCCGGCGGTATTCGGCATCGATCGGGGATTCGGCGACGAGGGTTTGCTTGCGCGGATCCACGGGTGTGCCTGCGCCGACCACCGGGGTGCCGAGTTCGGCGGGGGTCGGTCCGACATCGAAGGCGTAGATATCAGCGGGTTCGCCACCGTTCGGTGCGGAAGAGTACTCCGAACGCAGAATTCGGCCGTCCCGCAACAGCACTGTGCCCGCGGTCGACGCGATGACGGCGCTCGCGCGCGGATCCTCCTTGGCGGTGCCGGGATACTCCTGGCAGTCGGTGCTGTCGCAGGTCTGCGCGTATGGGTAACGGTGCTCGGCCAGCGCGTACGAACGCGCCGCGATCGCCTGTGCGCGAAGGGCTTCCGTTGCTCCCTTGTCGACCCAGTTGGCTTGAACCTCGGCCGGGACGACGCCGAGTAGATAGTCCTCGACATCGACGCGATTCACCGTGCGCGCCTTACCGTTTTCCATCGCGACACCGAGTGAGCCGCGATATGTCGAACCGTCGCACAGCGTTAGATGTTCGGCGGCGGGACGGTTCGGGCGCGGATTGAGCGGATAGATCCACGGGTCGGCGGTCGCCCGCTGCCACAGCACCGCACCGTCGCAACCCGCCGTGACAACCACATTCGCGCCACCGTCGGGCAGCGCGGTGAGATGGGCGACCTGACCCCGCGGCAGCATTTGGCCCGCGACTCGCAATCCGGCATCGGCATAGGCGTCCAGTGTCGAGTCGTCCTGGGCGAACAGCCGCACCCCGACAGTGGTCGCCGAGATTTTGCCGAGCGTCGCGCCCGGATAGTAGTGATCGAGAATTCGCTCGGCGGCCCAGCCCGCCAGGGCGCTGTCGAACGCGCCGACCTGACTCATCCCGCGCCCGTGGCCCGGGCCCGCCACGGGCCGGAAAAGGGCGTCGCTCGGCCAGACCCAGAACGCGAATACGGTGCCCGCCAGGACGGCCGCACCACCGGTGAGCAGCGCCGATCGGATGGATATCGGAGTTCCCGATATCCGCCGTCGGCCAATTCGGCCGCGCGGCGCACTCATTTTCAGGCGCAATTTTCACTCCCCCGCGTCGTGTCATTCCGGTGCCGCTTGCTTCGCATCCGTTCACTCCCACGGTTTTCCAGGGCCTGGTCGGTTCCGCCTGTCGGCATGTCGTTCCATACGGCGGCAAATCGAGAGCTACATTCGAGCAATCACAATAATTCTCAACCAGAGGTTTAGGTGTGTGACATTTGTAAACTAGTGTGATCGTTGATGCATCAGGAAGCAACCCTGACATTCATGCAGATGATCGCTCGGTTCGACCTGATTGGAGATGCTCGTGCCGTACCGCAAACCGAAACGTTCCTACGTACTCCCGGTTGTCACCACACTTGCGGTAGCGGCCCCGCTCGCGAGCTTCACGCTGAGCGACTCGACCGATTACCGCCCGACAACCGGTAGCGAGCTCACCGCAATCCCCGCGCAATTGGCCGAGGTGGTCCTCACCACGGTCCCCGACATCACCCTCCCGCTGCGCGAACTCACCGGTCTCGACCTGCCCGATCTGCATCTTTCGGATCTACGCATGCTGCCGATTCCAGAATCAATTCCGGTTCCCCAAGGTTTGCCGCTGCCGCCCGGCGTCGAGCTACCGAAGGAAATTCCCCTACCCCAGCTCGATTCCGAACAGAACACACCGAGCCCATCGGTTCCCGGACAATACGTTCCCGGGCACTCCCTACCTGGCCGAACAGTTCCGATCCAACCACTACCGGGCCAAGCACTGCCCGGCCAGACGGTTCCGGGCCAGAACAGCCCCACCCAATCACTTCCGGGCCAAACCGTCCCAGGACAGGGCGCCCCCGCCCAGTCGATTCCCGGCCAAGCACTCCCACAGGGCGCGCCCACCCAATCACTTCCCGACCAAACACTCCCACAGGGCGCCCCCGCCCAATCACTTCCCGACCAAACACTCCCACAGGGCGCACACACCCAATCACTTCCCGACCCAAGCACCCACAGCCAGTCACTCCCTGGCCAGTCACTCGGCCAAGCAATCCCAGGCCAATCGCTTCCCAGCCAAACCACGCCAGGTGAATCGACACCCGCCCAGACCATCCCGGGTCAATTGACACCCAGCCAGACCATCCCGGGCCAATCGTCACCCGCCCGGGCCATCCCAGCTCAGGCCTCCTCCCCCACTGAGGGCACCACTGGTCAAGCGCCCCAAGGCCTTTCCACAGCTGCCGCTTTCATCGCCGATCCCGCCCAGCTCGAGCCCGACGTCACACCCGACACACCGGCACTGGCGCCCGGCGCCGTCCCACCGGAACTCCTCACCCAGGTCGGCGCGCAGGTCAAGGAGCTCAGCCGCGAGACCCCGTTCAGTGTGGTCGCCTTGACCGCGCATGATCTGGTGAACACCAAGGCGTTGGTTCGGGCCCGCCAGTCCGACGGCAGCTGGGGTCCCTGGTACGACACCGAAGCCGTCGACACCCGTCGCAACGATCGGGCGACGGGCGGCACGACCGGCACCGAACCGATCTATGTCGGCAATACCAACTCCGTGCAGATCCTGGTGACCCGCAAGCCTGCCGTGACGACTGTGCCTCATCCCCCGGTCGCGGGTGACGCCGAGGGCGCCGTGCCGATGCTGCCCACCCCGGCGGCCGGGCGTTCGGATGATCCGGCCCAGACCTCCGCCACACTGACGGCCGTGCTGATCGATCCGGGTCGCGGTGCGATCGACGGCGCGCTAAACAGCGTCGCCGCGGCGCTGCCCGGCGGTGGACCCAATGTCATCACCCGATCCCAGTGGGGCGCGGACGAATCCATCCGCTGCGAGGAACCCACCTACGACGACCAGCTCGGCGGGCTCACCGTGCACCACACCGCGGGCCGCAACGACTACACCCCCGCCGAATCGGCGGGCATTGTCCGCGCGATCTACACCTATCACGCAAAAACGTTGGGCTGGTGCGATATCGGCTACAACGCACTGGTCGACAAGTACGGCCAGATCTTCGAGGGCCGCTTCGGCGGACTGGATCGTCCGGTGCAGGGCGCGCACGCGGGTGGATTCAATGAGAACACCGCTGGCGTCGCGCTGATGGGCAACTATGAGTCCGAGGAACCGTCGGACGAGGCGATCAATGCGATCGGCCGGTTCATCGGGTGGCGGTCCAAGATCGCGGGCCTGGATCCCAAGGGCTACACCACGATGTATTCCGAGGGCACCGAATTCACCTCCTATGCAGAGGGTGAGGCGGTTCGGTTGCCGGTGGTGTTCGCACACCGCGACGTCGGCAATACCAGCTGCCCAGGTGACTCCGCCTACGCCGATATGGACCGCATTCGGGATATCGCGGCGGGCATATCGACGCCGTCCGGCACCGCCACCAAGCCGCAGCAGCAGACACAGACGCCGACAACCCAGCAGCCCCAAATGCGGACCGCCCCGCAAACCCAGTCCGATATCGCCACGCTGGCCGCACTCACGGCCAAGTTGCTCGGCATGGTGAATCAGAACCCGATCGCCAAGCACTGGGCCGATAAGGGCGGTCCGGACGGTCCGCTCGGCGCGGCAGCCTCGGAGCCGATGCCCGCCGCGCAGGGGCAGCAGTACGCGAAGTTCGTCAACGGGTACGTCTATACCGGACCGAATGGTCAGACATTCGAGGTGTTGGGCGCGATCCTGGATCGCTTCCTCGCCCTCGGCGGGGATGCCGGAGTCCTGGGGCTGCCGACTAGCAACAGCTACGCGGTACCGAATGGACTGCGCACCGACTTCCAGTACGGGTCACTGGTTCTCAACCAACTGACCGGCATCGTCACCAGCGTCTGGAAGACCTACAACGACACCTACGAGCAGCAGGTCAACCGCAACTCGGTCGGCCAAGTCGCGGCACCGGCTCCCGCACCGGCGAGCTGACACAGACGATCGCCGGTCATGTAGTGGGAGACCAGCAGACCGTATTCGTCGCGCTCGATGCCGTGTTCGGCGAGGTAGCGGGCCTGCTCCTCGCTGCGGTGCTCGATCGGTGACAGGGCGCGCTGATGGTGGTGCGCCTTGGGCTGCACTGGTAGAGCATTCAGTGCCCCCTCGGCGGGAGGTACGCGCACCGCACGTTGCGGAAATCCTTGGGATACAGCGGCTTCGGTTCAGACCCACCAGCGCTCGAGTACCTGCGCAACGCCGTCTTCGTTGTTCGCCGCCGTGACCTCATCCGCGGCAGCGAGCGCCTCTGGATGCGCGTTGGCCATCGCGACGCCGTGGCCGACCATGGTGAGCATCGGAACATCGTTGGGCATATCGCCGAAGGCGATGATCGCGGAATGTTCGACACCGAGGCGTTGGGCGACGATGGCCAGGCCGGAAGCCTTGGTGACGCCGGGTGCGGAGACTTCGATCAGCCCGTGGTCGGTCGAGTAGGTGATATCGGCGCGGTCGCCGATCAGAGGAGCGAGGACCGCGCGCATATCGGCGCTGAGGGTGCCGCGTAGTCGAACCAGCATTTTGATCGCGGGCGCATCGATGACCTCTTCGCGGGAGACCTCGGTGTCATCCGGATTAAGCCAGGCGTGTTCGTATTCCGGCGAACTCACGAATTGCGGCGTCACCGCGTCATGCGCGCTGGCGCCGACACGTTCGGCCGCGAGGCCGCAGCCGGGCAGTGCGCGTTCGGCCAGGTCGGCGATCCAGGCGAGAGTGTCCACGTCCAGGGTCCGGCTGGTGAGCACCCGATCGGCGGCGCTGTCGTAGATCACCGCACCGTTGCCGCAGACGCACAGCGGCGCATAACCCAGCCCTTCGACAACCGGATCGATCCAGCGTGGCGGCCGTCCGGTGGCGAGCACGAACGGCACCCCATCGGTGATCAGGGCGGCAACGGCCGCCTTGGTTCGCGCGGTGACCCGCTCGTCGTGATCGATGAGGGTGCCGTCCACGTCGGTGGCAACCATCTTCGGCTTGGGCAGGTGCAGGCGCGTCACCTATTCCATCCTGCCGGAAGACCATATCGGCGAGGTCGCGGCTATCACTGCGACGGCGGTCGCCGCCACGGGGAGTCCTCGGCCTGCGACGTCGGGTCGGACTGCCGTTTCAACAGATCTGGGGCTGGAGAATCCGGCGCTGCCTGCGGATTCGCTCCTCGTTGCGGCTGCGGGCCGGCCTGATCGGTACCTGGATGCCCCGGTTGGGGATTCAGCTGCGCAGCGGGATCTTCAGCTGAAGGACCGTCTTGCGGATTGGTCGACGGTGGATAGAGCGTCGGGCCGGACGGATACTCGGCCGGTGGCATGGCAGGTGTGGACGGATACGCGGACGGTGGCACCCCCGGTCCAGGTTGATACCCAACCGAAGGCACCCCTGGTCCGGACGGATACGCGGACGGTGGCACCCCCGGTCCAGATTGATACCCAACCGAAGGCACCCCTGGTCCGGACGGATACGCGGACGGTGGCACCTCCGGTTCAGGTTGATAGCCAGCCGACGACACCCCCGGTCCAGACGGATATCCAGCCGACGACACCCCCGGCCCAGACGGATACGCGGACGGTGGCACCCCCGGTCCGGACGGATATCCAGCCGACGGCACCCCACGTCCAGACGAATACCTCGCGGGCGGCGAGCCAGGTACGTACGGGTACGTGGCAACAGGTGCGGCCACCGGGCTGTAATTGAGCCAGCGCGTTGTCGCGGGCACGAGCGCTAGCACCGCGGTCGCGATCGGGAAGATCAGCCCGAACAGCCCACCGATACCCCCGCCGATCTCGGCCGCGCTACCGCCCGAGGTGGTGTAGTGCAGGGTGACCGTGTACCCAGCGATACCGGCGACGATCACCACCGCACATCCGGCCACCACGAGCACCCGACCGAGCGGCCGCCTGGTGAACATCATGACCGCGCCGACGCCGAGTAGGAATGCCGAGATCACGGCGATCGAACCGGTCACCAGCAGGTAGGTCCTGAACCAGCTCTGCGCGAACAAGCCGGTCGAGTCGTACTCCGCGAGATCGCCGCCCAGGTCGGTCAAGCCGAGCACGATATTGAAACCGCCGCCTAGCAATTGGCCAGCACTACCGACACTGGCCAGCACCCCGGCCGTGATCGCGGTGCCACCACCGGGCGTGGGTGCCGGAACCGATGGATAAGGCTCATATTGCGGATAACTCATGAAGTCCCTCGGAGAGCGCCGAAAAAGCCTGGACGCACCGGTCTCGTCAGAATAGAGGACATGCCGATCTCACGCGTGTCACACACGGTCGCACGCACGTCCTTATGATCAGGGACTAATACTCGATGCTGGCCCGACCAGCCGTATGACCAGAGGACTGATGACCGGCTTCCTGCTACGACGCGCGTTCAATTATGTCGTGCTGTTGCTGCTGGCTTCGTTCCTGACGTTCAGTCTGGCGTCGCTGACGTTCACGCCGCTGGACAGTCTCGAACAGCGCAATCCACGTCCGCCCCAGGCGGTGATCGATGCCAAGGCCGAACAGCTGCATCTCAACGAGCCGATCCCACAGCGCTATATCAGCTGGCTGAAGGGTATTCCGCAGGGCGACTTCGGCCAGACGCTGGCCGGGCAGCCGGTCAGTGAGGAGCTGCCGCGCCGGGTCCTGGTGAGTCTGCGGCTGCTGATCATCGGTTCGATCGTCGGTACGGTGCTCGGGGTTCTGATCGGTGCGGCCGGGGCGATCCGGCAATACAAATTCAGTGATTACTTCACCACGGTCGTGTCCCTGCTGGTACTGAGCACGCCGGTGTTCCTGCTCGCCACCTTATTGAAATACGGTGCGCTGGAAGTTAATACGCTCACCGGCTCGCAGATCTTCCTCTATACCGGCGAAACATCGGCGAACAAGATCAACGGCTTCTTCCCGCAGTTGCTCGACCGGCTCCAGCATCTGGTGCTGCCGACGGCCGGTCTGGCACTGGGCGCGATGGCCGGTTACAGCCGCTATCAGCGCAATGCCATGCTCGACGTGCTGCAGAGCGATTTCATCCGCACCGCCCGCGCCAAGGGTTTGACCCGCAACAAGGCGCTGTACAAACACGGCCTGCGGACCGCACTGATCCCGATGGCGACGCTGTTCGCCTACAGCCTCGGCGGATTGATCACCGGCGCGACGTTCACCGAGAAGATCTTCGGCTGGCACGGCGTCGGCGAATGGCTGGTCAATTCGATCAATGCCCAGGACCTCTACGTTGTCGTCACGGTGACGGCATTCGCCGGTCTTGTCGTGCTGGTGTCGGGTCTGCTCTCCGATATCGTGTACGCGATTCTCGACCCCAGGGTGCGTGTGTCGTGAGTGAGCGCAGCGAACGAACCATCAACACAGCACCGTCCGGCGTGACGGAACCGAGCGCTAGCGAGGCGCGGTCATGACGGAAGCCGAGATCATTGTCCAAGGTGCGCCGGAGGCCGCGGCCGCCTCCGGTCGGCGCAGGCTGGTACTGCGGCGCTTCCTGCGCAATAAGTCCGCCGTCGCGGGCGTGCTCATGCTACTGATCCTGGTGCTGGTCGCCTATGTGCTGCCGTACTTCTGGACCTGGGACTATCAGCAACTCGACGGCACGGCGCTGCGTAAACCGCCGTCGGCCGAGCACCCCTTCGGTACCGATGCCATCGGGCACGATGTGCTCGCCCAGACCCTTCGTGGCATGCAGAAATCGCTGATCATCGGCTTCTGCGTCGCCATCATCAGCACCACCATCGCGGCACTGACCGGTTCGATCGCCGGACTCATCGGCGGTTTCACCGATCGGGCCATCATGTGGCTGGTCGATCTGCTGCTGGTGGTACCGAGCTTCATCATCGTTGCCCTCTTCGCACCGAAGACCAAGGGCAGCGGATCCATCCTGCTGCTGATCCTGCTGCTGAGCGTCTTCGGCTGGATGATCAGCGCTCGCATTGTGCGCGGGTTGACCATGAGCCTGCGCGAACGCGAATTCGTCAAGGCGGCACGGTATATGGGCGCGCCGACCAAGACGGTGATCCTGAGCCATATCCTGCCGAATATCGCATCGATCCTGATCATCGACACAACGCTGTCGGTGGGCGCATCGATCATGGCCGAAACCGGTTTGAGCTTCCTCGGATTCGGTGTGCAGTCGCCGGATGTGTCACTCGGCACGCTCATCGCCTCGGGCACCGCATCGGCGCTCACTTTCCCCTGGCTGTTCATGTTCGCCGGTGGACTGCTGATCGTCATCGTGCTCTCGGCGAATCTGGTCGGTGACGGTTTGCGCGACGCATTCGACCCCAGTGCCAAACGGGCTCGCTCACGCAAGAAGGCCGGGTCGGAAAAGAAGGTAGCGGCATGACGGGCGATATCGTCGCCATCGAGAAGAACTCCACCGCACCGCTGTTGGAGGTCTCCGATCTTCGGGTTTCCTTCCCCAGCGAAGAGGGCCGCATCGATGCGGTGCGAGGGGTGAACTACACCGTCTCCGATGGTGAAGTGCTCGCGATCGTCGGTGAATCCGGATCGGGTAAGTCGGTCTCCTCGCTCGCGGTGATCGGATTGCTGCCGGAGCAGGCGCGGATCAACGGTTCCATCCGGTTGCGCGGGCGCGAACTGCTCGGGCTGGGCGATCGCCAATTGTCCAAGCTGCGTGGACGTTCCATCAGCATGGTGTTCCAGGACCCACTTTCGGCGCTGACGCCGGTGTACCGGGTCGGCGATCAGGTCGCCGAAGCACTACTGGCGCATACGGATATGACCAGCCGAGCCGCCTCCGCACGGGCCGTGGAACTGCTGGATCTGGTCGGCATTCCGGAGCCGGCGTTGCGCGCCAAGGCATTTCCGCACGAATTCTCCGGCGGGATGCGTCAGCGGGTGGTCATCGCCATGGCCATTGCCAATGATCCCGCGCTGATCATCTGCGATGAGCCGACCACCGCACTCGATGTGACGGTGCAGAAGCAGATCCTGAATCTGCTGCGCAAGGCGCGCGATATCACCGGCGCCGGTGTCATCATGATCACCCACGATATGGGTATCGCGGCCACGCTCGCCGATCGAGTCGCGGTGATGTACGCCGGGAAGATCGTTGAAACCGCCCCGGCGGCAGAACTTTTCGCCGCGCCACGGATGCCGTATACGGTCGGCCTGCTCGGTTCGATTCCGCGCATGGACGGCCCGCCCCGCGGTCCGCTGATCCCGATCGTCGGCGCACCCCCGGCCATGCACGCGCTGCCGCCGGGTTGCTCGTTCGCGCCGCGCTGCCCGATAGCGATCGATGACTGCCGTGCGGCCGAGCCGCCATTGGAGAAGACCGGCCCCGGCCATTCGGCCGCCTGCATCCGGACCGCCGAAGTCACCTCCGCCGATCTGTTCGAGGCCTACCGTCAGGAGATCTCGGAACCGAGCGCCGAAGCTGATACCGATGAGCGTGTGGTGCTGCGGGTTTCGGATCTGGTGAAGACCTATCCGATCACCTCCGGTGTGGTGTTCAAGCGCCGCAAGGGTGAGGTCCGCGCCGTCGACGGCATCAGCTTCGAGGTGCGTGCCGGGCGCACATTGGCGCTGGTCGGCGAGTCCGGATCCGGAAAATCCACCACACTCACCCAGATTCTCGAACTGGTGAAGCCGCAAGCGGGCACCATCGAGATCATGGGCAGCGATATCGCGACCGTGACCAAGGCGCGCAAGCGGGAGATCCGCCGGAAGATGCAGATCGTCTTCCAAGATCCGACGGCCGCACTCGACCCGCGGCTGCCGATCTTCGACGTGCTCGCCGAACCGATGCGCATCGATGGCCGTCCCCGGACCGAAATCGCCAAGCGGATACCGCAATTGCTCGAACAGGTGGGACTGCGGCCCGAACACGCCGACCGCTACCCCGCCGACTTCTCCGGCGGCCAGAAGCAACGCATCAGCATTGCCCGCGCGCTGGCCCTGGATCCGGAGATTCTCGTACTCGACGAACCGGTGTCGTCACTGGATGTGTCGATCCAGGCGGGCGTGCTGAATCTGCTGCGCAACCTGCAGACCGAGCACGGTCTGTCTTATCTGTTCGTCTCGCATGATCTTTCGGTGGTGCGCAATCTGGCCCACGACATCGCGGTCATGTATCGCGGGAAGATCGTCGAGGCCGGGCCCGCCGAACAGATCTTCGACCGTCCGAGCAACGACTACACCCGCGCGTTGATCGATGCGGTCCCGGTGCCTGTCGTCAGCCGATAGAGGGAGAGCGCGATGCGATCGAGAACCCGAACCAAGGGGACGGCACCGGTTGCCGCGCTGGCTTTGATCGTATTGGGTCTGATCACGGCGGGCTGTGGCTCGGGCGGCGATTCGACGGCGGGGCTGTCGGATACGCTCGGCACCACCAACGACATCAACCCCATGCACGTCGACGATATCCGCGACGGCGGAAATCTGCGCCTGGCGGCCACGACGTATCCGGCCAACTGGAACACCCTGTCCAATGACGGCAACGACAGCGAGATAGCCGATATCGAACGGCCGCTGATGCCGCGCGCGTTCGATACCAACGCGGCGGGCGAATTGTCCATCAACAAGGACTTTTTCACCGACGTCGCGCTGACCGGCACCAATCCGCAGCAGGTCACGTACACGATCAATCCGAAGGCCGTCTGGTCCGACGGCAATCCGATCACGTGGGAAGACATCAAATCCGAGGCCAATGCGCTCAGCGGTAGGGACAAGCGGTTCCTGATCGCCATCACCAACGGTTTCGAATTCGTGGACAAAGTGGAGCGCGGCGTCGACGATCGCCAGGCCGTGCTGACCTTCAGCCGCCCCTACGCCGAATGGCGCGGCCAGTTCGCGGGCAATGCCGCGCTGTTCCCGAAATCCGTTACCGCCGATCCGGATTCATTCAACAAGAGCCTGGCCGATGCGATGGGACCGAGCGCCGGACCGTTCCAGGTTGTCGCCACCGACCGGTCGCAGGGCCGAATCGTGCTGGGCCGCAATCCGAAATGGTGGGGAGACAAGCCCAAACTCGACACCATTACCTACAGCGTGCTCGACCACTCGGCCTGGACGACCGCGCTGCAGAACAACGAACTCGACATGGTGCAGTTGACCACGGTCGACGACGTCCAGACGGTACGCAATACCGGCGGTCTGGTGGTGCGCCGCGCACCGGGTAATCGTTGGCGCCACATCACCTTCAATGGCGCGCCGGGGTCCATCCTGTCCGATGCCAAGGTGCGCGTTGCCATTTCGAAGGCCATCGATCGGCAGGCGATCGTCACCGCGATTCAGAACGGGCTGGTGGAGAATCCGAAGCCGCTGAACAATCACATCTTCCTGCAGGGTCAGGCGGGCTATCAGGACAATAGCCCCGGTTTCGATCCGACCGCCGCGGCGCGCGAACTCGACGAGGCGGGGTGGAAGCTCAATGGCGATGTGCGGGAGAAGGACGGGCGCAAGCTCGTCATCCGCGATGTCATGTACAACGATCCGACCTGGGTGCAGATCGCTCAGATCATCCAACAGAATCTCGCCCGAATCGGAGTTGGCCTGACCATCGACACCAGGCCCGGCGCCGGGTATTTCACCGATGTCATACACCCCGGTGATTTCGATGCCGCCCAGTTCATCTGGGTGGGTGATGCGTTCGCGTTCAGCAGTATTCGACAGACGTACTACTACGACCCGAACGACCTGCAGGGCAATTACGCCCGCATCGGCTCACCGGAACTCAATGCCCTGATCGATCGCACCCTGTCGGAGCTGGATCCGGCGAAGGCGCTCGAGCTGGCCAATGAAGTGGATCGCAAGGTGTTCGAGGAGGGTCATTCGCTGCCATTGATGCAGAGCGACGGCAGCTTCGGCGTCCGCGCGAATCTCGCCAATATCGGTTCCCCCGGCCTCGCCTCCTACGACTACACCAAGATCGGATTCGTGAAATGACAACAGCACGCATCTCCCGGCAGCGCCGGGTGGGAATTCGGATCGCGGCACCCGCCGTCGCCATCGCGCTGATTCTGTCCGGGTGCGGGTCGGGCGATGACGTGACGGCGGGTTCCAGCTCGATCGGCACGGCCAATGACATCAATCCGAAGGACACCAGCGAATTGCGCGACGGCGGGAATCTGCGGCTGGCGCTGACGAACTTCCCGGCGACCTTCAATGCATCCCACGTCGACTCCGACGGTGAGGTTTCCGATCTGGTGGGGTGGGCGTTGCCGGGTTCGGTCAAATCCGATGCGGCGGGCAGTATCACCACCGACACCAACTATTTCACCGAGATCAAACTCACCAATACGAATCCGCAGACCATTGTCTACACGATCAATCCCAAGGCGGTCTGGACCGATGGGACTCCGATCACCTGGGAAGATCTGAAATCCCAGGCCGAAGCGCTCAGTGGGCGCAACCCAGCCTTCCAGGTAGCGGCAACGCAGGGCTACGCCCAGATCGGCACGATCGAACGCGGTGTCGACGACCGGCAGGCGATCGTCACCATGGCCCAGCACTATGCGGAATGGCAGGGCATCTTCAGCACGGTCTACCCCAAGGCCTCGACCGCGACCCCGCAGGCCTTCGACGACGTCGACCGCAACGGTCTGCCGGTTTCGGCGGGGCCGTTCATGATCACCTCGATCGATAAGGCGCAGCAGCGAATCGTATTGAGCCGCAATCCGAAATGGTGGGGCGATACGCCGAAGCTGGATACGGTCACCTATAGCGTGCTCGACTACTCGGCCCGGCTGAACGCGCTGCAGAACAACGAACTGGATTCGGCGTCGGTCTCGGGTATCGATGAGGTCAAGACCGCTTCGAACGCGCCCGGCATCAAGGTGCGCCGCGCGCCCGCGCCGCGGTTCTCGCACTTCACCTTCAATGGCGCGCCCGGCTCGATCCTCGCGGATCCGAAGCTGCGCGTTGCCATTTCGAAGGGTATCGATCGGCAGGCCATCGCGACCTCATCCCAACAGGGCGTCGTGGTCGATCCCAAGCCGCTCGACAACCACATCTTCATGGTCGGTCAGAAGGGGTACCAGGACAATGCGGCAGCGGTAGCCTACAACCCCGACCAAGCCGCCAAAGAACTCGATGACCTGGGGTGGAAGCTCAACGGTGATGTCCGCGAAAAGGACGGCCGCAAGCTGGAAATCCGCGATGTGATGTACCAGCAGGAGAGCTGGGTGCAGATGGCCCAGATCGCTCAGCAGAATCTGGCCAAGATCGGCGTCAAGCTGATCATCCAGACCTACCCGGGCAATGGACTTTTCACCGATGTGGTCGATCCGGGCAACTTCGACATCGTCCAGTTCACCTGGAGCGGTGGCATCCTTCCGCTCGGTGCGCTGCCGCAGATCTACGCCTTCGACCCGGCGAATACGTTGAGCAATAAAGGCAAGATCGGCTCGCCCGAACTGAATGCGCTGATCGAGCGGACAATCGCTGAACTCGATCCCGATAAGGCCATCGAGCTGGCGAACGAGTGCGACAAGATGATCTTCGAGGAGGGCTTCTCGCTGCCCATCGTGCAGTCCGCGGGCACCGTCGCGGTGCGCGAGGGGCTGGCCAATTACGGCGCCTTCGGCCTCGCATCGGCGGATTACACGAAGGTCGGGTTCGAGAAATGAGATTCGCAACCGCGGTGGCAGTGCCGGTTGTCGCGCTCGGTCTGATCGCGACCGGTTGTTCCGACAACAGCATCACTCCGGGCACGGTGGATATCGGTAGCACCAATGACATCAATCCGAAGGATCGCGGCGAACTGCGCGACGGCGGGAATCTGCGGCTGGCCATTACCAACTTCCCGGAGAACTTCAACTACCTGCATATCGACGGCACCACCGACACCACGGCCTCGGTGATCAATCCGACGATGCCGTCGCCTTGGGTGAGCAATGCCGCGGGGGAACTCACCGTCGATCACAATTACTTCACCGACATCAAGCTGACGAATACCAGTCCGCAGCAGGTCACCTACACGATCAACCCGAAGGCCGTATGGTCCGACGGCAGCCCGATCACCTGGGAGGACCTGCGATCGGAGGCGGCCGCGCTCAGCGGTAAGGATCCCGGTTTCCTCATCTCCTCACCCAGCGGCTTCGACCGGGTCGAGAAGGTCGAACGAGGTGAGGACGACCGGCAGGCGATCGTCACCTTCAATAAGCCGTATGCCGAATGGCAGGGTCAATTCAGCCCGCTGTATCCGAAGTCTGTCACCGCTACTCCGGATGCTTTCAGCAACGCCGATCACGACGCTCTCCCGGTCAGCTCGGGTCCGTTCATACTCACCGGCATCGATCGCGCGCAGAACCGGATCACGTTGGGCCGCAATCCGAAATGGTGGGGCGAGACCCCGAAGCTGGACACCATCACGCTCAGCGTGCTCGACGATTCCGCGGTGCTGCCCGGCATCCAGAACAACGAGATCGACTATGCCTATATGTCCGGCATCGAGAATGTGACCGGCGCGCGGAACTCGAAGAACGTGGTGGTGCGGCGCACGCCCGAGCCCAGTTGGTCGCACCTGACCTTCAACGGCGGCAAAGGCGCCCTACTCGAAGATCCGCAACTGCGCATTGCCATTTCGAAGGCGATCGATCGGCAGGCACTGGTGACCGCCGCCCAAAACGGTGTCGTCGAAAATCCGACGCCGCTGAACAACCACATCTATCTGAAAGGCCAGAAAGGTTACCAGGACAATTCGGCGCCCATCGCGTACGACCCGGCTGAGGCGGCGCGGATGCTCGACTCGCTTGGATGGAAGCTCAATGGCGATGTCCGCGAAAAGGACGGCCGAAAGCTGGAACTGCGCGATGTGATGTACCAGCAGGAGGCCTGGGTGCAGACGGCGCAGATCGTGCAGCAGAACCTGGCGAAGGTCGGGGTGAAGCTGACCATCCAAACCGTACCCGGCCAAGGGTTGTTCAAAGATGTGATCGATCCGGGGAACTTCGACATCGCCCAATTCAGCTGGGGCGGTAGCGTGCTACCGCTGGGTGTGCTGCCGCAGGTCTACGCATATGACCCGAACAACCCCAACAGTCAGGGCAGCAATAAGGCCCGCATCGGCTCCCCCGAACTGAACGCGCTGATCGAACAGACCATTGCCGAACTCGACCCGGCGAAGGCCATCGAATTGGCGAACAAATGCGACCAGATGATCTTCGCCGAGGGCTATTCGGTGCCACTGCAGCAGGCCTCGGGCACCTATGCGGTACGCGATAACCTCGCCAACTACGGTGCCTTCGGGCTCGCCTCGCCCGACTACACCAAAGTCGGCTTTCTGAAGTGAAATTCGGACCGGGCCATCCGCTGGCCTATCCGGTCTCCGTGACGATCGGCGCCCTGGTTGTCTGTTTGGCCTGGGCGCCGTTCGGCGACTTGGATCAAGTTGCGGCATTGGCGACGGTTGCGCTGGGCATTGTGGGCTATACGAGTTTTCAGCTCGCTACGGCGTTGGGCATGCTGCCGAATGGCTTGGCGGACATCGGTCCACGCCGAACGGATTCATCTCGCGGCGATGGCGATGGCGGCTCGCACCTCGATGCCAGTAGCGGCACAGGCGGCAGCACCGGAAGCTCAGGTAGCAGCGCGGATCGCGAGGGGGCAAGCCGCAGCAGCGACCGTAGCGATGCCGCGCGCACCGTGGAGATCAAGCGAGTGCGACAGCAGCATCGGCTCGTCAGCCGTAGCTGGCTCGAGATCACCGAAAACTATCGAACTCGCTGGTTGCCAGTATTTTTCGACTCGACGCTGCTCGGCATGACCGAGTCCGAGGCAGCGGTGACCGACCGATCCGTCGACACCACCAAACTGCACTTCTACCCATCCGGAAAGGCTCGCAGTTCCGAACCGCCCGGCCGCTTGATCGACAACCCATCCCGTCCCGATCCCGATGCTCCGATCCTCGCCACCGACTCGGCTCGGATTCGTCGCCGCCTACTGCTCGACGCCCAATCCACCGTCGCCGCTCCCTTCGTAGGCCTCATGTGGGTCTACGTATCCGCAGGTGGCTTCATTGCCTTCCTCGCTGCCACCTCGGTAGCCGCCGCCACCGCCATCTGGCTCGCCGCCATTCGCGGGTCGGACCCCAGTTGATCTCCCCCGGGCCGCCGAGAGTCGAGGCCACGTCAGGGAATACACACCGATTGCACGCCCGATCAGGCTCGGCATTGTTCGCGGGTCCGGCCCCAACTGAGGCCGGGACCGCGACAGTCTGGCCGCATCGGGATCCACGCGGACGGTGTCGAGCGCGTTGCTGTGCAGCGGAATTGCGAACTCAACATCGCCAGATCAGCGGATCCGAACTGGTCTGACCACTTGACCTCCTGACCTATTTGGCGGAGAGTGGAGGATATGGCGTTGCAACCTGTAATCAAGCGGTCGGTGTCGGGCGATGTATTCGAGCAGATCGCGGCGGATGTACTCAGTGGCGAGCTGGCACCCGGCGCGACGCTCCCCAGTGAGCGGCAGTTGGCGGAGGCATTGGGCGTTTCGCGGCCCGCGGTACGCGAGGCACTGCAACGGCTGGCGGCGGCCGGACTGGTGGCCGTGCGGCAAGGGGATGCGACCACCGTGCTCGATTACCGGCGCGGGGCCGGGCTCGAGGTGCTACCGCGGCTGCTGATTCAGGCCGGTGAGCTGGAACCGAAAGTGGCGCGCAGCATTCTGGAGGCCCGGCTGCACAATGGGCCCAAGGTGGCCGAACTCGCGGCGATCCGGCTCGGCGAAACCGAGTCCGCCACCGTGCGCGCCGCCCTGGATCGCACCGTCGAAGCGCTTGCCGCCGAACAGGATCCGATCGCAGCGCAACGGCATGCGATGGAGTTCTGGGATCACGTCGTCGACGCCGCCGACTCCATCGTCTTCCGGCTGATGTTCAACATGTTGCGCGCCGCCTATGAACCCGCGCTCGCGGCGCTGGCTCCGATCATGTCCGCCGAGGTGGGCAATGTCGAGGCCTATCGGAACCTGGCCACCGCCATCGAGGCCGGTGCGCCGGAACAAGCCATGAGCACCGCTCGGGCGCTGCTCGAACCGGCGACTACGGCGCTGATCGAAGTATTGGAGGGCACCGAAAACAGCGATCGCTGACGGCGTACGCGATTCGGTCAGGCAATCCCGGATCACCCGCAGCGGATCGGAATATCGCTCGGTGCGCCACCGAATGGACAGCACCGACTGGCTCCATCGAGGAAAGACCATGACGAAACCTCAGTCACCCAGCAATGAAACCCGCGAACGTCAGGATGGTCGGCCTCTGCGCCGCGGCCTCACGCTGGCCGCCGCCTTCCGCGAATTCATCCGGCACCCCTCGCCCTGGTTGATCGGCACCACCCTGGTGGCGGCGCTGGTCGCCCGAATCATCATGGGCGACTGGCAACTGAGCGATGCGCTGGTACCCGCTGTCATGCTCGCGGTCTTTCCGATCTTCGAATGGATCGTGCACGTCACGGTATTGCATTGGCGGCCCCGGCAACTCGGTCCGATTCCGATCGATAGCGAACTGGCGCGCAAGCACCGTGAGCACCACGTGGATCCGCGCGATATCCCACTGATCTTCATCCCGACCAAGACGCTGTCGGTACTGGTCGTTGTCCTGATCGCGATCGCGACCCTGGCCTTCCCCCGGATCGGCCTTGGCTTGACGTTCCTGTTGATGATCACCGCCCTCGGCCTCGCCTACGAATGGACGCACTATCTGATCCACACCGACTACAAGCCGAAAGGCTCACTCTACCGGGCGGTTTGGCGCAATCACCGCCACCACCACTACAAGAATGAGCACTACTGGTTCACCGTGACCACCTCCGGCACCGCCGACCGTCTACTCGGCACCTACCCGGATCCGGCAACCACCGAAACCTCCCCTACCGCCCGCCATCTCCACTCCGCCTGACCAGCTGAGGGCTACGCAGATCGCGTGCGTTCGCAGGAGTACCTACAGACTTCCGGACGGAGCCGAGGTGTCTGCGGCACACTACCCAAAGCTCGCCCAAGCGACAGGTAGCGAGGTCAGGTCGCCGCGAGCAGACGGTGCGCGATGGTGCGAGCACGGTCGGCCGCGGCTGGGGAGTTCTCGCGTACAGCCGTGACTATCGCGCCATCCACGAGCAGCGCGAATTCGGCGGCCAACTCCTCGGCATCGGATCGGCCTGCGGCGGTGAGCAGTTCGGCGAGATATTCGACCACGCGCCGCTTGTGTCGATCAGCCGCTCGATGGGCCGCCGAGCCCGGATCAGCCACTTCGACCATGGTGTTGATGAAGGCGCAGCCGCGGAAGTCGTTGCGGGCGAAGCGTTCCGAGAGCGCGTCGAAGACCGCGAGCGGACGGTCCGCCGGATCGCTCGCCTTCCCTTCGACGGACTCGCGTAGCCACGCCAACCAGCGCCGATCTCGGTCCTCGAGTACGGCGACGACCAGGTCGTCCTTGCTCGCGAAGTGGCGATAGAAGGATGCGCGGCCGACTCCGGACTCCTGGAGCAGGCGGTCTACGCCGACCGCCCTGATGCCCTCGGCGTAGAAGAGCTCCTCGGCGGTGGTGAGTAACCGCTGCCTGGCCTGTGTTGCCATGACTTCACCGTACCGGACGGAACTGATCGGTACCATCCTTCTTGACATGTTCGGAACTGATCAGTACCGTCTCAATTCGGTACCGATCAGTACCATCACGTTCGAACTTGGAGTCACGATGTCTCGGCTACCGCTTGTATCGACCGAAACCGCCGACACCGAGCAGGCCGACCTGCTCACCGAGGTGCAGCGCCAACTGGGCCGGGTTCCGAACCTCTACGCCGCGATGGCGAATAGCCCCGCGACACTGCGCGGATACCTGAACATGCGCGACGCACTGACCCGCGGCAAGCTCTCCGCGCGCATCCGCGAACAACTGGCCCTGCTGGTAGCGAGTGAAAACGGTTGCGATTACTGCGTTGCCGCGCACAGCATGCGAGCGGGCCGAATGGGCTTCACCGAGGAAGCCATCGCGGCAACCCGCGAGGCGCACGCCGATGATCCGCACGCGGATGCGGTGCTGCAGGTCGCGCGCGAGGTGTTGCGGTCGCGCGGCCGCATCGGCGATCACGTCATCAGCTCGGCCCGTGAGCGCGGCGTCAGCGATGCCGAGTTGAGCGAGGCGGTCGGCCACATCGCGCTGAATATCTTGTCGAACTACTTCAACCACGTCGCCGAGCCGGAACTGGACTTCCCGCCAGCCACACCAACGAAAGGCGCCATGATGAGCACGAAATGGCGTAAGGCCACCAAAGTCGCCTTGGTCGAGGGATATGCACTGCTCGACCGGGATGGACAGCCGGTGCGTGCGATCGATGATGTCGAGGTTTCGATCGAGGGTGGATTCCTGCACGTCAAGGTTGGGGAGTCGGCCGAGGTGCAGGTGGTTTCGGCGCCTGCGGTGGCTCTGGTCACTTACCGCCCAGAAGCCTGAGCATCGTCAGCCCCGAGCCCGGCCCGGTTTACCGGACCGGGCTCTCGTCATATCGGCATACCCTCACCCCGTACTCGCTTGACAATGTACCCTAGGGGGGTATGGTAGAGCCCAGTTCGACGGGACGGCCCGCCGAATGATCCGAACGGAGCCTCCTGATGAACGCAGCAAGCAAGTTCACCGGCTTCACCCTCGGTCTCGCGGCGGTCTTCGGGATCGCACTGGCCGTCGGTGCGACGCTCGGCCCGCAACCCTCCGAGTCCGCGCACGACTCGAAGGGACATGAGGCCATGGGCGAAGAGTTGCCCGCGGGACTCATGGCCAGCGAAAACGGCTACACCCTGCGCTTGGACACCCCGCAGACCACCGCTACGCCGAATGCCGCGCTACGGTTTCGCATCCTGAATCGCAACGGCGCACCCGTCACCAGCTACGTCCGCAGCCACGACAAGGATCTGCACCTCATCGTGGTCCGCCGCGATATGGCCGCCTTCCAGCACGTGCATCCGGTGCTCGACCAGGCCGGAACCTGGAGCGTTCCGCTGGACCTCACCCGGGCCGGTGATTATCGCGTTTTCGCCGACTTCACACCCGATGGCGGTAAGAACCTGACGCTGGGTGCCGATCTGCGGGTCGCGGGCAACTACGACGCGCAGGCACTGCCCGCACCATCGACAACCGCGCAGGTCGGTGCGTACACCATAGCGCTGAACGGCACGGTCACGCCGGGCCAGGCCTCGAAGGTCGTGCTCTCGGTCAGTCGCGATGGCAAACCGGTTACCGATCTGCAGCCCTACCTCGGTGCCTACGGTCACCTCGTGGCACTGCGCGCCGCCGACCTCGCCTACCTGCACGTCCATCCGGAGGGCAGCCCCGGCGATGGTGTGACCCCAGCCGGACCAGGCATTACCTTCTACGTCGACGCCCCGAGCGCGGGCGAATACCGACTCTTCCTCGATTTCCAGCACGAAGGCGTGGTTCGCACCGCCGAATTCACCCTGTCGGCCGCCGGTTCCGCACCCGTCCCAGCGGCGGAACCTGCCGGACACGGCCACTGATCACTACCCCGAGTCGCATAGAACGGAGCACACGATGACCACCGCGACACAACCATCAGCCGGACAGGTCGAATTGGTGATCGGTGGCATGACCTGCGCATCCTGCGCCAATCGCATCGAGAAGAAGCTGAACAAGCTCGACGGCGTCACCGCGACGGTCAACTATGCGACGGAGAAGGCGCGGGTCGATTTCAGCGGTGATATCTCACCGGAGCAGCTGATCGCCACCGTCGAACAGGCCGGTTACACCGCCACGCTGCCGAAGATCGAGGAACCCGCGGAAACCGCCGCCGATGACGATCCGACGGCGGCATTGCGAACCCGATTGCTGGTCTCACTGGTGCTGACGGTTCCGGTCATCGCGCTGGCCATGGCGCCCGCACTGCAGTTCGACAGCTGGCAGTGGCTTTCGCTGACGCTGGCCGCGCCGGTCGTGGTGTGGGGTGCACTGCCCTTCCACCGGGCCGCGTTGGCCAACCTGCGCCACGGCACCGCGACCATGGACACCCTGGTGTCGATGGGCACGCTCGCGGCATTCGGCTGGTCGCTGTACGCGCTGTTCTGGGGCACGGCCGGTATGCCAGGTATGAAGCATCCGTTCGAGTTGACCATCGCGCGAATGGACGGCACCGGCAGCATCTACCTGGAGGCCGCGGCGGGCGTCACGACCTTCATCCTGGCCGGACGCTATTTCGAGGCGCGCTCCAAGCGGCGGGCCGGGGCGGCGCTGCGGGCGCTGCTCGAGCTCGGCGCGAAGGAAGTCTCGGTACTGCGCGCTGGCGTTGAGCAGCGGATTCCGGTCGAGCAGTTGCGGGTTGGCGATACCTTCGTGGTGCGGCCCGGTGAGAAGATCGCAACCGACGGTGTGGTCGTCGAGGGTTCCTCGGCCGTCGACGCCTCGATGCTCACCGGTGAATCGGTGCCGGTAGAGGTCGGTCCCGAGGATGCGGTGGTCGGCGCGACGGTCAACGTCGGCGGTCGGATCGTAGTGCGCGCCAATCGCATCGGTGCTGATACCCAGCTGGCGCAGATGGCGAAAATGGTCGAGGACGCGCAGACCGGTAAGGCGCAGGCACAACGATTGGCCGACCGAATCTCCGGGATCTTCGTGCCGATCGTGATCGCATTGTCGGTCGCGACTCTCGGATTCTGGTTGGGCACCGGCGGCTCGGTCGCGGCGGCCTTCACCGCCGCGGTCGCGGTGCTCATCATCGCCTGCCCATGTGCCCTCGGGCTGGCCACGCCGACCGCGCTGCTCGTCGGCACCGGTCGCGGTGCGCAACTCGGCATTCTGATCAAGGGACCGGAGGTGCTGGAGTCGACCCGGCGGGTGGATACCGTGGTGCTCGATAAGACCGGCACCGTCACCACCGGCAAGATGACACTGCTCGATGTCATTGCGGCCGAGGGCGAGGACACCGCCGAGGTGCTGGCACTGGCGGGGACGCTGGAAGATTCATCGGAACACCCGATCGCCCAGGCAATCGCCAAGGGTGCACGGGATAAGGTCGCCACGCTGCGGCAGGTCGAGGATTTCGCGAATATCGAGGGCCTGGGTGTGCAGGGTGTGGTGGACGGCCACGCGGTAATCGTCGGGCGGGCAAGGCTGCTCGCGGACTGGTCACAGCAGCTGGACGCCGAACTCGAGCGGGCCATGCGGACAGCGGAAAACGATGGCAAGACCGCCGTCGCGGTAGGTTGGGACGGTAAAGCCCGCGGCGTGCTCGTCGTCGCGGATGCGGTGAAACCCACTTCCGCCGAAGCGATCTCGCAGCTGCAGGCGCTCGGACTCACTCCGATCATGCTGACCGGAGATAACACCGCCGCCGCGAAAGCCATTGCGGCACAGGTCGGTATCGATGAGGTTATCGCGGAAGTGCTGCCCGCCGACAAGGTCGACACCGTCAAGCGGCTGCAGGCCGAAGGCAAGGTGGTGGCGATGGTCGGCGACGGCGTCAACGATGCCGCGGCGCTGGCCCAAGCCGACCTCGGTCTGGCGATGGGCACCGGCACCGATGTCGCCATCGAGGCCAGCGACCTGACCCTGGTCCGCGGTGACCTGCGTGCGGCCGCCGATGCGATCCGGCTGTCCCGCAGGACCCTCGGCACCATCAAGGGCAACCTGTTCTGGGCCTTCGCCTATAACGTCGCGGCGATTCCATTGGCTATGGCCGGACTGCTGAACCCGATGCTCGCGGGCGCCGCCATGGCGTTCTCCTCGGTCTTCGTGGTCAGCAACAGCCTGCGCCTGCGCGGCTTCCGCTCCACCGCGCAATAGGAATCGGGCGGGACGGCGCCTGTGCCGTCCCGCCCGATCCCTCGGCTCACTGCAGAATGCCGCTATTACCCACGCCCATCGCGGCACTTCCGGTAGCCCATGCGGCGGCAGCACTTCCGGTCGCGGCCAAGAGGGAGAGCAGAATCATCGGTTCGACCTTTCGTAGAGCAACGTTCAGCAAACGAAAGCTACTGCCGCCCAAAGGCGTCCACAATCAGCTGCGCGATACTCTCGGCAACCTCTCGCGACATTGCCAGTCAATTCCCAGCAAGAAATTTCGCGTTTACCTGAGCGCGGTCGATGCCCTCCCGCCCCAACCCGGTTCGCCGAGCCTGTCAGCGGGAGGCGCACGGCAATTGATTGTGCGATCGGAAGCGATTCCCGATGCGGGTGATTCCCCGGGACCGATACGCGACGAAGGCCGTCCACTGAATCACCGACTCGGACACCACTACGACTGCGCGAACCGCGCTGCGTCGGCACCGGTGAGTTTGTCCCATGCGTGCTGGCGACCGGTTGTGATCAGGAGCAGGGCGGCGACCGGGCCGGTGATGGGAGATCCGACGCCGGCGGACCAGTCGGTGTCGGTTGCGACGAGGCGATAGCCGTTGAATTTCTTGCGGGCGTGAAATGGTGCGTCCATTGTCCAGATTCGGTTGATTGCCACTCGTGCGGCGGCTACCGGCATGTCATGGGTGATGCCGAGTGGGACGGCTATGTCTTGGCCGTGCACCAGGAGGTCCATCAGGCGGTCGGCCGGTGTCGTGCCGATCGCCGTGATCCGTGCGTCGATGCTGTCGCGCAACTCGCCGAGCAGTTGCTGGGTCGTGCGGCGCTCTGTGTGGCGAATGGCGGTATCGCGAATCGCCCGGTCCAGGCTGCCGCGGGCGCGGATCACATTGATCAGGATCCAACCAATGGAGGCGCGGGCCGACAGCACCACATGCGCGACGACATCGCGCACGCGCCAGCCATCGCACAGTGAAGTCTGGTCCCAGTCGGCTTCCGACAGCGGCTCCAATAGCTGGACCAGACCGGCTCGCTCGGCGGCGACAGCCCGCCAGATCTGGTCGGCACTCATCATCGTGTCCTGGGCCATCGCGTATCTCCTTGTCCCGATTGGTGTTCCAGTAGGGTAGGAACTCCACCGAGGTGGAGGTTCCAGCGAATGTGACCGAGAACACACACCGTGACGGCCTCGTGAGTATCGGAGAGCTGTCGCGAGTCACCGGCGTGCCAGTCCGCACACTCCGCTTCTACTGCGACAACGGCGTTCTGGAATCGCGGCGCAGCGGCGGCGGGCATCGACTGTTCGATCCGGCGGCCGCGGTCGAACAGGTGCTGCTGGTGCGTCGGCTACGCATGTTCGGCCTGAGCTTGTCGGCGATCATCGAAGTTCTCGCCGGAACCCTGACAATTGACGATGCGATCGCCGCGGAACGCGCCGCACTCGACACCGAACTCGGACTGCTGTCCTGGCGGCGGGCTTCGCTTCGCGCCGTCGAGGAAGCGCCACCCGCCGAACGCGCCCGACGATTGGAACTGCTTGCGTCCGTGCAAGATCGGTCCCGCGCACACGACAATCTGGTGACGTTCTGGCGGACACTACTCGCCCCGATCCCACCGGCACTGTTCGACGGATTCGTCGCGATGAACATCCCGCACCTACCCGAGAATCCGACGCCGCAGCACATGGTCGCCTTCGCCGAGCTCACCACCCACGTCGCCGATCCCGCGTGCACCGCCGCGATGTCGCGGCAACTCTGGCGGACGAATCCGACCCGAATCCACGACAAACTCGCACTGGTCATCGGGGTCGCCGAAGCGTGCGCGGCCGTGGACTCGCTCACCCGCCCGCACCCCGGCCCCGAGCTCGATCGGTTCATCGACGCGCACGCCACCGCCCGTCGCGACCGGGATACCCCACACCTACGACATCGACTCCTCGACAACGCATCCGACAACGACCCGCGCATCCATCGCTACTGGCAACTCACCACCGAGATAACCGGAACCACCACCGCCGGAACGGCTCTCGACTGGCTGTATCGAGCACTCGCCCAGTGGGCCGACGATGTCCACCAGCGGTAGCTGTTCGAACTGCGGCGATAGACACTCGGCGACTGCTTCAGCGGTCAGTGAGCACTCGAGTTCGGCCATTGAATCCGCACGGTCACCACTAACTGGTTGCACAATGAGATCAGTCTAGGTAAATTCCCAGCCGATTGCACATTGCAATCAGGAGGGATGCCAATGACACAACTGGTGCGAGTTCAGAACTTCAATGTCTCCAGCGATGGATACGGCGCAGGCGAGGGGCAGAGCCGCGAACGCCCATTCGGCCACGCCGATCCGACCGCGCTCTTCTCCTGGGCGGGCGCCACCGCCCACTGGCCCAACCGAACCGATCCCGGCGGCACCTACGGCCTCGACGACTATTGCACCCGCGACTTCACCAACAACATCGGCGCGGAGATCATGGGGCGCAATAAATTCGGTCCACAGCGAGGCCCATGGGAGAACTACGACTGGCAAGGCTGGTGGGGCGACGAACCCCCGTTCCGTACACCTGTTTTCGTCCTCACCCACCATGTGCGCCCCTCGATCACTCTGGGCGAACCACCTTCCACTTCCTCGACGCGTCTCCGAAAGAGGCACTGGAGCAGGCATTCGACGCGGCCGATGGCAAGGATGTGCGCATCGGCGGCGGTGTTGCCACGGTCCGGGAGTTCCTCGCCGCCGATCTCATCGACAACATGCACATAGCCGTTGCCTCAACCGAACTCGGCCGCGGCGAACGATTGTGGACCAGCCCCGACGAACTCACCGACCGTTTTCATCTCGAGCAGATCCCGAGCCCGAGCGGTGTGGTGCATCACTTCTTCTGGCGAAGGTGATGCCACGCTCGGCCGCAACGCTCAGCGACCCCCAGGACTGGGGGCTTCCCGCCGCATCCAGCGTCCGATTCGATCTACGGTAGTAACGATTGCCCGTTTGGTGGATCAGCCAAACAGGTTCGAACGTTGCGCGGATGCGATATTCAGGAGTGACGCGGTATGCGATTCAGAGATCTCGTTGCGGCGGCCGCCGCTGTGACGGTCGTCGGCACGGGAGTGAGCCTGATGGCGCCTGCCGCCTCGGCCGCACCGATCAACAGCGCGGCCAAGGCACCGGACGGTTCCTACATCGAGAAAGTAGAGACCCGCGGCGACCGCAAACTGCAGCTCGAGATTCACTCCACGGCCATGGATCGGACCTTTCCGGTCCTGGTTGATCTGCCTGCGGACAACTCGGTCCCGCGCCCGACGCTGTATCTGGTCAACGGAGGCGGCGGCGGTGTCGACGGTAACGCTTCCTGGGATCAGAAGACCGACGCCAAGGAATTCCTCGGCGACAAGAACATCAATGTCGTCGAGCTGATCGGCGGCCGGTGGAGCTACTTCGCCGACTGGCGCGCGACCGATCCGGTGCTCGGCGTCAACAAATGGCAGACCTTCTACACCGAGGAGCTGCCGCCGATCATCGACGCGGCACTGGGCACCAACGGCAAGAACTCGATCGCGGGCTACTCGATGGCAGGGACATCGGTGCTGATGCTGGCCATTACCAAGCCCGGCCTGTTCCAAAATGTCGCCGCCTACAGCGGCTGTGCGCAGACCAGCGATCCGGTCGGCCAGAAGTTCGTGCAGACCACGGTCGAAACCTGGGGCGGCGGTAACCCGGACAATATGTGGGGACCCGCCGACAACCCGCTGTGGCAAGCCAACGATCCGGTCCTGCACGCCGATAAACTGCGCGGCACGAACCTGTGGGTCGCGGCAGGCGGAGGTCTCCCCGGCGAGCACGACGCTCCCGGCAACCCGTTCATCATGGGCGACGACAAGTACAACCCGATCAGCGTGGCCAACCACGTCGTCGTCGGTGGCATCATCGAGGCCGCGATGAGCGCGTGCTCGCACAACCTCCAGAACCGGTTGAACGAGTTGGGAATTCCGGCGACCTTCGACCTGCCCCCGACCGGCACCCACACCTGGGGCTACTGGCAGGACGACCTCAAGCACTCCTGGCCGGTGCTGTCCAAAGACCTCTACTGACCCCTACCGCATTCCGGGCCCCGACCTGTGCCAGCCACGGGCCGGGGCCCGTCGCTATCGACACCCGTACATCAGCCGCGACTCGCAGGTATCGACGCGTCGCGGGCCGTCGGCTCGCAGCTACCCGATGGACACGGTCACGCCCTCGGACGACGGGGCACCATGTAGGACCAGCTGGCTCGGGGCGTCGTTCTTCTTGTCATTTTTCTTGCCGTTCTTATCCTTGCCAGGTAGGTCGAAGGCCAACCGGGTCGTGCTGGTACTGCCGGGAGCGATCTGGTCGACGGCGTTGCTCAGTTCGGTAGTCGCGGTCGCGTCGGGGGCAAGGGTGCGGCCCGCAGCGGTGATCAGGCGCTGATCGGCGATGCGGAAGACTTGGCCGTGTTGGGAGACGTTGGTGACGGTCAACGTCACGATGGTGTAGGAACCGCCCGGGCTCGCCGACCCGGTGCGGCTCACGTTGGATACCACCCCTGTGATGGTGAAAGCGAAGTTCCCGTCGCGCACCGCACCGGCCGGAACCGGGGATTGTCCACCGGTCGAGGGAGGAAGCGAATTGGTCGAGGCAGCAGCGGAGGTCGTGGAGGCAGGAACGGAGTCGGAACCGAGGACTCCGCTCAGCAGCCACAGGGCCGCCGCGGCGACGAGTGCCAGCCCGGCCGCGATCGGTAACCACCAGCGCGCCAGCGGCTTTCGCCGAGGAAGCTCGGCCGTAAATGAGACTGCCCGGGGCTCGTGCGTTCGGGGCGCCGGCCGATGGTCGGCCAAGGTCGGCGGCGGGCCGACGGCGGTCATGACGCGGGTCGGGTGACCATCCGATGTCACAGGGGCCGCGAGCGCCGACGCGGACCCATCCAAGGCCGCACTCGCCGCGGCGGCGAATTCTCCCGCGCTTGCGTAGCGTTCCCCCGGTTCTTTGGCCATACCACGGGCGATAACAGCATCCAGTGCTGGCGGGACACCTCCGACCGCCCGCGACGCACGCGGAGGCTCGGCCATCAAATGCGCATGCATCTGCTGTGCCGGATCGCCGTCACCATATGGCAGTTTCCCGGTGAGGGTTTCATACAGCACACAGGCCAGCGAATAGACATCCGAGCGCACATCGGCCGTACCGGTGAACCGCTCCGGCGCCATATAGCCCAACGTCCCCACCACCAAGCCGGTGGCCGTGAGAGCGCTGCCGTCGGCGGCGCGGGCGATACCGAAGTCGATCAGATACACGAAACCGCTGGTGTCTTCGAGGATATTGCCCGGCTTGACGTCCCGATGAACAAGCCCGGCCGCATGTGCGGCATCCAGCGCCTGCGCGGCCTGGGCAATGACCTCGACCGCCCGAGCAGGCACCAGCGCACCCGACCGCAGCCGCGTGGCCAGATCGATGCCCTCGATGTAGACCATCTCCAAAAACAGATGACCATCGACCTCACCGAAGGCACGGATCGGCACGATGTGCGGGTTGCGCACCTGGGCGCCCAGCCGGGCCTCCCGCTCGAAACGGCGTCGATAGGCCGGATCGGCGGAATACGCGGCGGACAATACCTTCAACGCGACGATGCCGCCGGTGCGGTCGCGCGCCAACCACACCTCACCCATACCGCCACGACCCACCAAGCGTTCGAGGTGGTAGTTCCCGAACGAGCCACCAGCGCTCTGCACCGACACACCCTGACCGTATCGCTGGGTGGCGCTGCCCCGGCGACCGGGAGACCCGGTGCGCTCGTGCCCTCAGGGCGGGATCCGCCGGATCCTCGCCCTGAGCCACTCGGCCGACGGTTTTACCGGGCAGTCCAGGTGACCGGCAGTTCGTGGACACCATAGATATTCATGTCCGTCCTGAGTTTCACCTCGTCGGCGGGGATCGCGAGGGCCAGGGTCGGGAAGCGACGCAGCAGTCCGGCAAAACCGGCACGCATTTCGATGCGGGCCAGTTGCTGGCCGAGGCACTGGTGCACGCCGTGGCCGAAGGACACGAGACCGCGAGCCTTACGGTGCACATCCAGGGTGTCGGGATTGTCGAAGCGCTGGGGGTCGCGGTTGGCGGCCAGCAGCGAGACGACGACGGTCGATCCCTTGCCGATTGTTTCGCCGCCGAGTTCGATGTCGTCGGTGGCGTAGCGATAGAAGATGTCGGCGACGGACAGGTAGCGCATGAGTTCCTCGACGGCGTCGGGGATCAGATCCGGGTCGGCGCGCAGTTCAGCCAGCTGCTCCGGATGCTCCAGGAGCGCGAAGGTGCCCAGCGCCAACATGTTCGCGGTGGTCTCGTGGCCGGCGAGCAGCAGCAGGAAGGCGATGCCCACCAGTTCCTCGATGCTGAGGTCGTCGTCGCGGGCCAGATCGGACAGCAGGTCGTCGCCGGGTTCGGCGCGCTTGCCCGTGACCAGTTCGGCAAGGTAGGTGTTCATCGCGCCGAACGCGGCCATCTTCTCCTCCAGCGTCTGGTCCTTGACCAAGAACTGGGCGGAGTTGACCTGGAAGGTCGCCCGGTCCGCGTAGGGGACACCCAGCAGTTCACAGATCACCAGCGAGGGCACCGGCAGAGCGAAGGCCTTGACCAGGTCGACCGGCGGGGACAGCCGCGCCATCTCGTCCAGTTGCCGCTCGGTGATGTCGACAATGTGCTCTTCGAGCTGCTTCATTCGTTTGACGGTGAAGGCGCCGGTGAGCTTGCGCCGCAGGCGGGTATGGTCCGGCGGGTCCATGGCGATGAACAAGCCCGGGATCTGCGGGGACGGTTCGGTGGCGGCGGGCATGCCCGGGGTTTCGTATGGCACGTGGACGATGCCGATGTCCTGGCGGGAGCTGAACCGGGTGTCGGCCATGAGCTTGCGGACCGCGTCGTAACCGGTGACGAGCCAGCCCTCGTGCCCGTCGGGGAAGAGCATGGGGCTGACCGGGCGAGCCTCGCGCAGCCGGGTGATTTCGCGGGGCGGGGCGAAGGGGTCCGCATTGCGTTCCATGGGGAGGCCGTGCGGGACGGGAACCGTTTGAGTCATGGGGTTTTCCTGATCAGGTGATAGGGATGGGTTGGCAGGGTCTAGTCGCCGGAGACGATGGTGATCGCGCCGGACGGGCAGATCTGGGCGGCCTCGCGGACGGCCGACGCCCACTCGGGTGCGGGTGTGGTGTCCAGTGGCACCACTCGGCCGTCCTCGTCGTTCTGGTCGAATACTCCGGGCGCGGTCAGTACGCACATGCCGGCGCCGATGCAGCGTTCCCGGTCCACCCTGAGTTCCATCGATTACCCCTTCTTCGAAATGACCGGGCCGCTGCTGAGCGCGTACGTGCGCAGCTCGATGCCGTCGAGGATCGTCTTGTCACCATGTGCCGTCCGCAGCCCGGAAGCGGAAATCGCTGAACTATTCACATGAACACTGTCGCCAGGCCGCCTGATATCGAGCTGACACCGGCCTGACACGGTGTTCGACCTGGTCACAGCGCGGACATCGCGCGATGCCGTATTGACCGCCGCGCGCTCGTGTGATGGCTGTCTGTCGTGCAATCCGCCACGCGCTTGGCGCTGGCTGTGCGCGATGCCCGTGGATGGTGTGCCATTTGATGTCCGCACACACCTTGGGGCCATGGGTGCAACACCCGCCGGCTGTACACCGCGCTGAGATCATCTCGGATAGGGAATTGCCGTCACCGAGGGCGACCGGGAAGTTCGCACGCGAGCTGGCGCGCATTGGCCGCGACTTCACCTTCGACCGCAGGAAAGCCGACCGATCCCGGCGCACGACGCCGATGTGGCGTCGCGCCGCCGGTCAAGTCTCGACAGAGCCGGGTGCATTACGCCGCGATGGCGTGCCGAATGATGATGTTGCCGTAGGAGTTCCGCGCGTACACCTGCACGGTGTCCGTGTTGTGCGCATGCCGGTCGACCGGTTGCATCTGATTCTGCACGGTTCCGTGCTTGGCATTGGTCTCCACCAGGACCGCGCTGCTCGGGCTGATACCTACCTCCAATTCGCCCATGGACGTCTCCAGCCGCACCACGCCGCGCGATGCTTCACCGATGCGGATATTGCCCTTCGCGGTTTTCGCGGTCACCGAATCGCGCGGACGCTCGATGATGATGTCGCCGGCGGCGATCTCGAGGTCGCACTGTCCGAGTTCACCGGTGCCCAGCAATCGGCCGACACCGGCGGTGCCCTCGAGCCGGGAGCCGGTGGGCACCTCGATGATCACCTCGATCGACGGGTTGCCGCCGAACGGGGTGTAGGTGCGCCAGTCTTTCGGCGTCTTGACGGTCAGGGTGCCATCACTGAAATCGACCTGGGTCTGTTCGGCGGCGCGCACGTCGCCCTTTTTGGATGCATCGGCCGGTCGGACCTCGACGACGGTGTCGGTACGGTCGGCGGCGATGACCGTGACATTGCCGGACAGCACGTCGACGGTGACGGCGATCGGTTCGGGGGTCTGGAATGCGTACATGGCTGTTCTCCTTCAGCGTGTGAATCGGTTGGGGTGTGAACCTGCTGCTGTGCTGTTCACGAGCACTACTTTCGCCAGCACGGCTGATACCGAACTGACGCCGACCTGACACGTCCGCTGACACGGTGTTCGGCCTGTTCGGGGCGGAAAATTGCGCGATCGGCAATGCGTTGCGCAGGTGCGCTACCGCTGATTGCCCTGCCGTGGAACCGGTGGAAATTCGTTGGCGCCTACTTTTGCGGGCTGGCGGTCCCAGCGGCGGCAATCCGAGCGCGACGGGCCGACTTGCGGCCCACGGCAGAATGGTCCGAGTGCAGATCGGGATGCTTGGACCGCTCGAGATTCGGGTAGATGACGGGGGATTGCTAGAGGTACCAGGTGCTCGGTTGCGGGCGCTGTTGATCGCTCTCGCGCTCGAACCCGGTCGTGCGGTCCCGAAAGCCAAACTGGTCGACTGGATTTGGGGTGAGCAGCCGCCGTCCGATGCGGCGAATGCCTTGCAAGCACTGGTTTCCCGACTGCGACGCGTGCTGCCGGAAGGGGCGCTCGACGTGCAGGCGGGCGGATACCGGCTCACGGTGCAACCCGACGCTGTCGATGCCGTGCGCTTCGAACAGCTTCTCGACCAAGCCCGCGGCGGTGACGTCGCGCACCAGGCCGAGCTGCTGCGGGAGGCCCTCGACCTGTGGCGCGGTGCGCTGATACAGGACGTCGGTGTGCCGGACAGTGCGGCCGTCGACGCGGTGATCACCCGGCTCGAGGGGCTGCGCCTGGCCGCCATGGAGGATCTCTACGAAGCGGAGATCCGCCTCGGCCGGGGTGCGGAGCTGGTCAGCGAGCTGACCGAGCTGGTGGCCCGGCATCCGGTGCGGGAACGGCTCATCGCCGCACTGATGCGTGCGCTCGCCGCCGCGGGTCGTGGCGCCGAGGCACTGATCGTGTACCAGCGGGCACGGGAAGTCCTCGCCGACGAGCTGGGCGTGGATCCCGCACCGGAGCTGTCCGCACTGCACGTCGCACTGCTGCGCGGCGAAGGGGCAGCCAAGGAAAACGAGCGCAATACGAACCTGCGGGCCGAGTTGACCAGCTTCGTCGGCAAGGACGGCGATATTGCCGCAGTGCGCGAACTCATTGCGGCACATCGGCTCACCACCCTGACCGGGCCCGGTGGCTCAGGAAAAACCCGGCTGGCCCTGGAAACCGCGCGGACCCTGCTCGACGACTTGCCGGACGGGGCCTGGCTGGTAGAACTGGCGTCCGTCGGCGCGAGCGGTGACGTGGCGCAATCGGCGCTCGCCGCGCTCGGGCTCCGGGATGCACTGCTCGGCGCCGCACCGAATGCGGAACCTATGGACCGCCTCGTCGCGGCGCTCCGCGAGCGCGAGACGTTGTTGATCCTGGATAACTGTGAACATGTGATCGACGCCGCGGCGGCATTCGCCCACCGGCTGCTCGGCGAGTGTCAGCGGCTGCGGATCCTCGCGACGAGCCGAGAACAGCTCGGCATCACGGGCGAGGCGTTATGGCAGGTCGTGCCCCTGACGTTGCCCGCCGAGAACGCGGATCCCAGCGAAATCCAGTCCTGCGCCGCCGTTCAGCTGTTGCGCGACCGGGCCGGCGTGGTGCACAAGGATCTCGCGGCCGATACCCGCACACTGTCGACCATGGCGCGCGTCTGCCGAGCGCTCGACGGGATACCGCTGGCGATCGAACTGGCCGCGGCCAGACTGCGCACCATGTCCCTCGAGCAGCTCGCCAACCGCCTCGACGATCGGTTCCGCCTACTGACCGGTGGCAGCCGTACCGCGATCCCGCAGCACCGGACGTTGCGGGCAGTGGTCGACTGGAGCTGGGAGCTGCTCACCGACGCCGAACGAATGGTGCTGCGCAGGCTCGCGGTGTTCTCCGGCGGCGCGAGTTTGGAGGCGGCTGAGCAGGTCTGCGCTGATACCGCGGGCGGTGCCGAAGGGCAGGGGGATGGGAAAAACCCAGTGGTCGAGCAGTGGGAGGTGCTGGAGCTGCTGACGGCGCTCACCGAGAAATCGCTGCTGCTCTCCGTGGCGGACAGTGCTCCTCCCGCCGGCTCGCCCGGTGGGCCGCGCTATCGGATGCTCGACACGATCAAGCAGTACGCCCGGGACCGGCTCGTGGCGTCGGGGGAAGCGGATCTTGTACGCCGAGAGCATCTTTCGTACTTCACCGAACTCGCCGCGACCGCGGAGCCGCACCTGCGCCGCGCCGACCAGTTGGAGTGGCTCGCCACGCTCGAGGCCGAGCACGACAACATCGCCGTCGCGATGCGTGGCGCGCTCGCGGTCGGGGACGCGGCGGGGGCAATGCGGCTCGCGGCGGCAGCGGGCTGGTACTGGTGGCTCAGCGGGCACAAGGCCGAGGGCATGGAGCTGATCACCGCCGCGGCCGACCTGCCCGGCGAGGTGGATGATGAGACCCTGGCCATCGTGTACGGGCTGATCGTGCACTTCATGTCCTCCGGCCCCAATGACGAGCGCCAAGTCGACGAATGGATCCACAAGGCATACCGGTTCAGCCAGCGCAGTCGGTCCCGCTATCCCCTGCTGGCGTTCACCGCCGCACTCGAACACATGTTGCAGGGGCCGGACCAGTACCTGTCCGCGTTCGAACCGCTGCTCACCGACGAAGACCCCTGGGTGCGTGCACTGGCCCGGCTGCTCCTGGGCAGGATGCGGATCGTGCTCGGCCAGGACGGGCGGGAGGCGGACGAGTATCTCGAGACCGCGCTCGCCGAATTCCGGGCCATCGGCGAGCGCTGGGGCATTTCGTTCGCGCTGACCGAGCTGGCGGACCGAATCGCCGTGCGCGGCGAATTCGCCACTGCCTGCGGGTACTTCGATCAGGCGATCGCGGTGGTCACCGAGGTGGGCACGATCGACGATGTCGTCCGGATGCGCTCGCGGCAGGCGCAGCTGTACTGGCTACTGGGTGATGCGCAGGCTAGCGCGGCGGCCATGGCCGAGGCACAGCGGTGCGCGGATCAGTCCGGATGGCCGAACACTCTGGCTGTTTTGGCCCTGGAGAAGGCGGAGCTGGCCCGTTGGAACGGCGACACCGAGCAGACATACCGGCAGATCGGCGTCGCGACAACCGCGCTGGGCAGCGATGCGGAGCAGGCACAAATCAGGGCGGTGACACACAACCAACTCGGCTACCTCGCAGACGGTCTCGACGAAGCCCGCGAAGAATACACAGCGGCCTTCCAGGCGGCGTCCGAGGCGGGATACGCGCCCCTGCTCGCCCAGGTGCTCGTCGGAATCGCGGACCTGGCACTGCGGACCGACCAAATCGAACAGGCCGTTCGGCTGCTCGCGGCGAGTGCCGCAGTACGCGGATTGCCGGATCGTTCCCAACCGGACGTGGCCCGCATCGAGCAGACAGCACGACGTCGCCTCGGTGCAGCGCGCTTCACCGAGGCGACGAACGAAGGTGCTCAGGCGGACTGGCGTGAACTGGTGGCAACTACGCTCGCTTGCTGAACGTGGCGCGTGACCACACGTATCCGACGAGGGCGAACCCGGCACACCAGGCCAGCGCCGCGGCGGTGTAGCCACCCGAGGGATGGCCGTTGAGAAACCCCCGCAGTGATTCGATGATCGGGGTGAAGGGCTGATACTGCGCGAACTGCCGCACGCCCTGTCCCATCTTGTCCGCGGGCACGACCGCGCTGCTCACAAAGGGCAGCATGATCAGCGGCACCACGCCCATGCCCGCCGATTCCGGAGTTTTCGCGGCCATTCCGAGCGCCACCGTCAGCCAGGAGGCCGCGAAGGATGTCGCCGCCATGATGCCGATCGCGCCGAGCCAGTCGAGTGCGGTCGCGGGCGGCCGGAACCCCAGCCCGAAGGCCACACCGATAACGGCCGCGATGGCTACCGCATTGGTCAGTATGGTGGCTACGACGTGACCGGTCAGTACAGCGCTACGGGATACATCCATAACCTTGAACCGGTTGATGATGCCCTTCGCCATATCGGAGCTCACCGATACCGCGGTACCCGACAACCCGTAGCTGATGGCCAGCAGGATCATGCCCGGTGTCGCGTAGTCGATGTAGTGTTCGCCGACATCGAAGGCGCTGCCGAACACGTACACGAAGATCAACATCATCACGACCGGCATCAGCGCCGCGTTGAATACCGTGACCGGAGTTCGGGCGATGTGTTTGAAGTTGCGCCGCAGCATGATCGACGAATCGGCCAGCGGTGCGGAAATGGTGCTCATTGTGCGTTGGCCTCCGTGGTCGCGTGACCGGTCAGGGAAAGGAAAACGTCATCGAGATCGGGGGTGTGGACGGAGACTTCCTCGGCGTCGATAGAGATTTCGGCGAGCCGGTCCAGCAGGTGGCGCAATGATTTCGTCCCACCGTCGCCCGGCACCCGCAAAGTCAGCGCCTCGTCGTCGCGGGTGGATCCGGACAGGATCCGCGCCGCCGCATCCAGTTCCGTGACAGTGGTGAACCGAAGCCGTATGTGGCTGCCGGGCACCTGGCGCTTGAGGTCGTCGGGAGTGCCCTCGGCGACTATGCGGCCCTGGTCGAGCACCGCGATCCGGTCGGCCAACTGATCGGCTTCCTCGAGATACTGGGTGGTGAGGAAGATCGTCACGCCATCGGAGGTCAGATCCCGCACGATTTCCCACATCGTGCGACGACTACGCGGATCCAGTCCCGTGGTCGGCTCGTCGAGGAAAACGATTTCCGGCCTGGTGACCAGCGTCATCGCCAGGTCGAGCTTGCGGCGCATACCCCCGGAATAGGTCGCCGCCCGCTTGCGCGCCGACTCGAGCAGATCGAACCGTTCCAGCAACTCGGTAATCACCCGCTTGCCTTCGGTCCCCCGCAGACGGTGGATATCCGCCATCAACTGGAGGTTCTCCTCCCCCGTCAACAGGTCATCCACCGCCGCGAACTGACCGGTGACCCCGATCGCCGCGCGCACCGCCTTGGTCTCGGACGCGATATCGTGCCCGGCAACATGCGCCGTGCCGCTATCGGCCTTCAACAGCGTGGTCAGCACGTTCACCGTCGTCGTCTTACCCGCCCCATTCGGACCGAGCAGGGAGAAAATCGTCCCGGCACCGATATCCAAATCAATGCCATCGAGGACAACTTTGTCCCCGTATGCCTTTCGCAGCCCAGTAGCCGCAATCGCTGAAGTTGTCATGGCGACTACTGTCATCGGCGGGCCTGATACCGACCTGACACCGAGCTGACATGGCGTTTGCCCTGGTCACAGCGATCGGCCAGCGGACACGGTGTGGTTGGTGTGGTCCAGCGTGGCTTGCCTGCCGTCCTGCGGCTCCACCCGCTGGCCACGATGGTGCCCCAGCCATCAGCCCGGGCGGCATGGACTCTCGCAGTGTCGAATGTCCTTGCGGCGGCGATGGTTCCGATGCAACGGGCGATCGACCGGACGGCTCCGAATGGGACCGCCGCAAGAGCGCATCCCCACATCGCAGAGACGCTGACGATTATCGAAGCTGACTCTCGCGGCCAAGCAGCGCGTGCTTTCCGTCTGGGGCGGCGTGGACCCTCGCAGCGTCGAATGTAACTGCGGTGGCGATGGTTCCGAAGCGACGGACGATCGACCGGACGGCTCCGAATGGGACCGCCGCAAGAGCGCATCCCCACATCGCAGAGACGCTGACGATTATCGAAGCTGACTCTCGCGGCCAGGCAGCGCGTGCTTTCCGTCTGGGGCGGCGTGGACCCTCGCAGCGCCGAATGTCCCTGCGGCGGCGATATTTCCGAAGCGACAGCGACCGACCGGGCGGCTCCGAATCGGGCCGCCGCAAGAGCGCATCCCCACATCGCAGAGACGCTGACGATTATCGAAGCTGACACCCCGACCAGGCAGCGCGTGCTTTCCGTCTGGGGCGGCGTGGGCTCTCACAGCGCCGAATGTCCCTGCGGCGGCGATATTTCCGAAGCGACAGCGATCGACCGGACGGCTCCGAATCGGGCCGCCGCAAGAGCGCAGCCAACTGGGCGGGGCTCCACACATCGCAGAGACGCTGACGATGGTCGAAGCTGACGCAAGCGGCCAGGCAGCGCGTGCTTTCAGCATCGCGGATTCCGTTCCATTCATCGCATCTCATTCCGACGGCAGCATCCGGCATGAGCGTGTGTCGCGCTGAACTTCCGATCAGTCGCAGGCTGCGCGTTGATCAGCGTATGTCGCGGTGAACTCCCGATCGGTCGCGTGCTGCGCGTTGATCAGCGTGTTTTGGGTAGTGCGGCGAAAGGGGGTTGACCCTGCCCCTGCGTCAGGGTTGGAGTCTTGTCGCATGACGAATGACATCACTTCCTCGACTCGGCTCGCTCCGCCGATCGGCGGATTCCAAAAAATCGACGGCCGCCATGTTTTCGTACATCGGTCGGGCAGCGGCGGACCGGCCGTCGTGTTCCTACCCGGTGCGAGCGCGGTCGGCCTAGACTATTTCGCTGTCCAGCAACAGGTTTCGCAATTCACCACCGCTGTGGTCTACGACCGTGGCGGCACGGGCTACAGCGATCCCCTGCCGCTGCCGCGCACCGCCGCCGCAGTGGCCACGGAACTACGTGAGTTGCTGCGCGCCGAAAACATCAGCGCTCCCTATCTTCTCGCGGCACACTCCCTCGGCGGCTTCTACGCGCATCGGTTCGCGCAGTTGTACCCGCGCGACGTGGCGGGACTGGTCTGGATGGACGCGCTGCACCGCGACTGGGACGACTTCATGCCGCCCATAGCGAGTCTGGCCGCGGCCGAGCAGATGGCAGCCGATCCGGAGCAACTCCGACAGATGGGCCCGGCGCTGCGCGAACTGCGCGCCGAGCTGCTCGCGGACTACCCCGAGCACATACGGCAACCGCTGATCGATGCCAAGGCGAGCGACGAATGGATGCGGATCGGCATCGCCGAACGTACCGGCTTGACCGATCTCGCCACCGAACTGCGAGCGGGACCGAACATCCCCGATGTCCCGGTGGTCGCGCTCACCGTCGTGGGCAACGACCCCGCCCAGCAGGCGCTGACCGCGCAGGAAATGAACGACGCCAAGACGAGAATGGATGCGGCCCTGGTGCGGGCGGTCTCGCACGGGGAACAACGCATCCTCTCCAACACCCTGCACCACCGGCTCTGCTTCGACCGCCCCGACGCCGTCGTCCAAGCGATCCGCGACGTCGTGGACCGGTCGGCGCTCACCCACCCCGCCAGCGTGCCATCGCCCTAAACCGGCACGACCATGCCCGAGGACGGACGAGAATGGCCCCGGCCCTGGCGCGCGGTCTCGCACGGGGAAACAACGCATCCTCTCGAACAGCCTCCACCACCGGCTCTCCTTGGACCGACCCGACGCCGTGGTCCAGGCAATCCGCGACGCCGTGGACTGGTCGGCGCTCACCCACGCGCCAGGGTGCCATCGCCCTGAACTCGGCACGACCATGCCCAACGACGGACGAGAACGGACGCGGGTGCGCGGTCTCGCACGGGAACAACGCATCCTCTCGACCACCCTCCACCACCGGCTCTGCTTCGACCCCGACGCCGTGGTCCAGGCAATCCGCGACGTCATCGACCGGGCTACGCTCACCCACCCCGCCAGCGTGCCATCGCCCTAAACTCGGCACGACCATGCCCGACGACGACAGGACAACGGTGCTGACCATCGGCCGGCTCGCGGCGACCGCAGGGGTGACCGTGCGCGCCGTGCGCCACTACCACCACGTCGGCCTGCTACCCGAGCCTGAGCGCGACGCCTCCGGCTACCGCCGCTACAGCGCGCAAGCCGCGGTGGATCTGATCCGGATCAGGACCCTCGCCGACGCCGGTGTTCCGCTGGCCCGCATCGACGCACTGCTGCACGCCCAGCCGACCGAATTCGCCGCGGCCATCACCGATATCGACGCCGAATTGCAGCGCAAGATCGATCAGCTCACCGAATACCGCAGCCGCATCGCCGATCTGGCAAGCGGTGAAAGCCTTGTCCTGCCCCCTGAGGTGGTCGCCATCCTGAACCGTATGCGCAGTCTCGGCGTCAGCGAACACAGAGTACGAGCGGAGCGTGACTCGTGGATCCTGCTGCAAGCACTGGACCCGCAGGCCATGCCACAGCGGATCCGGGACAAGACTGCAGACCTCGACGACCCCGAGACGACCCGCCTGTATCTCGCCTGCGATCAAGCAGTCGACTGGCTCCCGCACGATCCACGCCTGGACCGCCTCATCGACGACCTGGACGCATGGGAGATCCGACACGAACGAGACAGCGGTCGACAGGAGAGCCTGCAGCTGATCTCTTCCCGGATCTCCGAAGCGTCCCCGGCATGGCAACGGATCATCACCGCGCTCACCCACCGCGCCGAGCGACGCCGAACCACCGAGCACCGCGGCTGAACCCGGCACTGAGGTCAGCTCCGACAGCTGGTGCACGCACTCTGTGTCCGCAGCGGAAATTTCTCAGTGAGCGTCCGAGAACTTGGGCAGGTCTGGTCTCGGTGCTCAAAGCGTCGATTAGCAGTCGGCATTCCTGGCGTAGGCATCATCGAATAGGTCCCAGCCGTTGCGGTGGCCGACCATGCGCGTCTCTGCCATCCAGCCCGCCTCGACAGCCGCTTCGACAAGCGCCCGGACCACGCCGGGCATGTTCAGATTCAGCAAAAGGTCACCGATCCAGATATCACCGGCAGCGGAAAACCCACCGTCTGGGACGTGGCGTTCCACGTCGGGACGGAAGACCAGTGTCAGTCCTGCCACCGACCCGATTTGCCGCAATCGCAGGACTTCCTCGCAGCCGTCTACATGTTGGTGGTAGGTCTTCCACAGGTACTGCCGCTCACCCACCGTAAGCACTCGGCGGCGGCGTTCTTTCGTCACGGCGCGATGCTAATGCGGATCCATGGATCCGGCTGTCGGTTGTCGAGGGGCCAATCGCCGTGCCATGGTCATGATCGTGGCGATGTAGACCATGGCTTCGTGGTGCTCGGGTCGGGTTTCGTAGTCGCGGACGCAGCGGCGGTGCTTGCTGATCCAGGCGAATGTGCGTTCGGCGACCCAGCGGCGTGGCAGCACGACGAAGCCGGGATCGCAGCGTTTCACGATCGCTACGGTCAAGTTCAACACCTGCTGAGACCAGCGCACCAACCGGCCGGAATAGCCGGCATACGCCCAGGTCAGCGTGATTCTGGAGAACTTGGCGCGCACGGCCGCCAGCAATGGTTGTGCGCCGTCGCGGTCCTGGGTACTGGCGGCGGTCACGACCACCAGCCTCAAATCGGCTCGATGACGCTCTTGCGCAGGTGCCCGTAGACCACCGAAGTGCGCACGTCCGCGAGTTCCTGCCGCACGGTCAGCTTGTCCAAGACCACCGCGTGCAGATGGTCGGTGTCGCGAACCGCCACATGGAGCAGGAAGTCCTCGTTCCCGGTGAGCACGAAGACTCCGATCACCTCGGGCATCCGCGCCACGAAGGCCTGGAACTGCTCGATGATCGCCCGCGTCGGCGGCCGTACCCGCACGGCGATGATCGCCTGCAGGCCCCGGCCGATCGAGGGCAGGTCCACCTCGGCGTGGAATCCGAGCAGTACACCGCGCTCACGAAGCGAGCGCACCCGCTCCAGGCACGTGGAGGGCGCGATACCCAACTCCTGTGCCAGGTCCCGGTTGGTGCGCCGACCGTCCTGCTGCAGAAGCCGCAGCAACGCCGAATCTAGTTCGTCCATATTCCGCCTCATCCGCAAGGAACCGAATTTGGTTCGGCCAGCATCCCATAAGCCCGGACTAATTGCTAGCTTGCTCGCAGTATTCCGTTCATGATGCGCTTCTCCGCGACGCGGTCGGCGGCGATGAAGTAAGGGGTTTCAGTGGTGGACGAGCGCAGCACCAAGGTCTTGGCGATTAGTTCCGTCGTGACGGCCGCGCTGTTGTGGAGCAGTTCGTACGCGGTGACCAAGCAGGTGCTGGCCGATGTCGGGCCATTGACCATCGGAGCCATCCGCTTCACACTCGCCGCCATGCTGCTCGGGATCATGGTGCGCATGCGCCGCAACCCAGCCGCGCGGCCGGATGCCCGTCAGCGGCGAATGATCTACCTGAGCGGCGTGCTCGGCATCACGGTCTACTTCGTGCTGGAGAACATCGGCGTCGAACTATCGACCGCCTCCGACGCCTCGCTCATCGTGGCCACCTACCCGCTGATGACGATGCTCGTGGAACTGGTGGTCTTGCGGACCAGGATGCCGCTGCTGCGAGTCGGTGGCGTCCTGCTCGCCGCGGCAGGAGCCTTCCTGGTCGTGCGCAACGGCGCGGAAGTCGGAGGCAGCGCACGCTGGTTCGGCGATGTCCTGCTGCTGCTCGGCGGGCTGGTGTGGGCCGGATACAACGTGCTGGGCAAGTACGCGGGCCGCGACCAGGACGCAGTGAATCTCACCTACTACCAGACCATGGCAGGAGCCACCGGCTTCCTGCTCGCCTCGCTCCTGGAAATCCGGGACTGGCGGGTACCGGACACCACGGCCGCAGCGCTGCTCGCCTACCTGGCCGTGGCATGTTCCGTCGGCGGGTTCCTGCTCTATAACTACGGTCTGCGCCGAATGACCTCGAGCGTCGCGGTCAACATCCTCAACCTGGTGCCTGTGTTCGGTGTGCTCGGTGCCGTGGCGATCAACGGCGAGACGATCCGGCTCGGCCAGATCCTGGGCGGCCTGATCATCATCGCCGGTGTGACAGTCGGTTTGATCGAGCGCCGAACAGTGCTGGAGAAAGCCACGATTCCCGCGACGCGAATCGGCGAGTGCGCGTAAAGGAGTCCGAAGAGAGCCGATGACGGGGATTCGAACCACGTTGCGGCACTTGATAATAAGGCAGTCAGTCGGCCACGGCCGCGAGAGGACCCAGCGATATTCGATCAGTTCGATAAGGACCGCGCCGCGGCCGGTCCCGCACCGAAGGAACTGCACTTGGTTTCGGCGGCCGGTTCTCCGACGACCTGGAAGGCACCGAATTCGAGGGCTGAACCCGAGAACGGAAAACGGGCCAGTGGTTCGATAAAGACGGTCAACCAGGTCAGCAAGGCGTGACAAGGGAAATTGCTTCGGCCGATCGGCTGGACGCCCGCACACGTTCGGGGTCTGCCCCTGGGGTGCTGCCCGAGGTGGCGACGAACGGAAGCAAAGCAGAGCTGGACGACGGGAACGGTCCGGTATCCGCCGCCCGACTCTATTACGCTGATGCCGAACGCGCGGGAATGATGTGGAAGTGCGGGTGACTGGGTTGTCGGATCTGCTGCTTGGTGTCGACATGGGTACGGGCAGCACCAAGGGGGTGCTGACAACCAGCGACGGCAGGATCCTCGCGATGGCGGTCCGAAAACACGGCATGAGCCTTCCTCGGCCGGGCTGGGCAGAGGTAGATGCAGAGACCATCTGGTGGAGCGATCTGGTCGAGGTATGCCGCGAACTCGTTCCCCATATCGCAGAGCATCGTCTAGCCGGCATATGCGTCAGTGGCGTCGGTCCGTGCCTGCTGCTGTGTGACCAGGATTTGCGCCCGGTCCGGTCGGCGATTCTCTACGGAATCGACATGCGGGCTACGGCGGAGATAACTGAACTCACTGACCGACTCGGTGCCGACGAAGTGCTGCAGCGTTGCGGTAAAGCGCTGTCGACGCAAGCAGTGGGACCGAAAATGCTGTGGGTGGCGGGGAACGAGCCCGATGTGTGGCGACGGGCCACCCGGTGGTACAACTCCAGCTCATATGCCGTCGCAAAACTGACCGGGGCCTACGTGCTCGACCACCATACGGCCAGCCAGAGTGACCCGCTGTACGACCTGCGCGGGCAGGATTGGGCGAAGGATTGGATCGGCGATATCGTCGGGCATCTCGAGATGCCGCAGATCGTTTGGCCACATGAGGTTGTGGGCGCAATAACGTCAGCGGCCGCACAGGAGACGGGCCTACCCGCCGGCACTCCCGTCTGCGCGGGTACCGTCGACGCCTGGAGTGAGGCTTTCAGTGCCGGGGTGCGGCGCCCCGGGGACGTGATGCTGATGTACGGCTCGACGATGTTCTTCGTCCAGGTTCTTCCTACCCTCCAAACCCACCCGCTGCTATGGACAACCGCTGGCATCGAGCCGGGGCAGTTCACGCTCGCCGCGGGAATGTCGACCTCCGGGTCGCTCACGTCATGGGTTCAGCAGTTGACCGGGGACGTGCCGTTCGAGCAGCTCATCGCCGAGGCTGCGGCCGTGCCGCCTGGATCCGACGGCCTGGTACTCCTGCCGTACTTCGCTGGTGAGCGCACGCCGATTTTCGACCCGAGAGCACGTGGCGTCGTCGCCGGACTCAGTCTGCGGCACGGGCGGGGCCACCTCTTCCGTGCTGCCTACGAGGGCATCGCCTACGGCATCCGGCAGATCATCGAGTTTCTCGACAGCGAGCAGACTCCGATCGAACGGCTCGTGGCTGTCGGCGGCGGAACGCAGGGTGGCTTGTGGACTCAGATCGTGAGCGACGTCGTCGGCCGACCCCAGGTGGTACCGACCCAAACCGTGGGCGCTAGCTACGGCGACGCGCTGCTCGCCGCGATCGGAACCGGCCTGGTTCCACCGGAGACCGACTGGGCGACCGTCGGTCAGCTCATCGAACCCAACCCCCGCACCCGGACACTTTACGACGAACTGTTCGGCGTCTACGACAGCCTGTACGGAGCGACGAAGCCGCTCGTGCACACGCTGTCCTCCATCCAGGAGTCCCCCTTCACCGAGTGACTGACGGATGTTCGCCCGACATGCAAGTCCGGCCGCAATTGGCCCTGTTCACATCTCCCGAAGATGTTGGACGCTGGCGCGGACCTCATGCCTGTCCGTGCGAGACGCGGGATCGGCGCGCCAATGAATCGATGAGTACCGCCAGGGCAAGAACAGCACCGGTGATCATGAACCGCGGGGCCGACGACAGATTCAGCAATGTCAATCCGTTCGAGATGGACTGGATCACAAGGATTCCCAGCAGGGCTGAATACGCCGATCCTCGACCACCGAACAGGCTTGTACCGCCTATGACGGCTGCGGCGATGGCGTTGAGATTGACGTCGCCGGTGCCAGCACTCTGGCTGGCCGAGGCCAGCCGGGCCGCCATAAAGATACCTCCGAGCGCCGCGAGCGTGCCGGTGAGGACGAACGCAGACGTATAGACCCGGTTGACGTTGATACCGGCCCGGCGCGCGGCCTCCACGCCGCCGCCGACCGCGAACATGTGCCTTCCCCAGCGGGTCCGGGTCAGGCCATAGTTTGCCACCACGACCGCGATGACGAACACCATGAACATCCACGGCACTCCATTGTCCTGGTTGAGATACCAGGTGGCGGCGAGGAGGACGACCAGGAGCGCACCGCTCTTGATCAGCCGGGATTGCACAGAGGGCCGGGATAGATTGGCCCGTGCCCGTTCTCGGATGTTCGCCAGACCCGCGACCAGCACGCCGACCGCGGCGACGACGCAGATTACATAAGCCACAGCGGGTGGGAGGAACTGCTGCTGGCCGAAGGTCACCAGCTGCGAACCGTACGGGAGGTTGATCGACCCGTGGCTGCCGAGCAGCTGGAGCTGAAGTCCGAGGAAGGCGAGCAGGCCGGCCAGAGTCACAACGAAGCTCGGCATACCGAATCGGGTATAGACCAGTGAATAGAGCAGCCCGATCAGCGCACCGCTGAGCAGAGCCGCGAGGACGGCGACCGGCATGGGCCAGCCCTTGTTGACCCACAGGACCCCGAGGAACGCCGCCGAGAGACCACTCAGGGAACCCACCGACAGGTCGATCTCCCCGAGAATCAGGACCAGCACGATGCCCAGCGAGATCATGCCGACGGCCGCACTGTCGTACAGCAGGTTGACCAGGTTGGTCGAGGTGAGGAAGACCGGGTTCAGGGTCTGGAAAACAACGGCGATGCCGACCAGACCGACGAGGACAGGGAGCGCTCCCAGGTCACCGGAGCGCACGCGGCGACCGAATCCGGTGATCACCCCGCCGACGCCGCCAACACCGACGGTTACTCGGCTGTCCTGGCGGTCGAGTTCAGTGTGCTCGGTCACCTCGGACTTCGTGGACGTTTCCGTCTGACTCATGACAGCTCCTCTGCGGTGTTCGCAACAGCCGCGTCGACCTCGACCGCGCGCCGGGCCGATCGACGAGCGACGACGTTGTCCGTGGCGCCCGTGATTGCCGCGACGAGCTCGTGGTTGCTCACATCAGGACCGAAGGTTCCGTTGTTGCGGCCGAGCCGGAGCACCACGATCCTGTCCGCGACCGCCCGAACGTCCTCCATGTTGTGACTGATCATGATGACGCCGAGCCCCTTGGCGCGCACCCGCTCGATCAGGTTGAGGACTTCTGCGGTTTGCGCCACCCCCAGCGCGGCAGTCGGCTCGTCGAGCATGATGAGCCGGGGGTTTACCAGCAGCGACCGGGCGATAGCGACAGTTTGGCGCTGACCACCTGACAGCGACGCGATGGGGACGCGAACGCTCGGGATGCGAGCCGATAGCTCCCCGAGGAGCTCCCAGGACCGGGTCTCCATCTCGACCTCGCTGAGCCGCGCCCTACCGAGCTCTCGACCGAGAAACAGGTTGGCGACGACGTCGAGATTCTCACAGAGCGCGAGATCCTGGAAAACGGTAGCGATGCCGAGTTCGAGTGCCGCGTTCGGCGAGGGAATGGTGACGGGCTTCCCGTCGAAGAAGAGCTCACCTGCATCGGGCTGATGGACACCGGACAGGACCTTGACCAGGGTGGACTTACCAGCCCCGTTATCGCCGACGAGGGCGACCACCTCGCCGGCGTTGACTTCCATGTCGATGTCGGTCAGCGCGGAGACCGCGCCGAAAGTCTTGCCGACACTGCGAAGGCTGAGCACCGGCGTCGTGGACGATGTTGCCGTGGCTGTCATAAGAAACTCTATCGATGACGTGAAGGCCGGTTTCAGGAGATCCCCAGTGCCGTGCATCCGCTGGCATAGGCACCAGTACACAGCTCCGCCGCGGTGTTGATCTTGGCGTCGACGATGTCGGCCTTCAGGTTGTCCCGTGTGACGACCTTCGGCACGAAGAGCATGGTCGGGGCCGTGAAGATGGTTGTGAGGTTGCCGCCACCGACGGCCTCGACCTGCTTGCCCTCGACGAGATCGACGACGACTTCAGCTGCCGCGGAAGCAACTATCTCGCTCGGCTTAGAGATCGTGTTGTACTGGTCCCCCGAGATCACGAGCTGGAGCCCGGCGTTGGTCGCGTCGTTACCAGTAACCGGCGGGATAGGTTTGACGTTCGCGGCCTTCAACGCGGCAATGGCACCACCGGCCGTCCCGTCGTTGGCCGCGACGATCCCACCGATCTGCCCGCCGAACCGGGAGACCTGGCCTGCGACCCACTGCTGAGCAGCGGTCGGCTCCCAGTCAGGGGTGTCGTACTCGGCGAGCGTCGCGTACCCGCCGCTGGCGAGGCCTTCGTGGATGCCCTTCTTGATCAGACCTGCTGCCGCGTCGGTCGGTGATCCATTGACCTCGAGGATCCCCTTGTCGGTTGGGACGCCGGTGTCCTTCATGTGCTTTACGAGCGATTCGGCGATCGCCTTGCCGATGGCCTCGTTATCGAAGGACACGTAGTAATCGACCTTCGCGTCCGGGATAGGCCGATCGTAGGCAACGACCTTGATTCCCCTGGCCTGAGCACGTGACACCATCGAGGCCGCGGCGGTGGAGTCGACCGGATCGATCACGATGGCCTTGACGCCCTGCGAGATGGCAGCGTCGAACTGCTGCTGCTGCTTCGCCGCATCAGCGTTGGCGTTGTTGTAGAGCACCGTACAGCTCGCGCACAACTTGCTGAGCGCAGCCTTGAAGCCCGGCGCATCGTGCTGCTCATACCGGGTCGATGCCTGGTCCGGCATGAGGAAGGCGACCTTCGCGCCATCGATACCGCCGGTAGCGGTTTTGGCGTTCTTACCCGAGCTACACGCCGCGAGCGGCAGGGTGAGGGCAATAGCGAGGACAATGGCGGCCCGGGTCGTCTTGGTAACGTTCATAACGATGTCTTCCGATCTGATGTGATGTCCGGGTGGCAGTGGCGACCATGGTTCGGCCAGTCGCGAGCCGATCGTTTTCTGTCAGCTCGAGCCGACTGATCAGGGAATGAGTGAGACCTTGATCGACTCCTTGCCCGACGCGACGAGGTCGAGTCCGCGCGCGAACTCCGCAATCGGCAGCTGGTGGGTGCAGATGTCGTCGAGCGGGAGCTTGCCGCCCTCGATGAGCCGGATCGCAGCAGGCCAGCAGTTCGGTCCAAGATGGGCGCCACGCACGTCGAGTTCCTTGTCATCGCTGATGATCGTCCAATCGACGGTCACCGCCTCCTTGAAGACGCTGTATTCGATGAAGCGACCGAGCTTGCGCAGCAGGTTGAGGCCCTGGATCACCGCCGACGGGTGCCCGGTCGCCTCGAGGTAGACATCGGCGCCATAACCACCGGTAAGTTCTCGAACGCGGGCAACGGGATCTTGCTTGCTGATGTCTATCGTCATCGTGGCCCCGGCGCGCGCCGCAAGCTCCAGCTTGCGCGGCTCCATGTCCAGAGCAATGACCTGGGCCGGAGATTTCGCCGCCGCACCCGCGACCATACCGAGGCCGATCGGCCCGCACCCGGCGACGACAACCACATCGGAGAACGTGATGTCGGCCCGTTCGACGGCGTGGAGTGCGCAAGACAGCGGCTCCGCGAAGGCCGCGTGCGCGGGGGGAATGTCAGCGCTGATCCGATGGACCAGAGAACCCTGCGTGATGACCATGTACTCCTGCATGCCGCCATGGGTTGCGCGCTTGAAGCCGTAGATGTCGTGCACCTGACACATGTGGTAGTTGCCCTCGGCACAGTAGCGGCAGCTCCAGCACGGAACGATCTGCTCGACGACGATGCGATCGTCGACGTCGACGCCCCAGCGCTCGCGAGCGGCATCGTCGAGCTCCACCACCCGCCCGGTGATCTCATGCCCCGGGACGACCTCCGTCTCCGCCCATGCCGCCCGGTTTTCGTCACCCCAGAACTTCGATGCGCCGTGGTAGCACTTCAGGTCGCTCGCGCAAATGCCGACGGCCTCAACGCGTATGAGCGCCTCTCCCGGTCTCCGCGACGGGACCGGTAGCTTCTCCAGCCGGTAATCAGCGGGACCGTGACACACGACTGCCTGCATCGTGTCACCAGCGCGAACGGCTGACCGGGTGCGTTGTCGATCAGTCACCAGCGACTCCTTCTGCCATGCTGCCTCCCGAGGGAGGCGTGTTCTATGTCACTATAGACATCGGTGAAAAAATGTACAGCACGAATGTTCAGACGCGATCGAATACTCTGAACATGTGCACGCTGAGCACGAAAGGAGGATGCCGATGACAGACCGAGCAGCCGGGAGTATTGATGCGGGCGCCCGCCGCCGGTTTCCTCCCGGGCTGGTGTACCAGGCGGCGCGGCTGTATTACCTGGACAACGCGAATCAGGCCGAGATCGCACACCAAATCGGCACCAGCCGTGCGACCGTGAGTCGTCTCCTCGCCGAGGCGCGCGAGACCGGCATCGTCCAGGTCACGGTCCGCAACCCGCAGAAGCGGGCGCTGACCGACCTCGAGCATGATCTCCGCCAGGCTCTCGGACTAACGGCGGCATACGTGACACCGGAGTCCCCAGGCGTCGAATTGGGGACGCTGCTCGCTCCCCGCGTCGCCGACGCTCTCACCGAGGCGCAACTGCGCCCCGGAGACACGCTTCTAGTGTCAACCGGCGCAACGGTATTCGCAGTCGCACGGCACGATCTTCCACCACTGCCCGGCGTCGTCCTGTGCCCGACAGTCGGCGGTATCGAAGAGCCGGAAGCGCACTACCAGTCGAACGAGATCACGCGGGCGCTGGCGCTGCGGGTCGGCGGGGTCCCCGTCATGCTGTACACCCCCGCCATGCCGACACCGAACCTGCACGAAGCGTTGATGAGCGACCCACAGATCCAGCGGGTCCAGCAGCTGTGGCGGTCTGCGCGCGCCGCACTACTCGGGATCGGTGCTCCACCGCTGCACCGCTCGTCGCTGCCGAGCGTCATCTCAGCGCGGGAGGAAACGCTCGAGCACGCCGTCGGTGACATCTGCGCCCGCCCCTACGGACCCGACGGAGCGCCGATCGAGTCCAGTGGGTTCGAGCGCCTCATCGCCATCCCGCTAGAGGACCTCCCACGCATTCCGCACACAATCGGCGTGGCCATCGGCCAAGACAAGGTGGATTCAATCCTCGTCGCGGCTCGCGCCGGCTACGTGAACACCCTCGTGACCGACAGTCCCACGGCGGAGGGTCTCCTGAGAGCGGCTGCCGTCAGATAGACGACCGGCACAGCACCCCCCACCCGGTTCCGTGTGTTCCGGGTCGACGTCAGCACGCCTTCCAGGCGTGGAATGTCCTCGGGGCCGTAGAGGCGGGTGCCACCGAGCGGATCCGGTCGGGCGCTCGCCGCGGATAGGACCTCGGCCAGCATGCCGCCGACCGACTGAATGAGTCGGCGCGACGGAGAGGTACCCGCCGCTGGCTCGACGTCGCCGCAACCCGACACCTGGCCTCCCTGCATGACCATCTACCGCAATATCCGCGTCGGCCCGCGCACCACCGCCACCTGACCCGCTGGCACACGAGTGCGGGAATTCCTGCGGTGCAGTCGACTTCGAAAATCGCCAGGTGGTCCACGCACCAAGTCGGCGTCCGGACTCGACTCGATCACTCTGCGGTCGGCGAGTTTCGCCTAGGGGCTTGACCTTGCCCCGGGGGCAAGGTTCGAGCATAGTGGCATGAACGAGATAGCCCAGGAACTTTCAGAATTCGTTGCGGCCTCGGCCGAGAAGTTGGGCGTACCGGGTGTCGCCGTCGGGGTGTTGGCCGGTGGTCGAGAAGACTTCGCGTGCCACGGGGTGACGAGTGTGGACAATCCGCTTCCGGTGGACCGGGACACGATGTTCGTGGTCGGGTCGGTCAGCAAGACCTTCACCGCTACCGCGTTGATGCGGCTGGTCGCCGAGGGCCGGGTGGAGCTGGAGGCGCCGGTGCGGCGGTATGTCCCCGAATTCGCCCCCACCGATGCGGGCGCGGACGAGATCACGGTGATGCGGCTGCTCAACCATACGGCCGGGCTGGAATGGAAACTCAGCGTCGACACCGGCGAAGGAGACGACGCGTTGGCGCGACACGCGGCGAAACTGGCCGAGTCGCCCCTGATCTCGGAACCGGGCGCGCGGGCGTCCTACAGCCAGGCGGGGTTCAACCTTGCCGGCCGGATCATCGAGAACGTCACCGGATCGACCTTCGAGCGGGCCGTCGCGTCACTGTTGTTCGAACCGCTCGGGCTGGCACACAGCTGCTACGCGGTCAACGACGCCATGACCCGGCGGTTCGCGGTGGGCCACAACGTCGATGCGGACGGTGTGCTCACTGTGGCCCGGCAGTGGAAGGACAACCGTTCCAACAACCCCGGCGGCGGTGTGGCGACGTCGGTGAGCGATCTGCTGCGCTGGGCGCGATTCCATGTCGGCGACGGCCGGACCGAGGACGGCGAGCGCATTCTCCCGACCGAACTGCTGCACCGGATGCGGGAACACACCGTAGAACTGCGCGGCAGCACCTTGGGTGACGCATTCGGTATCTGCTGGTTCCTGCGCGAGGTGAACGGTGTCGCGACGATCGGACATGGTGGATCGGGCAATGGCCAGTTCGCCGACCTGCTCATCGTGCCGGAACGGAACTTCGCGGTCGCCGTGACGTCGAACGCGGGCCCCGACGCCGGCCTCGCGTTCAACCGGACCCTGATGAACTGGGTGCTCGAACACTACCTCGGCGTGGTCGAACCCGACCCGGAACCGCTGCCCTACGACGCGGAGCGGGCGGCGGAAATCGCTGGTAGCTATGAGAACGAGATGATGCGGCTCACGCTCGACGCCGACGGAGCTGTGTTGACGATCGGATGTGCCATCAAACCGGAGGTCCGGGCCGCGGCGGACACCGAAATGCCGCCCGACCTGCCACCGGCTGTCCTCGGTCTGCTGCCTGGCGACGCGGACGAGTACATCGTCACCGAGGGCGGTCTGCAAGGACAACGTGGGTTCTTCACCCGTGATGAATCCGGCGCGGTGGCAGGAATCGATCTCGCGGGCCGGTTGTTCACTCGCGTGTGATGATGTGCCACGCGCCTGGGCGCATCGACGAAGGGAGACGCGCATGATCACGATCGGGCAGCTCGCGCGGTATGCGGGCGTGACGATCAAGGCCGTGCGCGTCTACCACGAGCGCGACCTGCTCCCCGAGCCGCCGCGCGACTCCTCCGGCTACCGCCGCTACCGTGCCGAAGACGCCATCGATCTGGTCAAGATCAAGACACTGGCGCAGGCCGGCGTGCCCTTGGCACGTATCAAGGAATTGCTCACCGCGAACTCCGACGAGTTCGCGGCGGCGATCGCCGAGATCGACCGCATGCTCGCCGAACGCGCCGAGGAGATCCACCGAACCCGTGAGCGGATCGCCGAATTGGGTTCCGGCGACCGACTATTCGTGTCCACCGAAGTCGCCGAGTACCTCGATCGCCTGCAACAACTCGGGGTCAGCGACCGGGCCGTCCGGATGGAGCGCGACCTCTGGATTTTGCTGCAATCGGTCGCCCCGAAAGAGGCGGCCGGCTGGATCGCCGACAAGCTCGACGCCATCGACGACCCGGAATTCGCAGCCATCTACCTCGACTATGACGCAGCATTCGACTGGTCCCCCGACGACCCGCGCCTGGCGAACCTGGCCGACCGCACCCGACGGTGGCTGACCGGCAGACGCACGGGAGCAGGCCGGACAACCCCGACGCTGGATCCGAAGCTGATCCGCCTGGTGAACGAATCCGTCGGAATCACCTCGCCCGCCTGGGAACGGCTAGCGCAGAGCACCCAGAATTCCACTACCGTGTAACGCTCGCGTCGCAGCGTCAGATCCGCCCGGACAGCTCCCAATCCTCGATCCGGATTGCGCCCGATATTCTCACTCCCCGCGCTCACCGCTCTTCTGCTACCGGACCATCGTCATCGCCACCCCGACAGCGCGAAAGCCAGGCGATCGACCCGTTACCCGGGACGCGAGCGTGATGTGAGCTCGACTGACCGGCGGCAAGATTCTCAACGTACGAGCTGGGTCTTGGTGGATGCGTCACGGAAGATGAAGCCTCCAGAGCCGGTGGGTTCCCTGAGATGCCGTTGCGGCCGCATGTGGTGACATACGCACCTGACTAGGCTGGCTCAACGCTACTGCCTCGCGTTTCGTGGGACGGATGACGGATTCGAACATGTTCCGGCGCTTGACTATTCGCCTGGTCAATAGACTGAACTAGTCCAAATATTTTGCCGCAACAGACCTTTCAGAACCTTTGAGCATGAACTCGATGCTTTCGAATTCTGCACACCCGAACAAGCCACAAAACGCCTACGCCCCTACATCTGGGCCCGTGTCGATGCATGCCCACGAAACCAGCCGGGTCGCGTACCCCCACGACGGCAAGAAGCCCTGACCACGTCGTGGGCCACTTTCACCGTTACGCCGGCGGTGACCCCGGAAACGGTCGCCAGGAACTCTCGGTTTGTCGCCTATCCGTGCAGCAGGGCCGACATTGCAGATATTGATGCGACTCTGACGACACCAGGTATGGGTTCCGCGCGGTCCGGTCCACCACTCGCTGCGGGCTCTTCCGATCCGTCGCGCCCGCAGGTGCATCAACTTCTGCGCGTCGCATCCACTACACAGGCATCCACGGCTCGCACCCGCTCGTCTCCCGGCGAAATACTCAGCGGTGACGACGAGGCTTTCGGGAATTGCGAGTTGCTGCGTGCGCCACCGGTGGAGGCGTAGACGACGTGGTCGCGCAGGATCCACACGTCCGAACGCTCTTCCATCTGTCCGGATGCGTCGAGGGTCGTCGCGCCGAAGAACGTGAGACGACCGTCAATGATCACCGTGGCATTGGTGAGCCGGTAGCCATCCATGGTGAGGCCCGCTTGCACCTGCGCGACAACATTTTCAGGCGCTGGCGCGCATCGCGGATCCGACAGGGGCGCCGGCGCAGCGGCCGGTGTGGTTGCCGGCGCGGTAGGCGCTGAACTGCCCGTTGTACTCGCCGCAGTCGATTCCGACTCTTCCGCACCCAGACCGAGCGCCTTCGAGATGAGCACGACGACGACTATCAGTGCGAACACACTGACAACACTGGTGATCAGAGCGTGCACCACAGCATTGGCTTGCCCGCGTATGCCAAGGCGTTCGTCTGGTTCGATGGACATGGGAATCCCTTTGTGCGATTGACGGATTGACCGCGCCGCGAGCACCTGTTGACTCTGCGCACAAGGCGCAGCAATCAGCCTTCTCACGGCACGCCATGGCAACGTTAGCGCCATAGGAACCCGAGCAGCGCGCCGATCTTCACTCACGAAATCGTGCCACGGCGCGACCACCAACGCAGTGTTACAACAAGTTTGGCCGTCTGTCGACTGCCAGTGGAAGGGTTATGCGTGCCGCGTCTGTTGCCCGAGCATCTGCGCAGCGGTTGGATGGCGAGCTTGGGTGGGCCGGAATGTGGTGCGGGAGCAACGACGATCGGGGGATTCTCAGCGAACGAGAAGCCCGGCTGCACCGGGTACGCCGACACCTGCCAGATTTCGGTCTCGACTGATCCGCAGCCGCCGGTGCCGGTCAAGAACCGAGACCTCCACACGCCCGAACGAAAGATCAACGTCATCGAGGTCCGCGTTGACGGCGGCGGCTGCGACAACGCCCGTGCCACCGCCGAAGAGCTCGTCCGGCGCTACAACCAGCTTCCCGGGTAGCCGTGATCTGATTTCCACAAGCGCGGCGTCGACATTACGGGTTCGTCGCTGGACAACACGTCCGCGAACGCAGCTCGGATGTGGGTCAAGATTCCCTACGCCCCACTGGGATCCATTGAGCGACGCGCTACATCGATGCCGTCCTGACCGACACTGGCTGCGGTACTTGCACGCTGTCAGGTCCAGTGATCGCGCTCCAAAACGATCGGCAAGTTGGAGCTGGCCGCCGACAAGGTGGCGATCGAAGAGCCAGCGCTGGCGATGACGTTTTTCGGTGCAGCCGCTGCCGGGTGACGAGTGGACCAGCCTATTCCGTCAGTGCAGCGGGAGGCGTTCCATCTTGAAGTCGAGGACGCCTACGCTGTTGCGACCGAATCGGAACACCTCCGGCGGTCCTTGATGGAGTTCCGACACGGTCGGCAGCGATTCGGCCTGAGACCGCTCAGAATCAGCGCACCACTCCGTCTGCATTCATATGAAGCTCACCGTTCAGACATTCCTGACCCTCGACGGCGTGATGCAGGCCCCCGGCGGACCCGAGGAAGATCCCAGCGACGCCTTCACCCACGGCGGCTGGCAGGCCCCGTTCCCGGACCAAGCCATCGGCGAGTTCGTCACCGAGCTCAATAGCCACGCCAGCGCGTTCCTGTTCGGTCGCAGAACATTCGACATCTTCCGCGGCTACTGGCCCGATCAGACCGACCCCGACAACACCATTGCCACCGCGATCAACTCCCTGCCCAAATACGTCGTGTCCAACTCGCTCAGTGAGGCCGATGCCACCTGGCGCGGCGAACACCCCGACACCGCTCGCCTACTGACCGGCGACATCGTCGCAGCGGTACAGGCACTCAAGAACCAACCCGGCGACGAGCTGCAGATCTGGGGAAGCGGCAAACTGCTCCAGACACTATTGCAGCACGAACTCCTCGACCGCTTCCGCCTGATGACATTTCCGCTGGTACTCGGCTCCGGTCGCCGCTTGTTCAACGACGGCATCCTCCCGGCGACGATGCGCCCAGTCGAGCTCACCGTCACCGATCTCGGCATCGTCCTGGGCACCTACGAACCAGCCGGCCCGGTCCGCCACGGCCAGATGTAACCCGGCTAACGGGATGGCCGTCCTTGGCCGTCACATCACGGCTGGCCATCACCGTGGCGATCACGGCGACACGCACCGGACTGATGTCGTACTGATTCCCAACCTCGGTCAGCCTATTGATCGACAACCCCGAGCACTCGTCCTCGATCGACACCATCCGCGCTGTATCCAAGCCTTGAAGCTCGACGCGCGCGATGTCGCGCATAGGTCCGGAATCGCGCTCGAACTCGACGAGGCATCCACCACGCCAACCGAAAGCAGCTCTGCTGGGCACGAGCAACGCAAACACGTCACCGAACACATCCACGCACCTGCGGCGACGAACCGACATCCACAGCCGCCGTTGAGGATTCAGACACACAGCCGTCAACGGCAGCTGAATTCACGCGCCGTCGACAACAGTCGCCATACACGTCGATCGCCTACCCCTCGGCTATCATCAGAGCCAATGCATGTCGAGTTGATGCTTGATTCCTTGGATGGACTATCCGTGGGCGACGCTTTAGGACAGCAGTTCCCGATCATGGGCCGATCCATCGCAGACCTACGGACAGACAATCTTCCCGCCGGACCATGGGGGTGGACCGACGACACCGAAATGGCCTGCTCCGTGGTTACCGAGCTGTCCAGTCGCGGCGAGATCGACCAGGATCGGCTTGCCACCGCTTTCGCGCGACGCTTCGACCCGGCACGTGACTACGGCTTCGCCACAGTCGCCACCTTGCATCGAATCCGCGACGGCGTGCATTGGCGCACAGCCGCCGCGGCCGCGTTCGGTGACGAAGGTTCCTGCGGCAACGGCGCGGCCATGCGCGTCGCCCCATTAGGTGCCTTTTACGCCAGCGATATGGAAAAGGTTGTCGCCGAAGCGATCCGGTTGGCACAGGTGACCCATCTACATCCCGAAGGGATCACCGGCGCCGTCGCGGTCGCACTCGCCGCAGCCCACGCCGCCCAAGCCCGCCTGAACGGGACACGGCCCACACCGACCGAATTCATTACCGGCGTCCTGGACCGCCTCGACCACGGTGACACGACCCGGCTGATCCGCCGCGCCCGCACCCTACTCGGAGCCCCCGCCGCCGAAGCCGCAAACGAACTCGGCAACGGATCCCTGGTCACCGCACAGAACACGGTGCCGTTCACGATGTGGGTCGCGGCCACATATCTGCACGACTACCCGGCCGCAATCACCACATGTATTGCCGCAGACGGAGATATCGACACCACCAGCGCCATCGTCGGCGGGATCGTCGCCGCCTACACCGGCAACCGCACGGGTCCGATCGTTGGGATACCCCAGACATGGCTTGCCGCGCGAGAGGCGTTGCCCCGCTGGTGCAACCCGATCGATCGAACACGCGGGCGCAAGAATTCTGTATTCGACCGCGCTCGACGATGGCTGTCCGGCACATCATCGCGATAACCACGCGCGGCCCGGCCGATGGTGACCTTCGCGATCGACCGGCCAGCATCCACCACCTGTCAGCATTCCTGCCCAGGCCCCCGGATCGGCCTCGGCATGCCCGGCCCGGAAATCCTTCAGCCAACGTGGCTGGTCTCCATCGTCCTCGACAATCTTTCGCAAACGCACGGCCAGTTCGCGCAAGTTGCCGGTTGCCCGGGAATCACGACACCAGGTGTCGAGCTGGTCGCTGAGGTGAGCCAGGGACATCCCGGTCTGCGAGCTCGGCCTCCATCGCAGCGAATCATCTGTTCTGTTTCTTCGACTTGATCGGCTTCTTCTTTGTCTTCGGCTTGTCGTGGTCTGGCTCCCACTCATAGCCCGCCAGGTTCTGCTCGCAGTGCCAGTTTTCAACCAAAACATCGCCTTGGTCTCGTTCGCACCAGCGTTCCGCCTTGCCACACGCAGTGAGACCGAATCCAGCCGCTACCGCGATTGCCACGGTGATCACGGTGGCGCGGAATCGGGTGTTACACATTGAGGTTTCTCCGATCTCGGTAAGTGAGTTCAGCCGCCAGTCCTCGTCGGTGATCTCAGCGACGTACTGCACGGGCGTCGGTGAAGGAATCGTGGTCGCCCTCACCCGATGACACAGCAACTTCGGCCGGGGTGGCCCGAACCCGAGCCGCCACCGAATCCATGAGCCACAGCAACGAAGGCGGCTGAGTCGAGTCTCTGCTGGTCAGTATCAGAGTCGGAACGCATATGAAATCCATTGATAGACTGCCGGTTTGGGCACCATCATCGCCAGTGCGCCTTGCAGGAACCTTAACGATTGATGAGTGAGCACCGGACGTCCAGTTCCCTTGGGATACCGAACCAACCGACGACGCCCACATCCGCAGCGAGTACGCGTTCAGGTCAGCGACCGCCATGCTGCCCATCACACCGTCGGCCGGTGCCTGGTAACCATCACGCTGTCCAGTCGGTGAATATGCCCGGCGTTCAGCGGCGAGAGTTCGGAGCGCCTCTTGCTAGTCCGCGTGAACGCGGGAATCTCGTTGCTTCTGGCGGCGATGGTCTGGGGCGGCGCGCGGGTGATCGCGACTGACGCTGGTCGGCGAACGAGATTGCGCTGTTTCGGAGCGTCGTGCGCCGGGATGCCGTCGGCATCGGACCGGTTGTGCCCGCGGTGATGCCGAACCGTTTATTCGTGGACCGAGTCGCATCACGGCCGACGTGGGGGATCGCGGTATGCGGCGGTTGCTGCCTGGGCGAACGATCGGATCAACGGGTTGGTGTCGCCCTCGTTCCAGACCACCACCACGCTGCTCGGCGCCATATCGATCAGCGGGATCGCGGCCAATTCCTCGGGGACGGTGTGCCCGAGGGGGCTTATGCCGACGGTGCCGTTCCAGAGCACGGCCTGCATGCATTCCTGGACGACCCGCACTACTGGGCCTTCACGCGGCTCGCCTCCGTTCCAGTAGGTCTGCCAGATGGGGTCGGTGCCGTCGGGGAACTGGAACCAGCGGCGGCCGGCCAAGTCGGCCAGTGTCAGATGGTCGCGATGAGCCAGTGGATCGTCGGCGCGCAGAACCGCGCCGACCGGGTCGGCGCGCAGTTCACGCACGATCAAGGCGGTGTCGTTGAACGGTGCACGGGTCACGGCGACGTCGACCAGTCCGGCCTTCAGCCCACAGGTGGGGTCGGTGAGGTCGGTGTCGCGGATGCGGATGTCGACCTCGGGGTGCTGGCGGTGGTAGGCGGCGGCCAGCCTGGTGATGCCGGGGTCGGTGGCGTCGCCAAGGATGCCGATGGTGAGGTTCGTGTTTCCGGCTGCGGCGGCCACCCGGGTGCTGACGCGGTCGGCCTGCTCGAGCAGGGCGCGTGCCTCGTCCAGCAACACGGCCCCAACCCGGGTGATTCCGACTCCGGTGGGTGACCGGTCGAACAGGGCAGCGCCGACTTCCGCCTCCAGCTGCCGGATGGCGCGGCTCAGCGGCGGTTGGCTCATGTGCAGCCGGGCGGCGGCGCGACCGAAGTGGCGTTCCTCGGCGACAGCTACGAAATAGCGCAGCGTACGTAGCTCCACGCTGGCACGATACCTGTTCGGTATTGCCATCGCGGAACAGGTCTTGGACACCCGCAACGTCCAAGCGGTGCAATCGAAGCATGACTGACGAATCAAACAGCGACGAAAAGGACTCCGGTGCAACAGTTTCGGTAGTGCGATCCGGCGAGGGTGAGACGATCATGTTGGGTGCCACGCGAATGCGGGTCCTCGAGGACGGCAGCAATACCGGCCACCGCCTCGGACTCGCCGAATCCGTCTTGCCCCCTTACACTCCGGGACCGCCCCAGCACCGGCATGCCCAGCACGACGAGGGCTTCTACATCATCTCCGGCACGGTGCGGTTCACCGTCGGCGACACCGACTACGACGCGACAGCGGGCACGCTGGTGATGGTCCCACCCGGCGCTCCGCACACCTTCGCCAACATCACCGGCCAACCGGCCGTCATGCTCAGCACCTTCACACCCGACCTGTATGTGCAGTACTTCCGCGACCTACGGGATCTGATTGCCGACGGCCGGGAACTGACACCCCAGGTGAACATGGAAGTGATGAGCCACTACGCCACCGAGCCCGTCACCGGCTCGGCCTGAACCCGAGCGCGCGATTCGTTGTGCCCTCGGCCCGCACCTGCCACTGCTGGATGGAATTGTGAACATCGCTTTCTGGATCACCGCAGGCCTGCTCGCCCTCTTCTACCTCTATGCAGGCGCACTGAAGATCACCCGAAGCCGGGATCGACTCCGGCCCACGATGACTTGGGTGGACCGCCTACCACTACCCGCCATCCGAGCCATCGGCGCGCTCGAGATTCTCGGCGCGCTCGGACTGATCCTTCCACCGCTGACCGGCCATGCACCTTGGCTCGCCGTGGCCGCAGCCATCGGTTTCGTACTCCTACAGCTCGGCGCGATCCCGGTCCATCTGACCGGCAAAGACCGACAAGTCGGCCTCAACATCACGCTTCTTCTCGCAGCTGCGGTGACCGTGTGGCTGGCGACTACCTGGGTGTGATCTCCGGTGGCAAACGACAATTTTGGGTCCGGCGTATACCTTTGGCCAGGCTTTGTCAGGTCGGCCACTCACGGGGCCTGTGCGCTCGTTCCCGCGGTTCTTGCGCGATACGGTCTGGCCATCGGGGGCGATCGTTTTGGATCCAATCGTCGACCAGTGCCTGGAGCAGCCGCATGTCGTTAGCCTGAATCTTCTTGGGATTCAGAGGTGGGGCTCCGCCGAATACCACGTTGAACCATCGCTGCACGTCATCGTGGTCAGGGGCTTGCATCAGCAGCGGAAGCAGCGACGGGCGCGGTATGGCGGGGATGTCAGCGCGACCGCCTAAGTAGGAGTAGAACTGGCGCCGAACTTGGATCCATCGGTAGATCGCGAATGTTTGGGGGAGGAAAAGGTACGGGGTCACGTTGGCCGCGAGGAAACACGCGAGCCCCCACCATCTGTGATGTTCGAGGACTGCCAAAGCGACGGCGCCTGCCCCGCTCGTGGCGGCCGCTGCGCCGATCAATAGCCATTTGATGGCGGATTTGTCTTTCCGGGTGTAGCGCTCTGCGCGGTAGGCCGCTACCCAATACGATTCGCGGATCAGGCTCTCACGCAACACCTTCGGGCAGTCCTCGCCAGTAGCCGCGACGATCTCGGCTAAACGTTTCAGGCGGTAAAGGTGGACGCGGGCTGTGGTTAGCGGGATCAGCGACCACAGCGAGGTCAGTGCGACCGCCGCCCCCGGCAACCCCACCAGAACTGCTGGCCATGGAGCACCCACAACAAGCAAGAGTAAGTCGTAGCTTTCGACGACACGACCGGAATGGGACTGCAGGCCAGAGGCACTCGGCACCAACCGGGTCAGCGGCCATCAATCGATCAATTCCCAACAACCCAGGCTCATCTCCTGTCTGCTGCCGGGCCGGCGGCCTGGCAGCAGGTGGGCAGACTTCACCCCTCAACGAAATGAAGTCCAGCAGTGCGCGAATGGCCTGTGCGACATGACGCAGGGCCTCAGCGCTCCTAGTCCGCAACACCACTACCGCGCACAGCACCAAGTAGGAGATGAAGCACACCGCAATGATCCCGACGATCTCGACCACCGAACCTCTTGGGCTCTCCGGACGCACTTCTCATTAGTTACGTCGAATCAAACCGAGGAGCTCGACGGCTCCGAATTCGACCACGGAACTGGGAGGCAGGCTTGGCGGCAACGGGGTTGGAGGAGAAGTGGCCAGTGCTCGGGCAGCACGAGCGGGCGGCGGAGTGGCTGCGGGGTGGACCGACTGTGGCCGGGCGCCGCGCACGATCGATGCGTATGCGCGGGGACTGGCCGAGTTCCTGCGGGTCTGCGAGGACAACGGCATCGATCCGGTGGCCGCGAACCGGGCTGACGTCGCGGTCTTCGTTGACGAGCTGACCGGTCGGGCCAGCCGGCGCGGCGCCAACGTGGTGTCGGTCGATTCCAGGCGCGGGCGTTGTTGGCGGAGTTCCCGATGATGCCGGCGGCGGTGATCGCCGAGCGGGTCGGCTGGTCGGGGTCACCATCGTGGTTCCGCAAGAAGCTGCGCCCGGAGTACGCGCCGAAGGATCCAGCCGACCGGCTCGAGAATCGGCCTGGTGATCAGCCGCAGTGTGATCTGTGGTTCCCGCCGACACCGATTCCGTTGGGCGCCGGACAGATCCGAACACCACCGCCAACTGGCGGATCGTGTTGTCGCACAGCAGGATAGGCGCCCTCCGGCGTCGACCGATCATCAGGTCCCGCGCTCGGAATCGGTCATCCCCATAGCCCCTCGGTTCCGCAACGGGCTCCCGTCGACCTCAACTCCGACCCGATCGTATTCCAGCCAGCGTCCGTACCGTTCCGCTAGAGTCTCCGGTCTCTACTTCTCCCGCAGACCATCCAGCGTCCTGCGGACCTGGGACCTGGCGATCGAATCGAGTTCCTCGCGCCGCACCGCGGGAGAACCCTGCTCACGCGTGAGGGAGATCTTCACCCGCACCGAGACATTGCCGTCCTGCACACAGACCACATAGGTGATGTTCGCGACGAGGTTTCCTCTGACTTCGGAGTACCAGTAGCCCTGATTGCCGAGTCCGGTGACCTCACCGGAAGCCGACTCCGCTTCGGGTGTGGCGACGTCGGCGTGCTTCCAATGGTCGTAGAAGGGCGGCGCCGCACCGTTGGTGAATTCGGCCTCGACGCTCATGCCGGCCTTGTTCATGGGGAACTCGCCGGCGGTCGCGCTGGTGTATCCGGCATCGCACTTCAGGCTGCCGCTCTCGTAGGCGGTTGGCCGCGTTTCCCTATGCTCGGGAGCACCTTTCGGCGTGGGCGACCACTTGGTCAACGGCGTGGGGTCGACAAGGTCGCATGCGTTGGTGATCGCATTCATCGAATAGGTGCCCGTTTTCCCAGTAGCCGAGGCACCGGCGGACTCACTGCTACTGTCGCCACCGCCGACGACGATGCCGATCACAACACCGAGCCCCAGCGCCACCAGCAGCCCAAGAACACCGGCGATGATCAGAGCCGCTCTGCGGCTGCCGGTCGCTGGTTGCAGATACGACAGTGTCGGCCCATATCCCTGGCCAGGTGGCCCGTAAGGCGTGCCCCAGCCGCCTGCCGGCGGATCCGGTTGCCGCGCAGCGGGATCGACGCTACCCAGCATAGGAGGCCGACCACCAGGTCCGCGCTCGGAATCGGTCATCCCTGTAGCCCTTCGATTCCGCAACGGGCTCCCCCGTCGCCCCGCAACTCACAGCAGATCGTATTCCCGCCACCATCGTCACAGGCAGCAGCCGTCTGTGTCGCTCCCGGCACGTCAGCTCCCTGGACAGAGGCTTTCGTGGATGACGCGCTTGGTCGGCATCCACCGGTGGCAGGTGCAGCCCTCAAATTGCCTCCAGACCGACGCGATCGGCCATCGAGGGCGAGCGGTTCGGCGATGTCGAGGGAGCGAGGCTGGCTGGCCATGCGGAACTGTACGAGCAGGTTCTGACAGGACTTGTTGAACACCAATCGTTCGACACTGCTCCGACGCGCCCGTCCTGTGACTCGCAGCGGTAAGTGGCGGTTTCTCAGCTTGCTATGTGGCGGCCGATGACGGTGGAGCGCGGGCGGTTTCGACGACGCGTGGAGTTCGTTGATTCAGCATCTGGGGGCATTCCAGGGCCGCCGTAGTGGTAAATTCGTGAGTGGTCCGCCGCGCCTACTTCTGACGTGGGTTGCGAAACCATCGGCGGCCCGAATCAGGATTCCTGGTCGCCAAGCATGCGACCACCCCCGTCGCCGATTCCTTCCGGCGAACCGTTTCCCAACCACCATCAGCAGATCGGTCTGTCTGGCGTGCGCCGGACCGGCCGAGGAAGGGCCAGCCTGCAATGACCACTTCGATCCGCACCACCGGCACTGAACGAGAACTGCTCGAGACCATGCTTGACCAGGCACGCGCCGACCTCATCAGCACGGTGCGCGGCCTGTCCGAAACCGACGCCAGGAGTCGGCTCGTACCCTCGCTGACAACCCCGATAGCTCTGATCAAACACGCCGCGTTCGCCGAGCGAATGTGGTTCCAGCGCACGCTCGGACGGCTCACCGACGACGACTGCGACGGCCCGCTGTGGGCACACGGAGGGTTCGAGGTGGACGATGACGAGACCGTGACCGAGGTGATCGCGGAGTTCGAACGCGCAAGCGCCCGAGCCAGGTCTATCGCAGCGCGGATCCCCCTGGACGAGACCCGCGAGCATCCACACACGGGAGCCGTCGTCAGCCTTCGCTGGATCTATGTATTCACGACCGCCGAGTTCGCCCGGCACGCCGGCCACGGAGACATCCTGCGCGAACAGATTGAGGCCCGATGACGGCATCCCGATAACCCGGCCAGTGTGTGACCGTCTGAATCTCCGCGTTGGTCGGTGTTCGCAAACGTTCGCGAGACACTCGCGGGCGCAGACCGTCCGTTGTGACCGCAAGTGGTGACATACGCAACCACACCAAGGTAGGTCACGCTACTGACCTGGCGTTTCCGTGGAGCGGATAACGGGATTCAAACCCACTGGTACGCTTCACAAAAGCCCTGGTCAATCGGCTGAGCTAATCCAAATGTTGGGCCTCAACAGACCTTTCAGAACGCTTCAGTACGTTGCGATGCACCAAGCTACCACCTGTCTGGTGACATGGTCACCAGCCCTTTGCCCGCTGCGATATTCGGGGTGAGGGAATCGCGTCCGGTATTGCGGTTACGTTCTGCGGTTTCGTTTTCGGAGCGGTCATGCTGTGGCCGCGCCGGATTCCGAAGGGCCACAGCGTCGACGAGATCGCACAACGCATAGCCCGCGAACGCACGGCGAGCTTTCACCTGAAACCGGCTTCTAGGGGGCCTATTCGGCTAACGCCGGTCGGCTCGAGCGGGTTCGCCCAAGCACGGGGGCGACTCCTTGGGCAGAAGCGGTGTTTATCGATGAGTGTGGATGCGGGTCGGCCGCCTGCCGTAGGTGTGATCCGGACGGATCTCGCAGGGGCGCGCCGCGACCGCTACGAGCTGAATATGCACGGGCTGGCTCGGCGCTACGATTTCGCACGGCCCGAAATTTTACCCTCACCGACGAAACTGCGTGCTCCACAGCAGCTCTCGTTCTGACCGATGCTCCGGAGCTCCGAAACACGAACGCTCCTCGTTTTCGATTCGGGAGGCGGGGCGCGTTGTCTGTCGAACAGACTGATTAGTCTGCGCTCGTGGCGATCCGTGAGGAGAGCCAGTCCATCTCGTCAAGGGCGGGCTCGACGTTTTCGAGGTGTTAGAGATCGGCGTCGATGGTGACCCCCAGGTCGCACTCGTCGAGGCGATTGGCGATCCCCGGCCTGGGTTCTACCCGATTTCGACGCCCATCCGCTATCTAGTGTCTGCCGACTCGCCGACCGAGGCAGATTGATTTCCCGGAATCTGCTGCTGTTAAACATTTCCCCTGTCAGGATGATCGAGCACGCGACGACTCCTGTCGGGGGAGAGCCGCCTATGAGACCCAATCCGGGCGCGTCACCACACATCGCAGGGGAGAAACATGAGCTACCAGCAGCCGCCGCATCCGCCGTACGGTCAACCGCCACGTCCTCCGATACCGCTGAAAAAGAAGTCGACGCCGGTGTGGGTGTGGATCGCCGCGGTTGTTGGTGGGTTGCTGGTGTTGGGCCTCATCGGTAGCGCGGTCGGCGGTACTTCGAAGGACACCGCTGGAACCACCACTACCCAACGAGCGGCACCCATCGCAACCGCCGCACCAGCGGTCACCGCATTCGCCACAGCCACAACTACAGTGGCGCCGGCCGCCGACCTCACTATCCCGAACGTGGTCGGCAAGAACGGCGCGGTCGCAGCCGACGAACTGAAGAGAGCCGGGTTCACCAACGTCACCTACGGGTCAGCAACACCCGGCGTTGAGATGGTGATAATGCCGTCGAACTGGACCGTGAAATCGGTAGAGCCCGGCGTGGGCACTGCCGTCGCGTCGAACTCGGCGGTCGTGCTGACGATGACGAAGAACAACCGGTGACCGGCCCATCGTGATCGACCGCAAAATGCGGAGCCCGTTGCCGCAAAAAGCTTCCGCTGCCAGGATGGTTCAGCACGCGAGGACTCCTGTCAGGGAAGAGCAGCCCACCGCGCCGATCCGGTCGCGGCACTCATCAGCAGGGGAAAAATTGAGACATCAACTCATCGCGGCCGTCACGACATTCGCCGGTGCTGTTCTGGCGTTCGCTCTCACTATCAGCCTCGCATCACCCGCCTCGGCCACACCGCAGGCGCCGGTACCAGAACCGGTTGCTGTCGCGGTCGAACCGAACGCGCCCACACCAGCCGAGCCAATCGGGATTTGCATGATGCCGGGCGACACGATCGAACTGCGTGCCGGGATCGGCGCTGTGCTCGGCGCGCTCGCCGGACTCCCGATATTCATTATCGGCGCAATACCCGGCGCTCTGATCGGCGCCGGATTCGGGGCACTGTCCCACATCATCGCGTCCTGGTCGATGCAGCAGATGGGCGGTTGCAATCCGTGACCCCAGTGCGAGTCTGAAATGACAAAGCGCCCCGACCCGGATACTTGGTCGGGGCGTCTTTGCGTTCGGGTCAGCTGCCTACATTTCGTAGGCCTCGATCGAGTCGATCGCAGGTGACCTGTACTCGGCGTTGAAGATCGGGTAGTTGCCCTCGACCACGAGACCCTACGATTCGTCGCACCGCTCGACCGTGTATGCCGCCGCCACCCTGCCACGACCCCCAGTTGCCCACGCGCCCATCACCATTCGACATCGCCTTCATCTGGGCGCTTGGTGGCAATCTTGGGGGTGGCTGTTGCGGTCGACGCGCCAATCAGTGCTGCCCAGTGATTTTCGTTCGTCTCGGACGCGGAGATGTTGTCGGTGTCGTCAAAAATCGAAGCCAATCGAGATATGTGCTCTTCGGTGGGGACAAATGCGCTCGAGCAAGTCGATACACCGGACGCGAGGGGCTTCGCGTCATTGGTACCCAGCCCGAATCAGAGCAACGTGACGCGGATGTCTGGTTTGGTCTGTTCGGCGGCCTTGGCGAGCCGGGCATCGAAAGTTATGAGCGGAGCGTCGTGTAGGACAGCGACCGCCAGGTAGGCCGCGTCGTATACCGAGACGTTGTGGCGCATCGCCCAGACCGTATGTAACAGAGAGACATCGGTTCCTACGTAGACGATCTGCATAGCGGCGAGCGCTCGGAACGCGGCATCGGCGTCATTGGCGGTCAAGCGATTGCCGAGCACGGCTTTGCGGAGGGTGCGCAGCACCTCCAATGGCATGTGCGCGGGAGCGATCCAGTCGTCGTCGGCGAGCATCGCCGCTCGCGCGGTATTGCCCTGAGTCGCAGGGCTCGACAAGGCCATAACCATGACGTTCGCGTCGACGACGATCACTCGTCGTCCTCGCGGCCGCCACGAATCTCCTCGACGACATCCTCGGCGCCCATACCGAGGCTGCGGTGCCCTGTCAAAGTCTCGAGCAGATGCTTGTTCCGCTCGGCACGCAACTCGCGTTCCAGCAGGGCACGTAGGTACACCTGAGTGGACTGACCGCGGGCCGCGGCACGTGCGGCGATAGCGTCCCGCACTTCCTCGGGCACGTCCTTGATTTGAATCGCAACGACCATATCTACAGAGTACATGCAAATGTCATGCGCATGTAGCCTATACGGTGCACCTACCCGACATCGGATTCGGTCGAGACATCACTGAGGCGGACGATCTCACCGAGGTTGGCGGTGAAGCACGGCTGAGTTCGGATGGCTTGCCGGGCCAGCCGTGTGTCGACGACCACGGTGTCGGCATAGAGGTGCTCTTTCGCAGCCGCATTCATGTTGAGTGCCGGATGCTCTGAAGAGAATTGCCCGACCCATCGTCCAATGTCCAGAAGGACCACCCGTTGCGGTTGGGGCTGACGGTCGGCTTGTAGTGCGCCACCACGGCCCCGGCCGCGCCGGTTGGTGTCTTGAAGCTCCGTCCGGCGAGCGGTCCCGATGTGATGTCGATCCGGCTGGTGTCGCGGTCGTAGGAGCCGTGCGTACGGTGACCCTCGTAGTCGGCGTAGACCGAGACCTTGATCGTCGTCTTGGTTTTCTCTGCCTCCTCGCTCGTCGTGGGGTTAGGAATGCTTGCAGCAGCCACCAGTTTGGCTACAACATCACCCGCCGTGCTGCCGCTCATGCGTGCCGCGAACTCCAAGGATCTGTAGGTCTGATCGTCCACTTCGATGGTTGCGCTCACGAGACTCCTTGTTCTTGTCGGGAGGTCACCGTAACGCAAATAGAGAATTTTACGCAAGTAAATAGAGGAGAGGACGTAAAAATAGTATGCTGTAGCGTGCTCCGGCTGGACGACTCGGTCCTCCGAACCAGATGAGGAGTCACGATCCGTGTTGGCCGAAGTTGCCATCGCGGTCGGAGGCGGGTGAGGTTGCGGGAGCAATCGCGTCGTTCGATGAGGCCTGTCCGCAACCTCACGCAGTGGGCGGAACGAGCAGCCACAATGGATAACCACCCTCAGCGGCAGAACCGATGGCACGGCACACTGGATGGCCGTGGAACGCTTCCCCGGCGAGCTCGAGTCCCTCCGTGCCGACAACGCCCGCCTGCGTCTGTTGCTCGACCTCACCGAAAACCAAGCCCGCGCAGCCGATCCGGACCAGACCGCCCTGTCGACCCCGGTCGACATGCGTTCTGCTCCGGAAGCGAAGGTCCGGTTCTACCTCGACTTGTTCCGTTGCCGCCCCGATATTTACGCGATTCGCTGGGAGAACCGCCAGGACGGTCGATCGGGCTGGATGCCCGCGATCCGGGGACGTTGGCGCACCGGCATGTCACGATCGGAGGCGTCGTACCTGCCGATCACCGACGAGGTCGTTGCCGCCCATCTTCGCGGGGCGCACCATATCGGCTTGTATCCGCTGGGCGACGACGACACCTGCTGGTGGGTCGCCGCGGACTTCGACAAAGACACCGCGATGCTCGACGCCTTGGCATACCTCAAAGCAGCCCGCACCAAGGACATCCCCGCTGCGCTCGAGGTGTCACAGTCCGGCCGAGGTGCGCATGTGTGGATCTTTTTCGCACAGGCCACCGCCGCTGCCCTGGCTCGACGGATCGCCACCGGCCTGCTCGCCGAGGCGATCCAGCTGCGCGGCAGCATGAACCTGTCCAGCTATGACCGACTGTTCCCGTCGCAGGACACGCACACCGGCCGCGGCATGGGCAATCTCATCGCCGCACCATTAAATGGAACCCGACGCCAGCACGGCACCACATTGTTCCTGGATCCGGCCACTCTCGAACCTTTCGAGGACCAGTGGGCCTACCTGTCGAGCATTCCGCGACTGTCACCGAAACAAGTTGCCGCACTTGCCAACACACTGCCCGAGCCAAAAGTCGGACACGATGTTCGGCGCCTGCAGCTGCCGACCTCTTCACGGATCATGCCACGCCCGGCAGCCGTGGTGCGCGCAACGTTCGCAGCCAGGCTCCAACTGACCGCTGCTGATCTGGGCCCCGCCATGATCTCGGCGGTCAAGCACGCCGCGTCCATCCCGAACCCCGAGTTCTACATCCGCCAGCGCGCCCGCCGAAGCATCTGGGACACACCACGCTTCCTGCGCAGCTACGACGAAACCCTCGACGGCGACCTCGTCCTGCCCCGCGGACTATTGCCCTTACTCACCACACTGGTCGAATCCGCCGACAGCACACTGCGCATCGAAGACAACCGGATCGAAGGCGTCCCACAGTCGTTGCATTGCTCGGCCGAATTGCGGCCCGAACAGCGAGCCGCGGTAGGCGACATCGAAGTCGACGACACGTGTGTAATTGTCGCACCACCCGGTACCGGTAAAACCGTCATCGCCTGCGCCGCAATCGCATCCCGGGCCACCACAACATTGATCCTCGTCGACCGCAAAGCCCTGGCCGACCAGTGGCGGGCCCGGATCGCTGACCATCTCGGATTCAAGTGTGGACAAATCGGCGGCGGCCGATCAAAGACCACCGGCGTCATCGACATCGCCTTGCTCCCCACCCTGGCACGCCGCACCAACGTAGCCGAACTCACCAACGGCTACGGATTCGTCATCGTCGACGAATGCCACCACATCGCCGCATCCGCCTTCACCGAAGTCCTCAACCAAATACCCGCCCGATACTGGCTCGGACTCACGGCCACCCCCTACCGGCGCGATCAGCTCAACGACCTGATCTACCACCAACTCGGCTCGCGCACCCACACTGTCGACAGTCCCGCGGCAGGACAACTACCGACCAACAGTGAAACGCCTGCACCCCCACCCCGTGCTCGAGATTCACCCGACGCAATTCGTCTACAACGGCGACGCTAATCCGTCCCAACCGGGCGGAATGGCCGAAATCTATCGCGCGCTGGTCACCGACGAAGCACGCCTACAGCAGATCACTACCGACATCCAGACCGCGCACCACGCCGGCGCACAAATACTGGTACTCACCACCTGGGTCAACCACCTCGAAGCGATCACCGACCGCCTCACCGACGCAGGCTGCCACGACATCATCGTGCTCCGTGGCGGCATGAAAGCGCGCGACCGCCAAGCAATTACGGAAACGATCCGCACCCGCCAAACCGATGGATCACCACTCGATGCCGTAGCTCAGTAGGCGGGGCACGGGCCGTGAACCGCCAAATATCCTCGCTGCAATAGGTTTCATCGGTTGTCCATGAAGATCGCATGTCGCGCCCCGGTCGCGGAAGCCAAACCGTGCTGGCCTTCGAGCGCGGCTTCAGTGCTTGCCGGGTCCAGCGCGACCATCTTCTTCCGCTAAACCGTTGTGCCCGAAGGCTTTCAGTGTGAGCAAAGCGGGAGCGGAATTCTAGCCGATTCATTAAGCTCAAGGAGATTGCCACGGTGAGACGCGATTGCTCACAAGGGGGAGACACTGGAATACGACGAGGCGCTCCAGTTCAGCCGGAAAGCCATGCTCGATGCCGGCATACGGCGCCAGTGGCCTGCCGGATCCCTGCTGTTGCGCGAGGGCGAATTGTCCGACCACGTGGTTGTGATCGAAGCCGGCCGGGTGAAGGTAAGTTCGTCGGCGTCGAGCGGCAAACAAGTCCTGCTGGCCGTCCGGGGTCCTGGCGATTTGCTCGGCGAGTTCTCAGCGATCGACGGAAGAGCACGATCCGCGACCGTCACCGCGTTGTCACCAGTGACAGCGATCGTGGTGCCGGGCAAGGTATTTCGTGCACTACTGATCAACGACGGCAAAGCCACGTTCAGTCTGTTACGAATGGTGGTGAGTCGGCTACGCGAAGCCGACTTACAACGCCTGGATTACGGCGCGTACACGGTCAGTGAACGCCTCGCCCGCCTGTTGCTCGACTATGCCGGTCGATATGGACAGACGGATGACGACCGAGTGGTCATCACCTTGCCGCTTTCCCAAACTGAGCTCGCACACGCGACCGGGGCGTCCCGGGAAGCGGTGGCAAAGGCATTGAAGCGACTACGAGAACTCGGCGCGGTAAAGACCGCCCGACGCCGCGTGGAACTCCTGCAGCCTGACCTACTCGCGGAACTTGCCGAAGGTCTTCCCAGTGTGCATTTGGACGCAGACGGAGACGGTCTTCCCCGATAGACATATCGGAAGTCACATCGTCGCGGAGGAGCCATGACCGAACCCACCCACCGATCCCTTCTCGTTCTGGATGTAGAAGATTCAGAATCCCTGAGCAACGTGCAGCTCGAATCCATGCGATCGACGCTCTACCGGGCACTCGACGAGGCGATCCCACACCCCGAAGTCGTTGTGGCCAAGGAAGACCGAGGGGACGGGGCCATGTTGGTGCTCGGCATTCCGGTCCTCGATGTGCTCGACCAGATTGTCGAGGCGCTGCTGGCCGGTGTTCAGAAGCACAACAACCAGGTCGGTCCGCTGGACTGGTTGCGGGTGCGTATCGCAGTCCACGAGGGCTACGTCGGCAAGGACGACAACGGCTGGTCAAGCGATGCATTGACCGCGACCTTCCGGATGAACGCAGCACCAGCGGTCAAACAGGTTCTGAAGCGCGCCCCACGTACCCATGGCGTGGTCGTGGTCTCCGATGTGGTGTACCAGGGAGTGGTTCGCCACAGCTACCGTGCCACGGTCACGCCGAACGAGTATCGCAGCACTGTGATCAGCATGAAGAACGGCGACGTCCGGATCTGGGTCCGCGTGCCGGGCTATCCAGAGCCGCCGCTTCCGGAATCCGATCCCGCTCCAGCCGGATCCAAGAGTGGCGGCGCCACCCCGCAGGCAGACGAAAACAATGCCGTCACAGCCAACAACCTGATCCTCGGCAGCGTTCGAGCGCGCACGATTATCGGTCGCGACAATATCGGCGGGCATGTATGAGCGAGCCCAACACCGAGACGACCACTGCAGACGATCGCGTGGGCGGTCAACCGGCTGATGGTGCCGACCCACCCACTGCCCATGCCGAGCATCGGGGACACGCCACGGACCAGGACCTTCTGAACGAGTCCCGCACCGCTGCCGACGCGCTATCCAATGCGGTCGACTCCTTGTGGGGGATGTCGGTCGGTGCTCGGGGGCTGTCGATCACCGCTCACACCGTCATTGTCGGCGACGCATCGGTCGGCACCCTCGTGGGCCGGGACAACCTCGGCGGCGCCCCCGGTCACCGCATCGTGCCCAGCGGACCAGTACCCGCCGTCCTGCTCGAGCAACTCGACAACACTTTCGTCCCCCCGAAGGTATTCGAGGAGATGCGACGCAGGCTCCGTGACCAGTCGCTGCTTCTGCTGCGTGCACCACTGGGCTGGGGTCGAACAGCAGCGGCTCTCCGCGCGCTCGCCGAGGAGTGCACAGCCGGTGTACACAAACTTAATCCCGACGTGCAGCTGCGATCGCTGGAGATCGAGTTCACTCCCAAATTCGGATACCTGCTCGAATCGTTCGGCGCGGAGCAGGCGAGCAACCTGCGGACTTTCCATCTCGAACAGCTGAGCCAGATGCTGACCGAGTACGGCTGCCGCATGATCGTCGTGCTGGACAGCACGGCTCAGATTTCGGCCGACGTCGACCAATTTCTACTCGACGGCGGCGAACCCGCCGACGCGACACAGCTGGTACACAGCCATTTGCGCTGGCACCTCGCCACCAGACCGCCGGACCTGCTCAAGCGCGCCGAGGTGGGGCAACTGCTGACCGATGTAGCACAGAACCGACCGCCCACCCGCGACCTCGCTCTCCTGGCAGCCGAATTGGCCGATGTGTCCGCCGGCCGAATCGACATCGTCGACGTCGTGAACCGGCACTCCGCAGCGGCCGACGGCCGTTTCCGGCAGTGGTTCGACGATGAACTGGACGTGGAGACTCGCGCGTTCGCGATCGCACTGGCGGTGTTCAACGGTATGCCGCTGCATGTCGTGTCCGATGCCGGCCGCGCGCTGGCCCAGCTCATCGCCCACGAGGAGGAACCCGACGAAAACAAACACTCGCGGTCGGTGTTCGGTTCGCGCAGCACCCAACTGCTCAGCGCGTCGCACGCGGAGTCATACCGGTCCACCGAGGAAACCACATACGGTCAAATCCCGGTCCAGGCCGTCAAATTCGCCGACGACAGCTACCCCCGCCGAGTTCTCGAGTATGTGTGGCAGGAGTACCACGCTGCGCACCATCTAGTCCGAGACTGGTTGCGAGACTATGGCAGCAACCCCAACCTAACCGTGTGCACTCGCGCCGGGGTTGCGGCGGGCCTGCTCTCCACATTCGAGTTCGAGCACGCCCGGAAGCTGATGATCGAACCGTGGGCAACCAGCGGCGAAAGGCACGACCGGCTGGCCGCGATCGGCGCGCTGCAGTTCCCCTGCCTACAGCCAGAGCTTGCGCCACTTGTCGTACGGATGCTCGCGGCATGGCTGCGACGAGACCAGCCTCTGCCCCGTCGGGTGGCCGCTGCCGAGGCACTGGGCAGCACAGTTGGTCAGGCGATGCCGGACAGTGCCATCACATTGCTGCGAAGGGCGGCACGCAGCAGCGAGTCACCGCTGCGAAAGGCTGCGTCCTTCGGTCTGGTACAGCTGTTTTGGTCGGCCGGGCTGACCAGACGGGTCCTGAGCGAACTCCGGAAATGGACCGGATCTAACCGTCCTCGCTTGCGCGACACCGGTTTCCGATGCGTGCTGGACTTGAGCCTGTACAAGGGCGTCGACACACCACAGGGGATGCGAGAGTGGCCGGTGATGGTCTGGCTGGCCGATGCGGCGGACGACCACCGCGACGACATCATCACCCTCTTCGCGCGCCTCATCGAAGCGCCGATTCATATGCCCGCAGCCTACGAGGAAATCCAGCGCTGGGTCGAGATCGCCGAGAAGGATCCGCAGCTGCGTCGACCACTGGGGAGATTTCTGATCAGTCTCGGGCAGGCCATTCAGGACACGGAGATCCTGCCCTACTACCTGCATGCGTGGGCCGAAGAACCCAATGGCCCGCGGCGTGCCGTGAACGAGTTGCTGACAACGCTCGACTCGAAGGAAAAAACGGTATGACCGCAAACGATTCAACCTCGCTGATCCACTACGTGGAGATGACCCGCGCGGCCTGGCGAAAGTTCCGTCCGGTGTCCGATGGGCACTGGGCAACCATAGCTCTGGACAGCCGCGGCGAACTTCTACTGATCAACCGGAGGCCCACCGCATCCGAAATCTTCTATAGCCCGCCCACCGGGGTGTATTGGGTGGATGTCTCGGTGCACCACGCGTCTGTGAAACTCGAGCTGCCCACCGCAGAAGGTGTCTTCAACTTCCTCGCCGATGCCGACTTGTCGTGGCGGATAGCGAATCCGGTGCAGGCAGTGCGGGACAAAGTGATCAGTGGCGAGGATATCTATCGTCCGTTCGTCGAGCATGAGCTCCGGGTAATGAGCCGGGAATTCGAGGTCGACCGCTTCATCGATGCCGAGAAACATATCAACACCAATTTCGCAGTCCGACCAGTCGATTTGCCCTGCGGGGTAGCTCTGCTGGACTGCAGAGCGAAGCTCAGGCCAGAGGCAGATACCCTGAGTCACATCAAACATCGGACCTTCGACGAGCGGGCAGAGGAACGACGGCTAGCCGAGCACGAGGCCCAACTGCGCAATGCGCGACTGATGCGGGATGAGAACGAGACTGAACACGATCTGGCGCTGCAGTCTTCGAAATTCGAGCACTCGATCGCTGAGCTCGAGCTGCGGAGCCAGCTCAACCTGGAACGCAGACGGATGGCCCACTACGCCGACGCTCTGCAGGCTGGAGACCTCGGTATGCTCGCCCTCCGGCTGGCGTCCAGCCGTGACGATGTGAACGACGTAATTCAGTTGCTGATGAACCAGAAGCAGATGGATTTGGAAACAGCGCAGGGGATTGTGAACGCGCTACTGGACCAGCGTCTCTACAACAAGAGAGATGCCGAGCCCCTTATGGCGGGCGCGAATGCGATCCTCGAGAACCACATGAAACGAACGTCACAGCGGGTTCCATCCGCGGAGCCAGCCGGAGAGTTGACCAAGTCGTCCATTCTCGAGGAAGCCGAAGCAGTCGACGACCCGGATGATGATGGCGACGACTATGTCTAGTCGTTCCGCAGCGGGAAATCCGTTGATCGACTTTCCGATTGCCGGGGATGCGGTAGCGCTCTCAGACAAGTTCCTGCTCGACCTCGGCTTGTCCGCCTTGTGGGCGGAGACTATCGAATTCGCGGTCCTGATGATCGTGTTCTTCGTCGTGCTCGTATCCATCCTCGGCCGATTGGTTCCCTGGCTGAGCAAGAGACTTTTCGAGCCGGCTCGGCAGCTGGTCGCGACGGTACCGGCGCTGTTGTTGGCGCCGGAATGGGTTGTCACTAAGCTCCTCCGCCGGTTCGGCCGTGTACCGGGGCCGATGGTGTACAGCTACGGTGAAGGCGTATTTGCTCTTACCGACGGCATACGTCTGTTCGTGTCCGAGGCACTGCAGCTGCTCGGCGCACTCGGCAGGTTCAGTCGTCCGATCGCCGGTGTGGTTGTTGTCGCCGGCGTGCTGTTGTGGAACAGCGGATCCTGCGTAGGTAGTTCGAATCCCTGTGTTTCACCGGTGCAGAGTTGGGTTCAGCTGGTAGGAACATCCAAAGACCATTGAGTTGTCTCGGTTCCGCGGCACTGGGTCGGCTGCGGCTCTCGGTCGAAAGTCGCAGCCTGATCTTTCCTCCAGTCATCTTTCGCTGAGCAATGACAGGGTGAACCAGATCAGAAATACGACCAGGCTGACCGCGCTCCAGCGCAACGCGATCCCGAACCGCCGATACTTGCGTCGGGCGATCCCCGCAAGTACCGCGGCTTGCCGCCACGCGTGATCGGCCAACACCGATTCTGTAGGCCGCCGATCGATCTCGGAAGGGAAGGTCGGGAAACTGAACCAGTTCCCGGCCCCAGCGCCCCGCAGACTGGGCCACAGCGTAGCTGCCAAGTACACCATGCACACAAGTAAGACCACCTCGAGTGCGGTCGCCACCGTGTAGACCGCTACCGTCTTCCGCGCACGAGAGGCGGATATCAGCCCCGTCAGAGCGAATCCGTTGGCGGTCAACAACATTCCGACCTTTGTGTCGGCTGCCACGATAGTGCGGTTGATCTCGGAAATAGTGCGGAGTGCTGCGGCCAAGTCATCTTTGGGTTCGAGCTGTCTTCTGCCAAATTTCATGTACTTAGAACAGCAGTGGCGCGAAGTGATCTCCACGTACAATTACACATCGGTCGAATTGAACCGCGCCAGGATTCACACCCCAGGGCTAGCCTCGCCGGCTGAACTTCTTCTACCGAGATCGTTCCCGCCTCGAAACCCGCTATCCGCTCGACATTTCGGCGCACTGAACTGAGCACCTGCAAGGGCACCTTGCCGCTGATCACTGCGAGCCCTCGGACCAACTGGCAGCCGACTGCAAGTGAGCTCAGCTAGGTCGTGTTTCGAAAGTCGGGTCACCGTAGCCACAGGTCGATGGCGGCGATGTGGACGGTAGCCAGGAAGCGGACGGCGAGTTTGTCGTATCTGGTTGCCAGCGCCCGGTTTTGCTTGAGCTGGTTGATGCCACGCTCGACCGCGTTGCGGTCACGGTAGATCTCGGCATCGAACGCATGCGGCCGACCACCTCGCGCGCCGCGCCGGAGCCGGTGACCGACCTGGTCTCCCGGCACCGCGATAGTGGCCCGGATTCCGCGTCGAGCCAGGTAAGCGCGGTTGGCGCGGGAGGAATAGGCCTTGTCCGCCAACACTCGGTCTGGGCGCACACGCGGCCGCCCACCACCGAGCCGCGGTACCCAGACCGCATCCAGCACCGCGGTGAAGTACGGACTGTCACCGGCCTGACCACCGGTAATCAGGACCGCCAACGGAGCCAAACCCTGTTCACAGGCCAGGTGCAGCTTCGTCGACCATCCACCCCGAGACCGGCCGAGCGCGTGATCGGCCGGCTCGACCTCGACCCCACCCGGCGGCTCGGCCTGAGCGCTGCCATCGCGCACAGCCCCAGCGGCATGCTGATGGGCCCGCATGATGGTCGAGTCCACACTCACCTGCCAGCCGATACCGCCATTCGCATCGGCCAGTATCTGCAACAACTTCAGCAGCAACGCCCAGTTCCCCGCACGCTGCCACCGCCGGAACAACCCATACACCGTCTGCCAGGGCCCATACCGATCCGGCACATCCCGCCACGGCGCACCCACCCGAATGCGCCACCGAATCCCGTCGATGATCTGGCGTTTGCTCCACTTCGGCGGACGACCCGCCTTCTTGCCACGAGGCAGCAACGGCTCCAACCGCGCCCACTGGGCATCGGTCAAATCCGCTCGCCCCGCCACCGCTACGCTGGCCACGAGGTCTCCGGTATTCAGGTTCTGCTTGGTCGCTGAACCCATCTACCGGAGACCTCACCCATCTCACGGCATCGACACACCCACCCCGGCAACGACTTTCAGCCGCAATCACGACGGCGGCGATCACCCCTCAGCACTTATGAAACACGCCCTAGTGGTGCCGCGACCCGTCCATCGCCCGCGACGTTGACATCAACGTCCCGTCCCCTCGCGTCGATCGACATACGCCCTGGTCGCGGAAGCTCGAATAGGGACACTGCTGCCACAGCATGCTCGCTCCGTGGCTGCACGATCGTTCCGAATGGACTTTCACGAGGTGCAGCAGCAGTCCGAAGAGCAGTTGCAGCGATCAGCACAACCAGTCATTGTCGGGGTGAGTTCGGCCCAGCACCCCGAACCGGTGGTGGATCAGCGAAGATCCTGACGGGTACACGCGGAAGGGCGAGCTCCTTCGACCCCGGTGACAAGTTCCAATACGAATTGTGCCTCGGCAGTGGAACTTTCAGCAGACGCCAACCCCGTACACAACCGTGCAATCGCATCGTCACGACCGACCCGCTTCGCCGCGATCTCGTCCTCATCCCGGCGTGCCGCCAGCCCGGCCTGCATCATCGCGATCTGTATCGTCGCGCGCAATGAGCGAATTCCATGTGGAAGACATCTTCCCGGTGAGTTTTAGATCGAATCCGTTCGTCGTCGGTCGGACCGTCGGGGACTTCGCGGTGGACCAACAGGTCGAGTTGCACAAGAAGGACGGAACGACCTACCGCGGAGTCCTGGAAGCGCTCGACTTCCACCAGACCGCGCCGGGCAAGTTCTCGCTGGTCTTCTCCGCTGATGTGTCGTCTCGAATCGAACCCGGCGACGTGGTCTACTCGGTTCCCACCGGGAAAGGTCTGCGCTCACAGTGACTACAGACATCGAGGAATGCTGGCGGCAACTTCAGCGAGAACTCGCCGAGATCCGCAGCAACAGCCAGCAGCTCACCGCGGCGATTGCTGGGGTGCGCGGCCGCAGCGAACTACGAGGAGTACTGGTCGAAGTTGTGGCTAGCGGATCCACGCTTCTGCCGCTCTGCCAGGCGGTCGGTGTTGCCGGTCGGGGGTCTCAACGCCGGGGCGCGTAATCCTGGGTGACGGCGGGTGGTTACCCACCGAATCCACGCCTGCTGCCATACATGGGTAAAGACATTGCAAAGCAACGTCTTTCAAATCGAGCGCTTCTTCCGGGTGTGTCATGATCATGAAGCCGACCGGTTTCGACGGGTTGGTATTTTGTGGGTGACATCGGAAAATGTGGAGGGGCAGTGCTTTTCGTTCCGGAGTCGGTGCTTGGTATGGCACGCACGATCGAGCCGGCGGTTGATGCCACCCAGGGGCACGCGACGTGGATCGCGGGTGTTGGATTCGAGGCAGCCCATGCTGGACAGGACTATTTGGAGCAGGGGAACAAGCTCGCGGCGGGTGTCGACGGGATCGTTACGATGCTGCAGTCGTGGTCCGAGGCCTCTGGCGCTACGGTCGAGGTTCTGCGGCAAGCAGTGACTACGACAGTGACTACCGACGAGCAGTCTCATGCTCAAATCGCCGCAGCCGAGGGCCAGTTGGGATCGGCATGACGACTCCCCAACAGTATGAGCGGCAGTATCTAGCTGGCCTGGGCAAGGCTCAGCAGGACCTCGCGCGTTTTCTTAAGGAAGACGGCAATAGCGTCTTCGATAAGGCGATCTGGAACGACAAGCCGAAACTCACTGGTTCCGATGTCAACAAACTGCTCGATCAGGCTGCTCCGGGGCTCGAGTGGTTCCGGTTGGCGCTGGTTCGCTATCACCGTGTGTGGGATTTGTTGAAACTGCCAGGGTTCGACAGCATCGTCGTCGAGCCGCTGAGTCTCGACGATTCGGCGGTTGGCGGTGAACGTATCGACACCATCAAGGATCCGAACGACGAGATGCGCCGACTAGAGGGGACCTACTACGACCAACAGCGCAGCATGAACCTCGACAGCCTGCGCAGCCTCTCCGCAGCGCTCGCCGCTGCCTCCTCAGGGACTGATTCTCACCCCAGCACGGCTGATATCACGACCGACCTGGCCGGTATAAAAGACGCGGTCCCTGAGGTATGGCAGGGAAACGCCGGCGGAGCCGCTCAGGATTATCTGGCCGGATTGCACGCGCATGCCGATCAGCAGAGCCAGTACGTGCAAGCGGTTACCGCAGCTGTCAATGGGCTGCCCGACGTGCTACTGCAGATCGTCAGGGACAAGGCGAATTTCGTCGCGGGGTTCGACAGCTCCCAATGTCCGGTCGCCGGGCACGCTATGCGGCTCGACGGCGCCGAAGACCCCGTGAGCGCGATCATCACGGTGGCATCGGGAGACAGGGACTGGTTGGGTAACGACACGCAAGTCGCAATCCGGCAGCTGCACATTACTGAGTCCGACGGCTCGGTCATGCTGAACAACGCGGCCAATATGTCGAAGATCCAGCCGGTGTGCAAACAATGGCTGACCGATCATTTCGGTCCGGCGGTGCGAGAGGCTTTCAAGGCTTTCATTCATCAGTGCGCGCTGGCCGACTACTACATTCGCCGTGCCTATCAGCCGGTGATGGACCTGCTGGACAACCACGATCCCAAACCGTTTCCCAAACCGCAGGACCAGCAGACACCTACGCAATCTTCCACGTCCCAGACCAGCGCGGCGAGCACCGGCGTGCAGACCGCGGGGGTCAACTCGGCCACACCGCAGACCACGCCCCAATCGACATCAACAATCCCCACATCGGCTACCTCGACCACTTCGCAAACGAATCCGCTGCAGACGCTGACGAGCCTTGCCGGCCAAGCCAGCCAGGTCGGACAGACAGTGCAGCAAGGTCTCAGCCAGCTCGGGACCACCGTCCAACAAGGATTGACCGGACTCAGCGGCACCACGACCGATACGGGATCAACGATTGCCGGCGCGAAGGATACATCCGGATCGAAGACCCTGGCGAACTTCACTGTCGCCGGCCAACATATGACGGTAACGCAGGCCTCGGACGGCACGGTCACCGCGAAGATCACCGGCGCCGATGGTAAGTCGCAGCAGTACTCCATGGGGATCAAGGACGGCGTGCCGTTCTTCACTCCAAGTGGGGATTCCACGACAACTCCCACGACGACCAACGCATCCAACGACTCCGGAACCCCTACTGCGGGACCCGCATTAGGTAGCGGGGCAACAACGCGGGTGGAGGCGCCGACGGCGACACTGTCTGTGCCGGTGACGCAGTCGGGAACGTCGGTGGAGCAGACATCACACACTGCGACCACCGATTCCACGTCCGGATCCTCCTCGAGCGGATCGCAGGCAACCACGGGTTCGACATCAAGCGGCATGCCTGGAAGTAGCGCGGGCGGAGGCAAGAACACAGCAGAACGCGACCGCAGCTCCACCGGACTCGTGTTGCCCCAACCGATGTGGGTCTCCCCCCCAGGTTTCGATGGGGTACTCGCCACCCCACCCGGACCGGACGGCGCAATACCCCTAGGACCGGTGCTGGCAACAGCTGGACCATTGGACAGCGGATCACAAGTTGCCTCGGACATTGAACCGCCGACCGATCCGGCGCCCCTACCCGAGCCCGCGACAACGCCGGTTCCACGAGTCGACGGTGTGAAGATCGAGATAGAAATGGGCGATCGGAAATGAACTATGCGGCCGAGATGGACCGAATCGTCGCCGAATACACGGCGGCCTCACGCACGGTTCTCAACCGGTTTCTCGACGCCGATGCCCGGACAGCTCATAGCGGTGCCGAGGTGTTCGACGACGTCCGCCAAGAGCTGATCCAGCGCGAACAACAGCACCAGCAGACCCGGGAAGAGACAGCGGCTGGCGAGGCTCGTGCCGAGCATGATCGACTGTTACGCGAAACCGCCGACAGGGCCAGGGCTACCGCGGCCGGCCCCAGAAACAGCAGGGACAACTACGTGATGCCGTCCGATTGGACCGATGAGGACGAGGCCAGGGAACAAGGTTATGGCCAACCGAAGTCCTGGCTGATCTAGCGAGTTCTATCAGTGGGCAGTTCTATTGGCCTGCGCAACAAGGTGTGTGGTTTAGATGTGGTTGCGAGTTGATCTGGCCGGGGCGTCCACATGTGTCCATCATGGCCCGAACGAGTGGTAGGGGCGGTTATGAATCTGGGCCAGCGGGCTCAACAGGGCAAGCTCCATATTTCCGATTATCTGTCGGACAGTACCCAGGTCTTGCCCGAGCCGACGGAGGCGGATTTCGCGTGGGCACGCGCCAATCCAGGTAAGTGGCAGCATTTCGTGGACCCGCGGGCCGATAAGTCGGCGATCGGGCAGACCAACGTGATCGGCGGCTGGTTGGCCGATGATAAGGGCGGATTCGCTGAGATCTGGTTGAATCCGGATTTCATTCCGACTCCGCAGTACGCGCGTCGGGACATCGCGAACGAGTTCGAGCTGGTGATGTGGCGAGTCGACTACGGGTTCAACAACATCGGTCGATTCATCGACGCGTTCAGCCGCAGCGAGCTCATTGTAGTTCTGCCCACCGATGATCCAGATGGGCGGCGGGGTTTGCCGCTGCACGCCGTACGCGACGCCATGCTCTTGCAGGTTCATACCTCTGCGGGCATGTTGCTCAGTGATGTCAACCCGTGGCTGCGCCGGACGGTCTCGGGCCGGGAAGTGCTCGAGCAAGTGTGCACGCAGGAGCAGACGTGGGTGATCGTCAACCCCGACAGCTTCCCGAACATGGAGTTGCGTGGCTCGGATCTGGCCGATTGGTGGCAGGAGTGGAATGCCGCCGAAAGTCGCCGTCTCGCAACCGAATCCGACGGGAGATGATTGCGTGGAGCGATGGGAACAGGAGCAGATCCGGTCGGCCAACGCGGGGCTGCGTTCGGCATTGGATGCGATACAGAACGACTTCGACCGTGAGATCGATGAATTGGGCGAGATCCAGCACAAGCTCGCCGCGATGAAGATCCATGCGACGACACCGAACAATCTCGCGCGGGTGACCGTGAACTCCTCCGGGATGGTCACGGAGATAACCATCGTCGACGATGCCTACCGTCGCAGCACACCGCAGCAGTTGACCGAGGATCTCAATGCCGCGATCCGGGGCGCGGTCGAGGCGGCGGCTACGGCCCGTGAGAAGGTGCTGGTGCCCATCAAGTCGATCGTGGACGGTATGGCGGATCTCAACGAAATCATTCCGGGCGCACCGAGTTTGCGGAATCTGCAGGCGGTGCTGTCCAGGACATCGCCGCCGCCCGAGCAATCACGTTGAGCTGAAATAGCTTCTTGGAACCAAAGGCGCTGCCGCAGCGTCGAAGTCGAAGACTGTCCGAAACCTGATGTGGGAGTGCGAACGTGGCTGAGCTGTGGGCTGATCCGGACCGGTTACGTGCGGTATCGCCGCTGTTCGAGCAGTTGGGCGATGACGTGAATTCGGCCTTGGAGACGCTTCGGCAGGGTATTGAGTCCGAGGGTCGCTGCTGGGGTGAGGACAAGCCCGGACAGCAGTTCGAGCAGAACTACCCCCAAGGCGACGGTCAGGGCAGTGTCGGGGAATGCCTTGCCGCGCTGGCGAACCTGGCGACCAAGCTGAAGACGACCGGTGATCGCATCACCACCACCGCCAACGGCCTGCAAACCCAAGATCAACACAACGCCGACCCGTTCCGGCCACTGTAGGGACGAACACCTATGACTCTGTGGTTTCCGCAGCTTCCGGGCCCGTTGGGATGGCTGGAGGACTTCCTTGTCGGTCATTGGCCCGAGGGCGACGAAGACGCCATGCGCCGAACAGCCGAACACTGGTCGAACATGGCCAATGCCCTGCGGGAACTGCAGCAGCCTGCCGATCAAGCGATGAACACCGCTTTGTCGGCTATCGACGGCAAAATCCACGACGCGATGTCCACCTACTGGGAGGATGTCGCCGGCGGAGACGGCAGCGATCTGCAAGGCCTCATCAACGCCTGCGACAGCTTCGCGAAACAACTCGAACACGGCGCCACCGATATCGAATACGCCAAGCTGTCGATCTACTTTTCGTTGATCGCGATGGTGGCGATAGCCTTCGTACCCGGTATCGGTCAGGTCGCCGACTTCGCTGCCGCTGCCGCCGTCAAACTCATCATCCGTAAGACGGTGCAGGAGCTGATCGACAAGCTCGCTGCCAAAGGCGCGACATTCCTCGCCGAACGAATCGGTCTGGAAGCAGCCAGCCAGTTGGGTGAGCATGCGGCATCAAAACTGACTGCCAAGATCGTTGGGGAAGCCGCCGGCGGCTCAGCTTTCGGAACGGCTTTCGGCGCAGGCACGGATCTAGCCGCCCAGAGTGTCCAGATCGCCGAAGGCAACCGCGACGGCCTCGACCTAGGCTCCATTGGCCGATCCGCCGGCGCCGGCGCCGTCGCCGGCGCGGTGGCCGGGCCGATCGCGGCGAAAGCCGGCCAGAGCCTGGCCAGCACGGTGGGCACCGACGTCGGATCGAATTCGCTGGGCGCAGTGCTGACCCGCGGCGTGGGTGCAGTCCCCGGAAACATCGCCGGCAACACCGCAGCCGCGGCCGCGGCCTCCGGGGGGCACGTCGACTTCAGCACCGTCGCCGACGGCGCAGGCGCCGGATTCGGTCGCGTCAAACCGCATGAAGTTGTCACTCCGCACGAGACCGGATCATCGACCAGCACCACGACCCCCGCCAGCACTCACGCCGACTCCTCCCATGAATCCTCGGTCACCGCTGGCAGTGGGCAACCCTCGACCACCGCCGCATCCACACCGACGCCCCAAACCCACCCCGACACCGCGGCCTCGTCCACCGCAACGAACCCAGAGGCGAGCACCTCATCGGCTGCCGCGACGACAGCAGAAGTCCAGGACACCCACGGCCCGACTTCCACTGCCGTCGGCCACGACAACCCGATTGGGACCCAATCGAATTCGGCAGGAACCGGCCATACCGCCGACAGCCGTTCCATTTCCTCCGACCCATCTGCCGCACCCACAAGCAGCACCAGCGGGCACTCGACGCCCGACCGCGGCACTGTCGGACAGGCACCGTCGGCGACCACCACGACACCCACACCGGACCGACAACTCGCGCATGGGTCAGCGACACCTGTATCCAACGCGGCTACACCCAACAGCGACCGTCCCTCGCCCACAAGTACAGCTCGGGCATCCACCGACGTCCCCCAGCGTTCGGAGAGTTCGCCCCGATCAGAGAGCCCTGCCCCGACCGATCGCAGCACAACCCCACAGCGCCCCGGCGATACTCCTCGTTCATCCAGCAGCGTCGACACCCCGGATCGGACGGCATCAACACCCCCGGCACGTGAAACGGCCAGCAACACACCATGTCTCGATTCCGCACCGCACCAGCCAACTGAGCGGACACCCGCCAACGGGGCCGGTGACCGGTCCCCACACCCCAACTCAGCCGCCAGTCGACCCGATACCCACCTGCCGGGTCCACGTGACACCGCATCCCCGCCACGAGAAACCACAAACTCGGCGAGTCCGCGCAACGCGGACACGGGACAACGCGTCGCGCCCCGCTCCCCGGAATCTACGGCCAACCGCGCGCCCACCGCCGACCGCAATACACCTGCTGCGGACCGCAATACAGAGCCCCGCAGCCACCGTGCACCAGGCGACGATCCCAACAGCGTCCCACCTCGACGAACCGCCGATCTTTCGGACCGGCCCGACGATACAAGCCACCACACACTCGAGCCAGAAGTTCGCGACACCTCGACCGAGGGCACGGGCAACCAGGCACCGCAGGTCATTACGCACCCGCCTTCCAGCGGTGACATCCGTGGAGGTTCTGCGGCATCAGGTGAGCATCGCACCGACTCGCCACACACGGATTCGACTGATCACGCGCCACGTGACGCCGCCACACCAGACGAGCCGGACGTCGCCTATTCGGGTGGAGCGGTCCGGCCACGCGACGATTTCGCGGCGTTCGAATGGGCCGAAAACGCCTACGACCATTTCCGAAGCGACGACCGTGATATCGACGACATCGCCCATGTGCTCGCCGACCATCCGCGTGACAACGGGACGCACTTCACACACGACGATATCCAGCAGATCAAGAACCACCTGTTCCGCGAAGAACATCCGATCCAGGACTACGACGGAACCGTCACACACCGGCGTTACGACGCGGACCCCGACATCGCCGAAGCATGGATCCGACTGCGATCCGGTAGACCGCACCCCGCCGATCTCGTGCTGCTCGAACACGAACTAGCCGAGTCGAACTACTATCGCGACAACCCGGGGGCGCTCTATCAACAGGCCCACGCACACGCCAACATCGACCACAACTGGGCACCAGTTGCGGCACCGCGCAGCGGCGAACGATACGACACATTATGGGGACCACACGATGGCACTACTGATCTACTACAACCAAATCAGGAACGACCCGAACGAGGTGGAATACCAGTTCGGGGAGACGAGGGACAACCTCGACCGCGTCCTGACGATCGACACGACGAACAACACCGCCCGCACGGACCAACCGGAGGACGTGATCTTCCGGTCCGCGGCGGGACAGATCATGCTCCGGGCCAAACGCGAGAAAGCGTGGCCCCAGAACGGAGTAATCGCCTCCTAACCGACAGCGGCGAGCGCCACGACACATCGGCCCCCGAACCGATTACTGGTCATTCACCTCGGCCAGAAATGCCCAGCGGAGGCGAGCACGCCTTCCCCGACCCCGGCTCCCACGACTCGACAACAGACCACAACCGCCCACCAGGGCCACGTGACGACCCCAGCGTTACGGGTGGTGTTCCAGCCGACCGGTCTGCATCGCCCTACGAGCCCGGTACCGCACCGTTCGAGTTGGCCTATCACGAGCAGAAGTTCGTCGAGAAGTACGCCGCGAACAGTGGCATGTCGTTCGACGACGTCGTCCGCGGTATTCAGGACGGCAGCCTGGTTCTCGGTAAGTACGACGTCTACAAAGTTCAGCCGCAACAACCGCGGCTGGAGACCCCCGACAAGCTCGACCCGCGCTACCTCACCGAGGTGGTGGCCCACGAGCTAGCCAACCCGCAGGAGAAACGGCTCTACGCGAGCGTCGAACCCGACGCGTTCAAACCGGGATGCCACGACAGCGAGTTGCCCGATCATCTGACGCGGTCCATGCCACGTGACGCACTGAACGACACTGTGGCACCGATCGATCCCACGCAGATGGTGGTCAGCCATCACGGCGACGACCTGTCACCGATATGGCGTGACCTCAGTGCGGGGGACGCGTTCTTGGACGCCGAGAACGCACTGTTCCGGATGGATTCGCGCGGTCCGGAGGTCTTCGGTCCAGGCTTCGCGCCACGCGACCCCAGCAACCTCAACATCGGCGCCCACGTCGGCCACACCGGCCCTGGCCAGGGTGATGGGTTCGTATCGCTGTCGCGAAGTCCCGAGCACACCATCGCACGGGAAACGGAGATCGCCGGCAACGACTTGAACCGGCTCGCCGACGAGGGAAAGCTACAACGTCTGCCCGACGGCACCTACCGGCAGACGCTGTACATGCATGAGCTCTACCACCCGCACGGCATCGACGTGGACGCCACCTTCCACGACGCCACTGCCCGCAGCCGGTACCACGCGGGCAGCCACCAGGAAGCCGAGGTCTTGGCCCCTGGTGGAATCTCAGGCGACACCGTGTACCGAATTTGGCCGCGGGAGATCATCCTCGACGCCCACGGCAACCAGGTGTCTGTCAAGGTGAGCGAACCTGTCTATAACCCGCGCTTCGCCCATCTCGACAACCCTCGATTCGCCGAAACTCATGACTTCGGCACGAATCGCGATGATCATCAATCCGCAGGAAGAACGGATCGCTCAGGAACAGGGCAAGCGAGCGCGTCCGAATCGGTTGTACCGCAGGATAATCCGGTCGACCGCTCGGAAATGTCGTCGATGCGAGCACCGGAATCGGAGTCGCCACCGCACCGTCCGGGCTTCGACCCCGAAGTCCACAAATACGTCGCGCGATTCGACGACGGCCGCATCATTCCGATGGACCCGTTCTACAGCGGCGAATACAACCCCCACATCGGCCGCTACCAACCCACCCAACAAGAAATCGCCGCCGCCCGCGCCCACCCACCGGGCGAGAGTCCACACGACATCCAGGTGCGCAACTGGCTCGACACGCAGCGACAATCGCACCCCAGCGATCCTGCTCCGGAATCCCAGCCTCCGGCACCACAGGAACCATGGAGGTCGTCGCGAGCACCGGAATCGCTGCCACCGATAACTCACGCACCGACGCACGAGCCGACGACACCACATCCGCCGACCACGCCTGACCCGGTTCCACGGCAGCCTGTATCGCCAGATCACTCACAGGCACAACCGCATTCGATGTCGCAGCACGCTTCCGAGTCACCCTCGCCGCACGCGCCGTGGATGTCCTCGCGTGCTCCCGAGTCGCCACTACCGACACCGCATGCGCCTGCGCCGGAGTCGCACTCTCCGACACCGCCGACGCAACATTCCCCTGAAACACATCGACCCGTCTCACCTTCGCCGCATCACTCACCAACGAATGTGGCGCCAGCGCCCCACAATTCGCCCACTCATAAGCCGACACCACCACACCAGCCGGTAGCCCGCACACCGTCGACACCACACCAGCGTCCACCAGAACTCAGCCCGCACCAGGTCCCGCCACCGCACTCCCGCACTTCACTGGCACCTCCCGAATCCCCTCGCAGCTCGACGCCCCCGCAAGTCATCGCGTCACACACACCGGTCCCGCCAACACCGGTACGACATGCGGGTCCAGCGGAACACTCAGCGCCGTACTCGGATTCGCGCGCACCGCAGCAGCGCGGTCCGCACGCGCACAGCTCAAATGATCCCCAGCATCCGGGCAGAGCGCCGAGGCCGGATCAGCCTGGTCCACACCAGGATCCGCAACGGCTGTCGCCTCAGGAGTTGCAGCAGGCACATCAGGTGCGACAGATACGTGAGTGGTACCGCCAGCAGCTGCCCGAGGGCGGCCACTCCACTCCGGTGCCCGCTGAGCATGGATCGAATGCCAAGCCCGCCTATGACTTCCGGCGCTACCCCGACGAGCACCAAGGCCCCGTCGCGGTAGCTGGCATCAAGGTGCATGTCACCGCCGACCGCAGCGTATCCCCAGAACAGGTGGCGCGGTTGTGGGAAAGGGCGCAGTTTGCAACGGATCTGACCTTCAATCACGGCCAACGGTTGCTGTCCGGTGACCGCGTGCTGATCGACTTGGTGCACACGCCGGATCCGGCAGCGGCGAACCTCCACATCCACGTCAGTGACACCTCCGGTCCATGGCATCCCGACGCCCACCCCGACGCGATCGTCCAGCAGTTACGCGACCATCTCGGACTGCAAACCGAATCAGGCCAGCGCGGACACGGGTTCAGCCCGGACGAGATTCGCCAGCTGAGCAACGACATCGCCAAGGCCAATACCCCAGTCACCCGCGGCGACATCGCCGATGGTCGGGTGATCGGCGAAGGCAACCTCGACAACATCGAGGATCCCGCGTATCAACACGTAGTCGAGGATTCCGTCCGTGCTGGCAATCGATTCCTTGTCGGTGCCGATCCGCACCTGTACGCACAGCACATCAACGATGGTGGCCCCACGAAACCGGGTCGTAGCAACGACTGCAGTGATTGCACGATGGCGATCCTGTCCACGCACAACGGTCGGCCGATGGTCGCTGCCCCTCGATGGCCGGATGTGTTGCCTGACGGCAGCATCGACACCCACGGAGGTGAGGCGCTCGGTCTACAGCGCGCCGAAGCATGGATCGGCGGCACTTGGCAACATTTCAACGACAGCGGCAGATCGATACCCGAGCAGTTCCAGGCATTGCATGACTGGGTAGCTCAACAAGGACCGGGTGCCTCGGCATACGTGCACAATGCCTGGCATGCCCTCGACCCCCAAACTGGGCAAAAGCTCTACAACCCCGACGGCAGTCCGATCATGGGGGGTTCGCATGCAACCGCGATCGTCTACCCACACGGGGCAAGCGGGCCGATGTGGGTAGACGCGCAACCGAAGCCGCCGATCATCTCCGATAAGCCCCCAACGCACCTGGTCGACAGGTCGATGGGGGTGCGATTCATGATTTGCGACCCGAATGGAGGATCACATGGCGGCACAACGGTTCCAAACCGAGGAACAGGTCCAGCAGTATCTGGCCCAAGCATTCCCGAGCCTGCAGTTCGAAGGGCCGATTTCGTTCCAGCACGGATGGGTGTGCCGTCCGAAACTCACCCCGGAGGAGATAGCGCGGGGCATGGATCTGGGCCTGACCAGCTACGTGGTGAACCGGGAAACGGGCGTGGTGACGGTGCACCCGAGTCTGCATCCGTTCACGATCGGGGAGATGTACGACCAGGCGATCGAAGCGGGCCAACCGGTCCAGGGCGCCCAGATCTACCCACATCGCACCCGGACGACAATTCAACGCACACACGAGGACTCGGAGACAATCCAGTATCAAGTCCGAATCGAGTCGCTGCTCCAACCCCCGGAGCCGACCGAGGAATTCCAACTGATCATCACCAAGCACCCACTCAGCGTTCGGCCGACCCGGGCTGGCGCGTCACGCACAGCGGCGTGGGCGCAATGGAAATCCCGCCAGGACGGGACCTGGCCGGAACAAGGGACCTTCGAGGACTAGGCCCCGACCACACGCAGCTACCGCGCGACGTTGCTACTCCAACCACGGCGCCGGCAGCCGACTGGATACCAGCAGGCACAGAAGGGTTCGACGTACCTCGGGACCATATTCAACCGCCGGACCAGCCACATGATCGACCCGCGTCCGACAAATTCCACCAACATGGAGCACCCGAATATCGCGACCAGTCCCATATCGATCGCAGCGACCCAAGCCTTAACTGGAAACCGCTGCAGGACAACCTCAATATCGGCAAGCCCGAGCACAACGCCCAGCCCGTCCGTGAAGCAGAAAGCTCTGGCGGCAATCAGTCCCGCGAGCCGGTCGACAAGGGTGAACTCAGTCGCCGCCTCTCCGACGACCGATCACAGACCCCAGCCAAGGAACTCATCGACAAGGTCCGGGACCGAGTCGCAGGCGACCCCGACAAATTCACGCTCAGCTACAGCGACCGAGAGCTCAGCGCACTGGTCGAGCAAGGGCGCCAGCTCGGGCTCAGCGATCGCAGCATCGCCGATCTCATACAGACCGGATCGCGCATCGCGAAACCCGTTACCGCAGACACCCTCGCGCGCCACATGGATAACTGGGCCAACGTTGTTTCGGAACGCGGCTACCCGTACCGCTTCGACAGCGCCGAACACTTCAACGCCTTCGCCCGAGACTTCCACGAAGCTCTCCACCGCGCAGGGCTCGGCGACCTCGACCCGTACATTCAAGGGTCTGCACTGCGCAAACCCGAAGCGAAAGATGTCGATTTCGCGCTCGTTATCGATCGGGACCGGTTCTATGAACTGCTTGCCGATCGCTTTGACGGTCGGGCTGCAATCCGAGCCGCTGATGCAACGCCGACAGTGCCGTTGAAGCTGAAAGATCTCACCCGATCCGAGATATGGGATCTAGCCCAGCAAATAGATGCCAATAAGAACGCTTACAACAGCCAGGCAAGAACCTTCTCGAACGCTGTCCTGAAAGGAGTTGTGAGATCCACATCCGATATCTCCAAGCCACTCAAAGCGGCAGGTAAGGAAATTCAGTCAAAATATCCAGAATTGAACATCGAAGACATATCTTTGATCGTTCCGGATAGCGCGTTCGATTCAAGTCCCGAACTTCCTGTCGTCGAAACAACCGATAAGGATCGGGCACAAGAACTCGCCGACCGATTGAACGGAGCCCGAGAGCGCGAGTCGCAGCGCGCGATCGAGGATCTCTACCGCTTCCAGGGTGAGCTCCCCAACGACAAACCGGCTCCCGAGGTTGCCGAAAATCTCGACGGCAATCAGCGCGCCAGCGCTCCCCCACGCGACCTGATCACGCAACGCGGGCAGGAGCTGGCCCGAGATTTCGCGGCCCAGCGCGAGCAGGCATTGGAGAGCCTCGCCCCCTATTGGCGGGAGAGTGTGGAGCTGGTCGTCGAGCTGGCGAATTACCGACTGCCGGATATCGAGGCAACGATCGAGCGCGCCCAAGCAAAGGAAGCCCTCGACCGGGCATGGAGCGCACTGGAGCGGGGAGGTCCACTGTCCGGGGTGAGCAGGGATCTCGTTTTGGCAAGAGATCATTTGACCACGGGGCAACGGCTCGAACTCGAAAGCCGCCTGGACGTGCTGCGCGACTTCGATCTGGGCAACTCGGCAAAAATTGCCGAGCACCTTCTGGAAATCAGCATCCACGAGCAAAATCATTCGGTAACAGCTGAACTCGAAGTCGCCGACCGACACCTCCTGGAGACTGCCACTCAGAAGGTACTAGAATTCCGCGAAGGGCATCTCGAGGAACGTGCACGATTCGTCCAGCACGAGCTGAACAGAGCTCATGAATTGGAGCGCATCCTTGCTGAGGGCAAGGCCCCGGAACTGGCCGATGTGCTACAGAACTACGATGCCGTGGAACGCGTCATTCGACATGAGCGAGAAATGGAAGCTCGAGCGATTCAGAAATTGGGACTGGATCCGAAGCACGAACGAATTGTCGCTCACGGGCTGGAACTCGATCGCGCCAGCACCCTCGGCAAAGCAAGCGATGCGTTCCGAAATGAATTCGTGCGGCAGGCTACCGAAAAGGTCATGGAGGCTCGCGAACCGGAGGAACGAGCAACTGCACAATTCGTGGAACTAATCCGCGAACGGGCCCGGGAACTCGAACAGGCCGCCGCGCTGGGCAAGGAACCCGATCCCGCGCAGGTGCGCGAGATGTATAACCAGATTCACCGCGCTGTGGAACATGAACGAGCAGTCGATTCACGCGCGCTCGAAACGCTGGGGCTGAATCGCGTGCAGACCGATATCACGACCCGGATTTTGGAGGCCGAACGCGCCCGGACATATGAAAACGTATTAGATGTTTTCGGTCGTGAGCTCGTTCGGCAGGACCACAACGAGACCGTCGGGCAGGCAAAGAGCCTCGAGCTGGCTGCGGATAAAATGCGGACCCTCGATCCGAAAGTCTATCAATTGGTCCGCAATCACGATCCGATCGGAAGGTCTGCGGAGAAGGGGGTGTTGATTTACCGGCAGCCAGGACGCGAACCGATCGAAGTTCCGTACGACTCGCTCGCGCGCCGCTATGCGGAAGCTGCCAAGGGAATCGACCGCGGGTTCCCGAGCGAAATCATTGTCCAACGCTTCCTATGGGAGGTCAGTCAAGGCCACGATGCGCGCGAGTCTGTGCGGGAGCGTCCCGAAGAGGCCCCGCACCGGACAAGAGCCAGAGAGAGCGAGGCGCGCGAGCGAGGGCTGGAGCGCGAACGCTAGCGTGAGCGGAAGGATATCGGATGCCGCTGTTGGCCAGAGATCGAGCAACTAAAGGTGATCACGTGATGGAATGGCGTCGATCGACACCCTCGAATGACGATAACAAGTCTCTGAGCCTTCCCTTGCTGGGACCTAACTGGATCGATGCGACGTGAAACTTCTGAAAAGACAACTGACGCTGGTCCTGCACGATCGGCTCGACCCATCCCACCTCGATCAACTGCGAGACTGCCTGGGACTCAGCCTATCCGGAAGCGGGGCCGCCCCCGTTGGCACCGAATTGGGACGCCGCACCGAACAGCACCCCAAATACCGAACGGTCACCTCGATGGTTCTCGCTCTGGTACGCACCGGCACCAAAGAATGGACCGTCACCCTCGATGCCATACCCGGCACAAAATACGCCAAGTGGCTTTGTCTCGCCGAATTAGGTTGCCGTGCAGTAGGGTTCACTATTGCCGAGCGTCGACGACCAGTTGCCGAACCTCCCTCAGCCAAGACCGAAATTGCATCACCGGAACGCTCGGCTACCTCTCCCACGCCGATACCCACACCCGATGACGCCACCGCGGTCGCCGATCAACCGCTGCCACCTTTCGATCCCTCTATCTACGCGATCCACGACACCCTCCCGTTACGGTCGACCGTCGTCGGCAATCCGGAAAGACGTCGAAAAGCAAACAAGATCGTTGACCGAGGACTGCGTGACGAGACTTCGAACTCAGCGTTCGAACCGTTCGTATACAAGGTCGATCTCAACGACCGACCGATGCGGTCTGCTAACGAAAACCAACCCCACACCCCACCTGTTCGACGATCAGCACTGGAGGATGATGAGGTTGTCGAACTGGCCGGTGAACTCCGTAACATGGTTTGGTCGTGGCGGATGGATGACCTGCTCGGCCTCGGTGGCGCGGCAGCGTTCTGGACACTGGAAAACGTAGAATCCGACCAAATCACCATGGACACCAGATCCGTTCCTGGTAACTGCTATATCGGTGGCAGCGGTGGCGATGCCGAATTCATTGATCTGCCGGTCGCCACCCTGACTGAGGATGACAACAGTAGCTCACAACTAAATGAAACGTTCACTCGAATGACAACGGCTCTTACCGCAAGCTACGGCGAGCCGACCAGGCGCGCCACGGGAACAATAACGTGGGTCCAATGGGAAGGCATCGAGAACACGTTGACACTTTCCTACCAGCCGCCCTCGATCCGAATGATCCTGCGGCAGGGCCCAGCTATCACGAACCTTCTACGATGAGGACTAAGCCAGACGCCGCTCGGTAGAATAGCTGAGATTACGATTGTGAGATTGGAGTAGATTCGTGCCGAGTACGTCGTTCCACGGAAGCTTCGAAACCGGTGATCCGGAAATTGTCGAGCAGATATTGAGATCGTGGCTTTCGACCGACGATCTACGTGTGCAGCCTCGCCGAGGATGGGAAACGCATTACGAAACAGACGACTTCGAACTGCTCTGCTATGAGGCATCACCGCAGAATCCCCCGAATTACTTCCTCCTCGAAGGCCATATCGATGGCGCCGTCGAGGCCGCCGTCGCCCGGCTGCATGAACTTGCCGAACAGTGTCGAAGCGCGAAACTCGAATTCAGTATCGACTATGAGGAAGTCGATGCGGCCGGTAACCCGTTGAGCGAGGAACGTACCATCAACTGATCCAGTGGCCTAGAGATAGATCCGTATGCGCTGAGGGCTATTGCTGCTGAAGCACGTCTCTGCGCCAGCGCTTTGCATGGCCATGACCGTGACATTGATCGGGTTGGCGATGATCGGATCTCTGGTCTTCACTAGTGCCAGCCGTCCGATCCGGTGATATGAATAAGGTGAATCCATGGTGGTATGGCGCGCGCTGACCGATGACGAGATAGTCGAATTGGCTACCGGATTACCGTCATTGGACTGGTCGTGGCAGCTGCAAGAGGTGCCCGCGATAGCGGCAAGGTTCGACTGGAAGGTATTAATGACCCGAGCGGATTGGGTCATGCTCGACTGCGGTTTCGGGCTGAGCAGCGGTGCGGTAACAGGCCGCGACGGGGTGGCAGAGTCCATCAAGTTGATGGTGACAGGCTCCGCGAGCGAGGACGCGACCGGCCAAGCAATGGTGCGTGACGCGTTCGTCAGGATGTCCGGCGCTATAACCGCCGCTCTCGGCGAGCCAACTGCCCGCATGCCGGGGGAAGCCGCAGAAATCCGTTGGGCATTTTCGGAAACAACATTGCTCCTGAAGAATCTGAGTCTCGCACATACTGTCCAGGTGACGTATCAAACGAACGCCTCGCTGGCTGCTTTCGATAGATCCATCGAATTCGAACGGCAGGGCCTGACATGACGAATTGGACGGGATTCGCCGAGCGACTGGCCGAGCAGTTAGCGGTACTACCCGCAGGCGCGATTGTGAAGATCGTAGAAGCAGGACTTCCTCCAGGCCACCAGCGGTTCGCGCAGTTCGCGCAGACCGACAGCGAGCTACTGGCCGAATTGGTGGGCGATGAGTTCCTCGAACCCCCCGCACGGCCGGACGAAACGGGATACCGCCTGATCACCGAGTCAGGCTGGCAGGAACCCGATGACGACCATGGCCCCTACTGGTGGATCGAGCTGCCTTGGCCGGTCAATTCAGCCATATACCGCCAGTTGGCGGCAATGGTGGTGACCGGACTCCGTGACGCGTTCCGAATCAGCGACCCAGAGTCGTTGACCTACGCCGCGTGGAACAAGAACGCGGACGAACGCGACCTCAACCTGCCACTGCTCGGGCTGGCACGCCAGGACTGATCGGTTGTCATCCGAGCTTTGGGGACACGGAGACCATGCCACTCAACGGACCGGGTTCAGTTCGCCTCCCGTCTCGGCCCGGACACCGTTGACATCATCGGCTTCGACGGCGACGCGGTACGCATCGAAGTCACCGTCAGCACCCAGGCAGCTGATACACCGGACGTCCGCGATGACACAGTGGCGGCGTATGCCCGGATGGCGGACGTACTGACCAGATCCCTCGGCGAACCAACCGCTCGCCTCGACGACAGGGTTCCCGAAATCCGCTGGGCCGGTCCGGAAACAACCCTGCGGCTGATCGACTTCCACCACACCGTCCGGCTACAGCTGGTAACCAACGACTGGCTCAACGCCCTCGACCAAGAGGATTGACAACACCCGTCGACCAGCGAGCCGAAATTGACGGATCAGGCCAGGGCGCGTGAACGTGACAGTGTGGGCAGGCGCGGAATGGCCGTGTTCGAGAATAACGATAGAGCGGGGTCATGACGGGTTGGCGGACGCTGGACGACACCGAGATTATCGAGCTGGCGCTTCGATTGCGGTCGCTGGATTGGTCGTGGCAGTTGGCTGACGTGCCGGAACTGGCCGCGGAATTCGGTTGGCACATCGAGCGGATCGGCCCACATTCGGTAAGCGTTGACGTTGAGTTCGGGATGGATAGCGGTGGAGTCGACGGCTGGGACGGACAAGCCCATCACATCGTGCAGTCGGTGACCGACAGCGATTCCGATCAGGCCGACAGCGTGTGGGATGCATTCGTGCGGATGACGCGCGCGCTCACGGGCGCACTCGGTGAGCCGACCACCCGAATACCGGGTGAATACCCCCAGGTGCGGTGGGCCGGGCCGCAGCAGACTCTCGCGCTGACAGCGCTTCCAAACGTGGTGAACCTGGAGTTGGTGCCCAACGAGCAGTTGGCTCTCGATGACGAGGGAGACGCGCTCGCCGAGGCAGAACGGTTATGACCGGCTGGGACGAGTTCACGGATCGATTGGCCGCCCAGTTGGCGTCGCTGCCCGCAGGTGCGGTTGTGTCCATACGGGAGCGTGTACCGAACCCGGATCGACGCCGGTATGCGCAGTTCTATCAGACCGATACCGAGCTGTACGCCGAGCTACCCGGTCCTGGCATGCTCGACCCCGAGGTGCGGGCCGATGCCGCGGGCCTTGAGCACATCACTGATCTGGGCTGGCAGCCGCCAACCGGGCGCGACAGCTGGAACTGGTCGTACAACGTGAGGTGGCCCGCGCTACGGGCCGAATACCATCGGCTGGCGGCGATGATCACCTCCGGTTTGCGGGATGCGTTCGGGATCGCTGCACCGGCGCAGTTGGCCTATAGGGCGTGGAACGAGAACAAGGGCAACGCCGACCTCGCCCTTCCCCTGCTGGGACTGGAACCAACCCCCAACCAGGCGGCATCGGCGACAGAGCCGAAACTCCCGGCCAGGCCGAAACGCCGGTTGCTGCTGACCCTTTCGGGGAACCTCGACGACGATCGACTGGACAGTTGCGTGATACCCTCGGCCTGAGCCGCCGCGGCCGTCTCGATGACCCCGAGGCCATACAGTTCGGTTCACGTGAGCTCGGCGCGGGCGGAAATGCCTCGGAGCTGGCCAAGCTGTGGCGCGACGGCGAAAACCAGTGGTCCATCAGCGTCGAGGTCATGCCTGATGCCCTGATAGACAGCACCGACGTGGACCAGTGGCAGGAAATGTTCGAAACCGCCGCCCGGTCTGTAGGCCTCGACGTTGTCGAAGTCCATGAATTTCCATGACCGTTGCGGGACTGTCGGTACATACTGATTTCCGTACTGTCGCACGGTCAGGGGATGTCCCGCGGGCCCTCGGGTGTGGCTGGGTGGTGTTTGTGCCAACCGGATGCGCAATGATGTTGTCCCGTGGGTGATTACACGCCGGTCTTCGACCGGGTACGGGGTTCGCTGCTGGGTGGGGCGATCGGCGACGCGCTCGGGTGGCCTATCGAATTCCTACAACTGGCCCAGATTCGCCAACGGTATGGAGCCGACGGGGTGCAAGGTTTTCTGCCTCAGCACGACGCGAGTGCGCCGCAACAGATTACCGATGACACCCAGATGACATTGTTCACCGCGGAGGGCCTGCTGCGGTCGGTTCCGGGAGTTGACCCGGTGCCAGCGCTGCGCAGAGCGTATCTGCGCTGGTTGCACACCCAGACACCCGATGCTGCCGTACTGGACAGTGACGGCTGGCTGGCCAGTCAACCGTTTCTGTATGCGGCGCGGGCACCCGGGAATGCCTGTATGTCCGGGCTGAACAGGCAGGCACTGGGGTATCTCGCCCCGGACATGCTCGACCAACCCGGTCCCGTGAATCCGGGCTCGAAAGGTTGCGGCACCGTGATGCGGTCGGCACCGTTCGGACTGGCCGGGGCGGGCCCAGACCTCGCATTCACCACGGCCGCTCGCAGCGCGCAGCTGACTCACGGGCATCCCACGGGATATCTGGCCGCGGGTGCGTTCGCGGCACTAATTGATCGTGTTGTGGGCGGTGTCGAACTGCCGATTGCTGTGCAGCAGACCATTACTCAGCTCGCTGCGTTTCCCGCAGGTGCGGAAACCGTGGCGGCACTGACCCGAGCTGTCGAGCTGTCCGAGGGCGTGGCGACCGCTGAAAAGGTTGAGCAGGTCGGCGCGGGGTGGATCGCCGAAGAGTGCCTGGCCATCGCGGTGTACTGCGCCCTGCACGCCGTCCGGACCGGCGATGTGCGGGCAGCGCTGCTGTTGTCGGTGAATCATTCCGGTGACTCCGATTCCACCGGTGCGGTCGCCGGCAACCTGATCGGCGCAGCTCATGGTGTGTCCGGCCTGCCGATGGAGTGGGCATCCGTGGTGGAAGGTCGCGATGTGCTGGTCCAAGTCGCCGATGACCTCGTCCTGAACTACTTTGTCGGCGACCGGTCCGCGTTACGCGACAGGTACCCGTTCGACGAGGAACTGTAGGAGATACACCCATGCCGGAACCGGGCTCGGAAAAAGTCAGCCGCTTCACCTTCTACAGTCGCGAGGAAACGAAAGCACGAGGCTTGATCCCTTCTGATGAAGAACTGGCGCGCGCTGACGAGATGCTCGCCGCATTCAATGAGAAACGCCGCAATGCCCCGCCCGAACCCGCACGATCCCCCTCACTCGGCCTGGGGGAACGCTGGGGAGTCGACAGCCTGATCGGCACCGAATTCGAAGGCTGGACCCGCGACGCGAACGGCCAGTGGTACGACAAGGACGGCCACCCCACCAGCCACGACCGCGACGCCAACCCCGGCAACTGAGCCGCAATCAGCGCCGAGCCCAGAACGGCGGGCCGTTCGGCCCGCCGTTTTCTGACCAGGGCGACCGTGGCGGCGCCCCAGTCACCTCTTCCGGGACGAACCCCAGCCACGGCAGTGTGCACAGCCCGGCCCGAGCCGGACCACCGTGCCCCGGCCCGCGGCGCGACGAACGCCAGATCCGCTACCCCCCGCCGTTGCCGAATACAACGCGACGATCGACACCGACACCCTGGCACCGGACAAACCGGCCACCCCCGGCCCAGTGGCGTACCTGTGCCGGCGCCGCTGCCGAGCGCCGCAGGACCCCGGCCAAGGGCTCATAGACGGTGGTGTGCAGATATTCGGACGACGACCTCACTCACGGAGTCGTACTGGATCCGCTGGGCGGCCACTTGGAACGGCCCCCGCCCATGCAGCCGGATTCCGGCGCAACCTCACAATCGGAGCGCCGCCTTCGACTGGCAGCGCTGGCACTTATCCGCTGATAACTGTCATCGTGCTCATGGTCCTGAGCAACGACAACACCTCCGCCGGCGCAACCACCGCACGCTGCTACGGACCTGGCGCGGGCACACGACCGGAAACCGGCAATGACCAAACCCACAGGCGCAGAATATGTTCCGACTAGCCTGCGTCTAAACAATGTCTGGGCAACGATGTTCGGTAGCGCTTGGGGTAATCGCCCACTGGACAGGCCCCACTCTGCCAGTCGATTCCGACGCGTTGACGCGCGGCGCTACCCGGTCACGATGACAGCTTCTCCAGCGCGCGCTGAGCCTGTTTGCGCACAGCGGGAGCTCGGTCATGGACGAGCGGTTCGATCAAGTGCCGAACGCCAGTGGCTTTCATCTGAACCAGCGCATTGATCGCTTTTCCACGCGCAGGCCCGTCGAGGTATTTCAACGCGATATCGCGGGATTCGGGTGTCTTGACCTTGCCGAGGTACTCGACCAGCGGGATAATGGCGGTCCCCTCCGGCAATTCCTCGAGTAGTTTCGCAATCTGTACGAAGTTTTTCGACCCCGCGATCAGACGCAAAGCGTCACAAGCCCAGGTCTGCATCCGCTCCGGAATCGGTGGCCGGTGACGGACCTGAGCGATCAGCAGATCGATCGCCTCCTCGTTGCCGCGGGCGGCGGGGTCGATCAGATTGCGGATGAGTCCGGACCGAATCGAGGAGCGGTGCTCGGTTTTCCGGCCCCAGGATCCTAGTCTCGAGATTGGCCACCCAGTCGATGAATATCGGGATGTCCTGCGGGATCGTCCGGCGCCGTTGGATAAATCACCCAGCGCGTAGCAGGGAACACCGACTGCGGCGAGATCCTGCATGATCCGTCGGTCGAATCCCCGCTCCCCGTCCCTGTAGCGGACAGGAAGCTCGTTCATCCACTCGGTGCCGCCGCTCTTCGCTCCCATACGGCATCCGGGCGTACTTGATGATCATGAGGGTGGTCCGTTGTCCAGTTCCATCCGAATCGGATCCCGAGAATTTTACGCAGTGACCACGTTGAGCTCAGAAAGCACGCCTTGGGGGTCGTTGAGGTAGCGGTATCCCTCTACTGGGGGATTGAACTGGCCGAGCACGTTTGCCACGGCATCGCGTTCCGCTTCAGTGACCGGGATCCGGCGTTTGATGAGACTGGCGCACAGCACGTCGACGAGCATCGCCCACTCACCCACGTTGCTATAGGTCCGGTAGCTTTCGACCAGGTCAGAAGGCAGGCGGTCGGCGACGCTCTCGAGGAGGTCTCGCGAGTCCTTGCTCATCTTGTTGAGCCGACGGTTACGGGCTTCGATGGCTTGTGGGTCTCGCTGACGTTTTCGCGCTTCTCGTGCCGCCCTGTCCGGATTCATCGCTCTCCTAGCCTATTTGATCGGGTTGCCATTCGCGTCGTTCCTGACTACCCCGTCACCGCCGGTCGGGTAGCCGGTCACGACTGAGCCGTCGGGAGCGACGATGACTTCGATCTGGACGCCGTTGCGGGTGCCGTTGACCTTCCAGTTGCCGTTGTCCTGGAGGACTGGCGGCTGGTCCGGGTTCTTCGCGACGTCGACTATTCGGTCGATGATTTTGTCGTCTTCCCAGTCATCGGTGTCGGGGAACTCGGTCTTATTGGGCATTCCAGTCCCGGGCGCGTGCCCACCACCGTTGATGTCGTCGCTCCCGTCGCCGTCGAGGATATGAATCCGCCGTTTTTGAGAAATAGTAATGTTCGCCGGGTTCGGCTTCGCCCCCTCCACCTTGTCCCATTGGTTCCCGCTACTGCCACCATCGGTCAGCTTGACGGTCATTGCCGCGATGCCCTCCAGGGCTGCTTTGGTACCGCCCTGGGACAGGTCGGGGATGGCTGAGAACACGCCCGAGCCAGCAGAACTGACGGAGGTGACCGCTTCGTAGATGTGGATGAGGTCACTGGCATGAACAGCAGTGCGGATAACCGCCGCCGCCGCCGTGACGACTTCTGTGGTCACCGCGGCGCCACCAGCGGCGGCAGGCCCAGCGGCAGCACCACCAGTTACGACGGCCAGGACACCGACGACCGCGATTGTGACAACGAGCGATGCGGCGAGCTCCTTGTTGGCGTCGGAGACAGCCTTCTGGATATCGGAGCGCATCTTGTCGAGAGCCTCGTAATGTCCCTGGACCGGCCCGTATAACGCTTTCGCCGCCTGAGCCAACAGTTCCGCGGCCTTCTGCAGCGTTGACAGTTTCTCTTCGATCGCAATGATGTTCGGGTCGGTGCTGCCGGTGAACTTGGCATTGACACCCTTGATCCGCTCCGCGGCCCCGGTGATAGTCGTGTGCTCGGAGAACGTTTTCCACGCCTCTGCGGCAGTGTGCGACTTGGTGAGGTCCCCGTTGGGGATCTTGCCGACCTTCTCGAGTAGGCCCGTGATCGGGCTGTCGATCCCGGCTCCGTTGTCTCCCTTGGCAGTAGCGGGGAGGTCCATCCCAGTGTCGTACAGCAGTTCGGACTCTGTTGGACGTGTCGGTTCGGTGCCGCTAGTGGTGGAGCGGTTAGACTGCCACCAGTTGTAGCCGGTGGCGGCAAGCACATCGCCGTATCGCTGTAGTGCGTTCGCCAGGGCCGCTGTCAATTTGACGATGTCGCTGGCGTACTGGTCGTAAGCGTTGATCCATGCTGCGGACTTCTCGTGGTTGCCGGCCATTCCGCCGCACTCATGGACCAACTTGGACAGCAACGGACCCAGTGCGAGAGAGATGTCGCCGGCGAGAAGCTGGCATTTCTTGGCCGCATCGAAGTAGACGCCGGAGTCGATGGTCCACGCTCCCACGGGCGTTACCCGCCGTTGAGCATCTGCTTGTTGACCTCGGCAGCGTTGACGTACTTCGCGTGCGCCTTACGAGCGGCGTCGCTCATGTCGCGGACGCCCTCAGCGAATTCCCGTGCCGCTGTGGCCCATTTCGTGTGGGCGTCGAAATATGCTTGGGCTGCAACACTTTCCCAGCCCGTGCCGGTGAGTGTCGCTACCTTGTCGTCGATGTCGTCAAGGTGATCACCGATAAATCCGGCCAGGGCGAACAGCCTGGCGACGATCTGGTCCAAGTGGTCGACATCGACGGTGAACTCGCTCACGGCAGTTCCAGACCGGATACCGAGGTGTTCAACGCTGATGCGTTGGACCAGTCGGCGCTTTCGTAGGTTTGGGCGGAAACGCCAAGCTTTTCAGCCATCTCCTGCAACGCCGTGATGATCTGACCTCCCCCATCGCAGACCTCGGACCACCCGTCAGAGAAGTCGGTCGCCGCGCCGCCGGACCAGCTCCCGTCGAGCAGAGAGGCGACGTCCTGAGCTGCGGACCGCAGTGCGGACTGCAAGGCTTCCGCTAGCTCGTAGGTGTACTGGCCGACCGCCCTAACCTTTTCCGGCACAACGGAAATGCCTGCGCCGAAGGCTGGAGCTCCCCCATCACTCATGGCTGGAACGTAACGATCATCCCAATAGGTGTCAACCTCGCTGCGTCACGCGACGCAACACCACCTCCGACCCGGCTCGCTCAACCACACGGTGTTGTACTGATCAGTGCGAGGTTCCCTTGCCCGTCAGCCGAAGTCGCTGAATGACCTGTTCCGGTGCGGTAGTCAGCGGCGGACCCACTGAGAGAAACTCGCAGCATGCCGGACCAGGCAACCGACAACTACTGCGCCACTGGCAGTACCAGGCGCGGTCGTGGCGATCTGCTATCGAAGCACCGAAATCCAGATCATCGGCTTCGGAAGACCATGACCCGCACAGCAGACTGCGGAGAAGCCAACCGGCGTATGAGTCTGCCGACCTGCACACTGAGACGGTAGGCATGGTGGTCGATCGCCTCGCACAGTTCTCCCTCGACAACCCGCGCTGCCGCGGAACGTCCCCGCCCGTGCAGCCGGATTCCGCCGCAACCGGAACACAGTCGAGCTCGGTGCCGGCATTCGCCTCGCCTTCCTCCACCACAGCCGTAAGGTTGGTCGGCTCGTCGGTTCGATTGCGCTGTTTCAGAACCTCGCGGACCCACACAATGGCGGCCGACAATACGTGGCGAACGACAAAGGCCAACACCGTGCTCGGTGTGTATCGTCACTCCGTCATTCGGAGCTACCGCTTCGGGCGGTGTTCGAGGTTGAACGGGATTTGCATCGTGTTCAGGTGTGCTTCGATCTCCTCGGCGGGCAGCGGTCTCGTGATCAGGAATCCTTGGGCGCGGTGACAGCCGAGATCGAGCAAGGTCCGTGCGGCTTCGGCGGTTTCGACTCCTTCCCCGATGATTTCGAGCCCGATGACAGTGCACAAACCGGCCGACGGTGCCCAGCCGAGCATCACCGCCGAGTACAAACTGCACGTGCACGACCGCTACAACTGGGACGGTGACAAGAGCACCGAAATCGCCGGTATCACTGTCTCGGACAAGCGCATTGGGAGCGCTACACACGGCGAGCCTGGCGCGGGAGTACGACATCGCAGGATCCAGCGAGGTTCGGCGGTACGAGGGGACAGTACCGTCGAACGGACCGGTGAACCTGCCAGGTGCGCCCGGCGGCCGCGACGACGAGAGGAGTGATCCCACCCGATGAGGTACCCAACGCCTGGAATCCGGCAGGTGACGCTGGCCTGTGTCGTCGCCGGCCTCATGGCCGTGACGGTCGGCATGACCGGCTGCAGCAGCGAAACACCTAACGGCGGCCGACGGTCGCAGTCGACCCAGGCCGCGAGCGACACCGACATCGCCAGGGCGGCTTCCGAATTCGGCGGAATCGTCATCCCGGAGAATGTCTCCCTGCTCGGCGCCCGATCCGAACGCGGTATCGACACGCTCTACCAGCTCGCGCTATCGGCCGATCCCCAGGGTCTTACCCTGCTGCTGACCACATCGAAATTCTCCGCGCCGCTGACCAAAGTCTTCGGCATGGCCCAGACCGCCATCGCGGGGCCTTCCCTGGAGACTTCACCGTCGACCCTGAAGGCCCAGGACCTCTACCGACGCCCTGATGGAAAGTCGATCAACCGGATCGTCATCGTGGACGAGCGGGACGCGTCGAGCCGCTACGTCCACATCCAGCTGTTCGACACATGATCGGCATCGTCGACGGCGCTGGCGGAGCGGCGAGGCTTGGGTTCCGCACTTGTCACCGCACCCCCTCGCGCAAAGATCTCCTGAACTCGCGGCGTGCTCACGAGGTCAGGTGCCCAAACCTGATTGCCAGCAGATTCGCTACCAGGACGGCGACGAAGACGACCGCGACTGCTCGGTAGCTCACGGCCCACAGTCCGACCGCAGCGCTGCCGAAAACCACGACCTTGGTGACGACCGCGAGCAGTGGGTTGTCGAATGTCGCATGCGGCGCCGCGAAGAGGCCCCAGGCCAGCGCCGCGAGGAGTGGCACGCCCACAGCCAACACGAGCTTGACTGGAGTCGCAGTGGCGGTCTTCCAGCCCCACAGTCCCAGCGCCCCGAGCGCGACCAACTCCATCCCGAATGCCAGCGTGAGGTTGGCCCATTTCCAGACTTCCTGCATGTCCGTCTCCCGCGACTCATCGAGAGCGTCGCTCTCTAATGAGAGCAGTGTGCACGCTTGGTTGAGCTTCGTCAAATTGCCGACCTACACGGCTGTGGGCGTCGAGCCGGAGAATGGTGCAGTGATGCGCACGCGTTCGACCACCGTCAACTCGAGCGCGTTGGCCGCAGGGCCACTTCCTTGCCGCCCGGACGTCGAGTCGTCGTGGGGCGGCGCTGACGCATCGCCGGGCGCCACACTCATCCCCGACATGAGCGGGCAATGGGCCGGCCAACCCCATCCCCCGTCTCCAGAACCCGAAAGCTATGTTCGAACTCCGCAACCACCCACGAAAATTAACCCCGAACACCGAAACCTAGACCCGGACAGGACATATCTGTCCGTTCCGGTTCAACCTTGCGGACAGCGACTGGCTGACCTGGGGCCCGAAAGGTTGTGCGGACAGTTGGGCTGCCCGCGCGTTCGGACCTACTTTGCGGATTTGGGCAACCGGGTACTGCATCCCACCTTCGCCCGTCTGGTCTGGCCCTGAATCCTCGGCTTCTCGCTCCGTCGAGGAAGATTCAGGCAACAACGGTGAGGGCCAATGTAGCTGCGACGAAGCCGAGTACGACCACATCCATCGTCACCGCCGAGACGGCGTCGCGAACCCGGAGTCGGGCCATGATTGCTCCTATCATCAGGGCAGCCAGGCCGACGATCGCGGCTATCCCCACCGGTCTGAAGTAAATGCCGAGCCCTGCGCCCAGGGCTCCGGCCACCTCTAGCGCCCCTGTCAGACGCCACAGAACAGGAGAGATGCGCAGGCGATCACGGATCTCGAGCGATTGTCGTAACCCGATGAGCTTCACCGCGCCAGTCACAAGGAAAAGAAGACCGACGGCCAGGGTCAGGACTGTCGTCACGTTCATATGACTCCTGAAGTTCGAGAGATCTCGCGACTCTATGAGGTTCCGAACAGATCTCACACAACAGGTGTCCCAGCCCCCGGCTGCAGACACTACTCCAACGGCACCAGCGCAGACCGCGGCCCACCGAACTCGGCATCGACAAGGCGACGTCGAGCCCTCGACCGGCGGCGGTGCGCCGTCGCCGACCACGCTCAGCCTCTGCACGAGCACGCAGCCTGCCCGCCACAGCGGTCCTTTGTGCCCCCAGAACCCGCAACCTATGTCCGAACTCCGCAACCACCCCCGCACACCGCAACCAATCCCTAAACAAACCAAATATCCATGTCCGTTCCGAATGAATAGTGCGGTGGGTGAACTCGCTGACCTGCGATCCGAAATCTTGGATGCCGTTTCGGTGGATCCGATTGTCCAGACCTAGGTTGCGGAATGTGTGAACTTCTGGTCCGTGTGCTTGCCGTCGCCGCCGTCCGGCGTCATCCGCTCGGTCCGTGTCTCAGGACTTACGCTGTCGACGCGGGCGGCGCGTGAAGTAGGGCCGTTCGCAGACTGACCACCGCCTCGGCTTGGCTTGTTGTCGCGGTTCGGTTCGTTCCAGCCAGGGATCGGGTTCGACCGGTTCGTCTTTCGGAATTGGCCTGGTGGCTGGCCGAATTCGTTTTTGAACGCGTGGGCGAACGCGAATTCGGATGCGTAGCCGGCGTCTCGGGCGATGACGGTCAGTGGGGTGTCGGTATCGCGCAGTTGCCGAGCCGCGAGGGTCATGCGCCACCAGGTGAGGTAGGCGATGGGTGGCTGGCCGATCAGGTCGGTGAATCGGCGGGCGAAGCTGGCCCGCGAAACCCCGGCGTGCACGGCGAGTTCGGCGACGGTCCAGCCGTGCCCGGGCGAGCCGTGGATCGCTGAGAGCGCTGCGGCGATGGCTGGGTCGTGTAGCGCGGCTGACCACCCGGTGTCGGTTTGGCGGTCGAGCCAGCGGCGCAGGATGTGTAGCAGTAGCGCATCCAGCAGCGAGCGGAGCATGGCATCGTGTCCGGGCTCATCGGCGGCGAGTTCGCTATCGAGGAGATCGATGATCGCGCCGACCGGGGTGTGGCGAGTTTCCGGGGCGGGCAGGTGGATGACCTCGGGCAGATCGGCGAGCATCGGGTGTGACCGGCTTCGATCGAGAAGGTAGGCACCACATAGCAGCACAGTCTCCGGTCGTGGTGTGGATGCGGTGTCCGGTCGGGACGGTCGCGGGTTCACCCGGCGCAGCGATGTAGCAGCAGGACGTAGTGGCGTGGCCGGATCGTCGGCCAGGGCATGGGTGCATCCTCCTGGGAGCAGGACGATGTCGCCCGGCCGCAGCGCGATCGGGTCGGCGGCGGGGGGCAGGAACCAGCAGGTGCCTGCCAGGACCACATGGAATCCTGCGGCATCGAAGGCGGGAAACTGCCAGCCGAACGGCGGGTGATGGCTGACCCGGCCCGAATGAGGCTCGCCGATCCGCATCGCGGCCACCACGTCAGAAAGAGGATCCACGACATCAAAACTATCAAATCAAGATTTGATCGAGACAGATTCGTATAAATCTTGGATTCTGACGTATTGAACGTCGCGGAGGGGTGGCTTTAGGTTCGTATTGCTGCTGATCATGCAGCGGAATCGTAAGCCACAGGAGTTGACATGCTCATCACCGTCTACGGCGCAACCGGCTATCAGGGCAAGCTCACCCTTGCCGAGTTGTCCCGCCATGGCGTAGAGGTCCGGCTCGTCGGTCGAGATCACACGCGGCTGGAATCCGCCGCCGCCGAGGTCGGAATTCCCGACGCCGATCGCCGGGTGGCCGGTCTCGACGACCGCGCCGCTCTCGTTGCTGCTTTGGCGGGTAGCGATGTCGTCATCAACTGTGCGGGACCATTCACCACCTCCGGCGCGGTGATAGTCGATGCTGCGATCGCCGCCGGCGCCCATTACGTCGACACCGCGGGCGAGCAACTGTTTGTGAAGGGCGTTTTCGATTCCTTCGGCGGCGACGCCGGGCGTGCGGGTGTCACGGTAGTGCCGGCAGTCAACGACGGCTGCCTGCCGGGCGACCTGCTTGCGCACCTGATCGCCGAGCAGACCGGGCCGCTGGCGGAGATCACTGTCAGCCACTTCATCACCGGTGCTGCCGGTCTTTCACGTGGATCGCTGCGCTCGGCGTTGGCGACGATGGACGCGATGCGCTCAGGCGGGCTGACATATGACAACGGTGCCTGGCGCAGCGGGATCCCGGCCCGGCGCGAGAGAATCGCATTGCCCGACGGCGAGTCCGTCGCGATGGCGGCGCTGCCGACGTGCGAGGTAGTCACCATTCCCCGGCACGTGCAGGTCGAGCATGTCGAAAGCCTGCTGGAGGCAACCTTGAAGGCCAGCCTCGAAACACCCATCACGCCGGAACTGATCGCAGGGCTTCCCGCAGGCCCGACCGAGCACGACCGCGCCGAGCAGCAATTCACCTACCTGCTCGACGCCGTGGACCACCAGGGTCAGCAGACACGGGGAGTCATCCGAGGCCGAGACACCTACGGAACAACCGCCGTCGCCGCGGTCGAAGCAGCCCGGCGATTGGCAGCAGGCGACGCTGCCGCCGGAGTACTCACCCCGGCGCAGGCATTCGATCCCGCAGACTTCCTCGAAACCCTCTCCAGCCACGACCTCAGCTGGACCATTGAGGCATCCTCGACAGTGAGGTGACACAGCTGTCACGTCTTCAGCGGAATTTGAGCTGTCGTCGGCGGCGTGGGCTGGGAGTGAAGTAGGGCATTCGCTGCCCGACCACGGCCGCGGTGTCGATTGCTGGTGTGGTTCGGCTCGTTCCAGCCAGGGAGCGGGTGGCGGTGTCGAGGTAATCCGTTGGTGCGGGGTGCGGCCGGGTGAAGTCGAACGATCGAACCGCAAAGCCGGTCGCGCGTATGCCGCGGTCGATGCCGACCTAGTGGACTGTGGCCGTCGCCGAGATCGCGCTTTCGAACAGGATGTTGGGTTGCGCCCAGTCGCGGAGGATGACTGGTGCGAGGCTGCGGTGGTGGAGCATGGCGTCGCCGCCGCAGCGGTGCTGGGCGAACCAGGCGGCGCCGGCGAAGCGGGCCCGCTCCAACCACGACTCGTACCCGACCAGGCTTCCGGTCGTGACCGTCCACCAAGGGCCCACATGATTGCGCTGCCCTTGTAGGAGGGAACCCCACACCGGCCGACAATCCTCGAACAGCACCGCGCACGCATCGGTCAACGCGAACCGCTGCTCGCCGGATTCGGCATCAACACCGGCGATCTCGAACTCCCCGATCGACGGCAACGCCGCCTCGGACCACACTCGAGCTCGACACGGGCATGCACTCTGCCCGCCACAGCGGGCCCATGCCCAGAATCCACAACACATATCCACCCCTCCCCGCAAACTACCCCAAACACCGCAACCAATCCCTAAACAGAATAAATATCCACACACCCTCAAATTCCCCTCCACACTCAATTACAACAGGCAGACCTTTTGCATCGAAGATAACGATTAGATAACGACCAGGGATTTTGGCAGATTTGCCACTAAATAGGCGCGCTTCAACCCTAGCTTTTATAGCAGATGTCGTGCTTCCTGGAGGTATGACCGCGACACTTCATAAGGTTGTCGCTGGAAACGGCTACCTCTACTACCTCCGCAATGTCGCCGCGAATGATGCATCGGCTCGCGGCCGGTCCAGCCTGGCCGACTACTACTCGACGCGTGGTGAGTCACCGGGGCGCTGGCACGGTGCAGGCTTGGTCGCGTTGGGGATTCAGCCCGGCGACGAGGTAACTGAAGAACAGATGAAAGCCCTGTACGGGTTGGGTCGTCACCCGAACGCCGACCAGATCGAAGACCGCGTGTTCAACGAGGAGATGGACTGGCCCGTCCCCGATGAATGAGACCGCTCGGTATTAGAGTCCTGTTGGCCCTGGTTAGGGCTGGAAGGGACGATGAACATCATGGCTGGTCGCAAGCGGCATTCCGCGGAGGACATCGTGCGCAAGCTGCGCCGCGCCGATGAGTTGGCCACGGAAGGCAAGACCGGCGAACAGATCGCCGCCGAGCTGGGTGTGTCGGCGGCGACGCTGTACAACTGGCGCCGCCAGTTCGGTGGCATGGACACCGACGCCGCTAAGGAGCTCAAGGAGTTGCGGGAGCAGAATGCGCGGTTGAAGCGGCTGCTGGCCGATGCGGAGTTGGAGAAGGACGCGTTGCGGGAGATCGCGAAGGGAAAATTCTAGGCCCGGCTGCCAAGCGTCGCGCCGTGGACATGCTCAGAGAAGTTCAGAGTCTGTCGGAACGGTTCGCGTGCAAGGTTGTTGGGCTCGCCCGAGCCACCTATCGGCGTGTCCCGGTCGCGGCGACCCCGGCCGATCCGGACACTGATCTGCGGGCCTGGCTGCGCGCCTATGCCACGAAACATCCCGGCCATGGGTTCCGTCGTGCCTGGGCGGCGCTGCGCCACGACGACGGCCGGGAGGTGAACAAGAAGAAGGTGCACCGGTTGTGGAAAGAGGAGGGTCTGCAGGTGCGGGCGCACTCACCACGCAAGCGGGCCGGCGCCTCCTCGGTGCCCAGGATCGACGCCGACGCACCGAAAGTGGTGTGGGCGTTGGATTTCCAGTTTGATTCGACCGTCGACGGCAAGGCGGTGAAGATCGCGTCGATGATCGATGAGCACACCCGCGAGTCGCTGCTGCACCTGGTGGAACGCTCGATCACCGCCGAGAAGCTCGTGACCGAGCTGGAGAAGGTGTTCACCGTCCGCGGCGGCCCACCGATGGTGCTGCGCATGGACAACGGGCCAGAGATGATTTCGGCAGCGCTGCAACAGTTCTGCGCCGACCGAGTGGGTATCTCCTATATTCCGCCCGGGACTCCGTGGAACAACGGCTACATCGAGTCGTTCAACCGGCGGCTGCGCGCCGAGTGCCTCAACCGCAACCACTGGACGAGCCTGCTCGAGGCCCGGGTGGTCATCGGCGACTTCAAGACCGAGCACAACCATCGGCACCGTCACTCGGCACTGGGCTATCTCACCCCGGCCGAGTACGCTGCCCGCTGCAGCCACACCCACCACCCCGTGGCCTGCGACATCAACTAAACCTGGATCGAATACCACCCGGCTCTATCTCCGGGCGGACTCGATATCGGGGACTCGCCAGGACAAAGGCGCCAAACTCAAAGACGCCGAGCGCGCAGCCGATAATGCGTCACGGTTGGGGCATCCTTTCCGCGTCTATTTTGATGTCAATGAATTCCGGAAACGGTGCGCGCAAGCCTACGAAGCACACAATATCGCGCGCGGGTCGGACCCTAATGAAGCTATTTCCGATGACGAACGCGCGCAGATTCGCAGCACAATCGCGACGAAAATGTTCACCGAACACTACGGTCGCGCACCCATAGATGTACGTGAATTGTCGGGGTGGGTGGCACGCAGCTCACGACCACAGACGACAGCCGTCGCCGGTTTCGACATCACCTTCAGTCCGGTTAAGAGCGTCTCGACGCTATGGGCGGTCGCCCCTCGAGAGGTCGCGGAGAAGGTCGAGGCCGCCCACCATGCTGCCGTCGATGACGCGCTGCGCTGGTTGGAGCACAACGCAACGTACACGCGGCTGGGCCGCAACGGTGTCCGCCAAGTGGATGTCGATGGCTTGGTCGCGGCCCGGTTCGCGCATCGGGAAAGCCGGGCCGGTGACCCTGACCTGCACACGCATGTACTTATCGCCAACCGTGTCCGCACCACCGATGGACGGTGGCGCACCCTGGACGGTGCGATGGGGTACCAGGCGATCGTCACTGTCTCCGAGATCTACAACACTCGTTTGGAGATACATCTCGAAGAAATGGTCGGTGTCGAGTTCGCCGAACGTCCCGGTGTGGACCCGTCGAAACGTCGGATCCGTGAAATCGTCGGCATCCCTGAACGGTTGAACCAGTTCTGGTCCCAGCGCGACGCGGAGATCACCCAGCGACTCGGGCAACTCACCACAGCCTTCCAACGCAAGTGGGGACGCGAACCCATACCCACGGAGCTGTTCGGATTGATGGACCGCGCAACGCTGGAAACCCGCTCAGACAAGCAACAACTACGCACACTCTCCGAACAGCGCGCCGACTGGCGAACCCAGGCCGTCACACTGCTGGGCAGCCAGGAAGCGTTGGCACGCATGGTCTCCACAGTGCTGCACCCACCGCACCGCGCGCGCCCAGTGGCCGATGCCGCATGGATCGAACGCACCGCCGACTACGTCCTCGAGACGATCTCAGCACAGCGATCGACCTGGCAACGCCACCACATCCGCAGCGAAACCGAACGCCAACTCCGTGGCCAGATACGCCTCGAGGACTGCGAACGCGTCGCCGAAGCGGTAGTGGCGCAGGCATTGTCACCGACATCGGCCATCGCTCGCGGTGATCCCGACATCACCGATCAACCGCGACTGCGCGCGGTGTCGGTGATGTTCGCCCGTCGCGACGGCTCCAGCGTATACACCACCGCAGGCTCCCAGATCTATACCTCCGCGCAAGTATTGAGCGCCGAACAGCAGTTGATCGACCTGGCGGTGCAGCCCGGTGGCCGTCAATTGCCGAAACCTGTTGTCACGCAAGCGGTTCATGCCTATAACAGCGCGAATCCGGACAGGCCACTCAACGCCGGTCAGATCGCGGTCGTCGAGGGCTTCGCCACCTCAGATCTGCGCATACGCACCGTCGACGCACCCGCCGGTTCCGGGAAGACAACGGCCATGCGCGTGCTCACCGACGCATGGCACACCAGCGGCGGCACCGTCCTCGGACTCGCTCCCACCGCCGCGGCCGCCTCGGTGTTGGGTGAGTCGATCGGCGCACGCGTCGAGACCATCGACAAGCTCCTCGACGTCCTCACACGCCGCACCCCCGAAACCCGGGACAGCGACCCGAACCGGTCACTGCCGCAATGGTATTGCAGATCGACCAGAACACATTGGTGATCATCGACGAACACGTCAAAGTCGGGAACCTCAAACGCCTACGCCTGCTGCAGTTCCTAGCTACTCGGGACGCGACGATCCGCTGCCTCGGTGACCCGAAGCAGCTGCCCTCGATCGAAGCCGGCGGCGCCCACACCGACATGAACGACGCCACCAACACCCACAACCTCACCCTCGACCACGTCGTCCGCTTCACCTCCCCAGCCGAAGCATCCGCCAGTCTGTTTCTCCGCGAAGGCGATCCCGCCGCACTCGGCTTCTATCTCGACCACCGTCGCATCCACTCCGGCAGCCACGCCACCACCCACGACGACGCCTACATCGGATGGATCGCCGACCACTCGAGCGGCCGCGACACCATCATGCTCGCCCCCACCCACGACATCGTGCGCGAACTCAACCAACGCGCCCGCGCCGATCGAATCGCCCGCGCCGGTACCTCGCTCGGGTCGGAATGCGCACTGGCCGATGGTCTGTGCGCATCGGTCGGTGACACGATCGCCACCCGCCGCAACGATCCACGACTGCGTCTTGCCGATGGTGATTGGGTTCGCAACGTAACCGGTGGATAGTTTCCCACGTTCACGACGACGGAAGTCTGACCGTCACGCGCCTGCGTTCGCGTCGCGAACTCGGCCATACCGTCACACTTCCGCCGCAATATGTGACCGCACATGTGCGCCTCGGGTACGCGACAACGATCGATTCCGCGCAAGGCATCACCGCCGATACGTGTCACGTCGCGCTCACCGGATACCAAAGCCGCGCGCAGTTCTACGTCGCGATGACTCGCGGCGTGCACGCAAACCACTGCTACCTACCAACAACATTGGACGCCAGCGAAGGTTCTTTCTTCACCGAACCAGCAGTATTTCCGCGCACCGCGGTGGAGGTACTGCTGCGCATCCTCAGCCGCGACGACGCACAGAAATCCGCGCACACCGAACTACGGGACGCGCTCGATCCCTACCGCCGGATCGGCCGCGCGGTCGATATCTATCTCGACGCGATCGGCCTCGCCGCCGAACATGCCCTCGGCCCAGACGCGCTCACGCAGCTCGACACCGCCGCGGAAGCATTGCATACCGGGCTCACCGACGCCCCCGCCTACCCGATACTGCGCCAGCACCTGGCCACAATCGCACTGACCGGTCGCGATCCGATCGCCGCACTGCACACCGCCGCCGCGAGCCGGGAACTCGATACCGCCGATGATGCTGCCGCAGTTCTGGATTGGCGACTGGATCCAACGGGCACACATTCGTGTGGTGCCGGGCCGCTGCCGTGGACATGCGGACTACCCCACGCACTCAACGACATCGACTCCGGTCAGCTGTCCGCCCGAGCACAGATCGTGACCGACCTCGCCGACCAGATCCGCACCGACACCGCTACCTGGTCCTCGACAACCGCACCGCATTGGGCGCGGCCACTCATCGGTAGCGACCGCCAACTACTCGCCGAGCTCGCAGTCTGGCGGGCGTCCCTACACATCGACGACCGCGACCTACGCCCAACCGGACCACCACGCTATCCCGCGCTCGAACGCGAACACCAGCAGCTGCTCGATGCCCGCGTCATCGACGCGATCGGCGACATCCATCTCCCCGTCAACCGATGGTCACCACTGGCCAAACAACTCGACGAACGCATCACCAGCGACCCCTACTGGCCGACCCTCGCCGACAAAATCGACCACGCCGACCGCGCCGGAATCGACATCGAAACACTCCTCAGCGACGCCGCGGCCCTACGACCACTCCCCGATGAAATGCCCGCCGCCGCACTCTGGTCACGCCTGGAACTCCAACCCACACCCAACATCAGCGACCGCGATAGACCAACCCGGACCGCCGACGAGCACACAGTTCTCGACGAACACACCACCGAACAGACCAGCACCGATCCGCCCCAGCCCCGCAGTGCCGCAGCCGTCGACCATGCCCCCGACGTCGAACCGGCCACCGAACCCACCCTCGACGCGCTGGGAATGCTCACCGATGCCGAACTCGAACAACACATCGACGAACTGCACCTACACATCGCCCTCGCCGAAACCGACGCAATCATCTACGGCCCATACACCCCAGCCCCCGACGACGATGAACGCGACGCCGAGGCGGCCGCACGCCATCAGCAGGCAGCCAAACAGGTTATCCGTGATGCGCAGAGCAGCATCAACGAACTCCGTGCGGCCGAACAATCACTCCACGCCATCACCACCGAACTCGACCACGCCCGAACCACACTCGACACCACACCGGCCTATCGACGTGGTCAACGCCGCGCGCTCCACACTCAGATCACAACCCTCCAAACCGAACAACAGCACCGCATCCACGCCCGAAACTCCGCGCACACCACCGCACGCAACGCCCAACGAGACGCGCTCCTACTCGCCGGCCCCACCGAGGACTGGGAACACATCCTGACCCAACCCATCACCGAGCCGAGACACCAGCCAACACCCACCACACCATCCGAGCCGACCTATGCCGACACACTGAAGGCCGAATACCAGCAAGAACTCGACCAGCTGCAATCCGAACAACACCGACGCACCCAACTCACCCCCACCCAAACCGCCGCCGAACAACAACGACGCCAACAACACCACGCCCCCAACGACGCCTCCAACTACTTCGACGGCCCTGAATCGCCCCGTGTTTCGTGCCCACCTCTTACCTTGAGAGGATGGGCAGATCATGCCATCGAAGTACGACGAAACGATCAAGGCCAAGGCTGTGCGGCTGGTCGTCGATCACCGCGACGATTACGCCACCGAGTGGGCGGCGATCAAGGCGGTGTCGTCCCGGTTGGGGATGACCGCGGAGACGCTGCGCAAGTGGATCCGCCAGACCGAGGTCGATGAGGGCAAGGCCGATGGCGTGTCGAGCGAGGCGCAGCGGATCATCCGCGAGCAGAAACGAAAGATCGCCGAGCTGGAGCAGACGATCGAAATACTCTCGGCGGCAACAAGTTTCTTCGCGCGGGCGAGCGACCCGCGACAGAAGTAGTCTGCGCGTTCATCGCTGAGCATCGAGCTCGGTTCGGGGTCGCTCCGATCTGCCGTGCGCTGACCGCGCACGGCTGCAAAATCGCCCCGAGAACGTTCCATGCCTGGTTGTCGCGGCCGCCGTCGAAACGGGCGCTGTGGGACACCGCGATCACCGAAATCCTGGCCGGCTACTACGAACCCGACGAGCACGGTCGCCGCAAACCCGAATCGCTCTACGGCGCGGAGAAGATGTGGGGCCACCTGCAACGCCAGGGAATCCCGGTGGCCCGCTGCACGGTGGAGCGTTTGATGCGCGCCAACGGCTGGCGTGGTGTGGTGCGGCGCAGAGCGATTCGCACCACCGAAGCCGATCCCGCAGGGACGCGGGCGGCAGACCTGGTCGACCGCAATTTTCGGGTTCCTGCCCCGAATCTGCTGGTCGTCGCCGATTTCACCTACGTGCGTCTGGCCGGTGGCGGGTTCGTTTACACCGCGTTCGTCGTCGATGCCTACGCAGGGCGGATAGTGGGCTGGGAATGTTCGACCAGCAAACAGACCGCGTTCGTGGAGTCGGCGATCCGGCAGGCCGCCGCGTTGCGGCGGCGTCAGGGACGTCCGTGGGCCGGGTCCACGATTCACCACAGCGACGCGGGGTCGCAATACACATCTGTGAAATTCGGTGAGACACTGATGCTTTCGGGTCTTCGGCCGTCGATCGGCTCGGTTGGTGACGCCTTCGACAATGCGCTCGCCGAGACCACGATCGGGCTCTACAAGACCGAGGCGGTGCGGGGTGATTCGCCGTTCCGGCGCGGTCCTCTGCATCGGTTGGCTGATGTGGAGCTACTCACTCACGAATGGGTCAGCTGGTTCAATCACTCCAGACTGATGCACCGGCTCGGCCGCCGACCACCGGTCGAGTACGAAGCTGACTACTATTCGACCTGCTCCGAGCACCCGGCCGGAGACAGATAACCCGGTGCGTGCTAGCGGACACGTGATAATCCGGCTGGGCGGACATTTGGCTCCGGGCTGGCGGACATGATTTCTCCGGATCGGCGGACATCTGGATCTCTGGG